>JAYUVX010000126.1:0-17917 GCA_043753855.1 Myxococcales bacterium | reverse complement strand
GCGCAGCATCGCGCCGTAACCCACGTTGAATGCCGCGAGTGCGATGTGCCAGTCGCCGAACCGCTGGTAGAGGTCCGCGAAGTAGTCCATCTGGGCGATCGTCGAGCGATACGGATCGCGCCGCTCGTCGACCCAGCGGTCCTGGCGCAGCCCGTAGATCTTTCCGCCCTCGGGCATGAACTGCCACAGCCCGAGCGCACCCGCCGAGGACAGCGTGGTGTTGTCGTACGACGATTCGATCATCGCGACGTACAGCAGGTCCTGCGGCAGCTTGGCCTTGCGCAGGTATGAGGTGATCAGATCCTTGTAGCGCCCCTGATCGACGAGCCAGCTCGACATGATCGAGCGGCCGCGCGGATCGTTTCTGTAGAACACCAGATAGTCGACGAGCTTCTGCGACCACCGCACCGGAAGATCCGGAAGCTCGAGCTGATCGAGCCACGGCTGGTCCGGACGCAGCTCGCTCGGGCGTTTGACGAGCCGGGTCGGCCCCGCCTCGAGCCGGCTCGGCGCCGAGTTGCGCTCGTCGACCCACGGGTCGGCACCCGGCCGCGGGAACAGCTCGACCTCGACCTCGCGCATCCGATCACCGGGAGGTGTGCAGGTCTCCCCGACATTGCAGCCGCGCACCGATCGACGCCCATCGAGCTGCTGTGGCAAGGCCGGGTCTTCTGCCTGGACGGGAGGAGCCCCCTGAGGACCTGGATGCACCACGGTCTCGGGATCGGCGTGGGCAACGCCCAGCGCTGCGCAGATGACCAGCATTCCGACGACGCGCATGACCCCGAACATAGGCGCCTCGACGGGAATGAACCAAGTTTTCGAGAGGCTTTTCAGACCTCGATCGAAACAGTGCTAGATTGCGCCGTAACCCAAGGAGACCGTCATGCCCGGCATGGGCGAGCTAGTTGTTATCCTCCTCATCGTCCTCGTCGTGTTCGGCGCCAACAAGCTGCCGGGGATCGGCGACGCGTTGGGTCGGAGTATCAAGAACTTCAAACGTGCCTCCAACGTCGACGGTGACGAGGACGAGGACGACAAGAAGGACACCAAGGACACCAAGGACAGCAAGGACAGCAAGAAGCAGCTCGCGGGCAAGAAGCCCGCGAAGGCGCTCGATGCTGGTTCCGACGAGGACGGCGAATGGGAAGAAGTCGTCGTCCGTCGCAAGAAGAAGTCTGCGTCCTCGGAAACTTGAGACAGCGGAGACAGCTGTGAGCTAGGCCACCGGTCGCCGCCGGTGCGAGGTCGCAGCGTGCAGCTCGGCGCAGTGCCGGCGCAGGGTCTCCGACAGCATCGGATCGTGCGCGAGCTCGGCGAGCTCCGACACCCGTAGCGTGGTGACGACACGGATCGCATCCGCCAGCGGTGTGGACGGATTCATGACCAGCGCGCGCTTCACCGGGTGACGCACCGACCATCGCGGGTGGCAGGCGATCTTGGCGAGCGCCTCCGGTACCGCGGGTCGCGTCGAGGCGATCCGCAGGATGTCGGACTCGGTGACGTGCGGATTCTCCAGCAGGATCCCGACGACCGCGGGGTGCGGGTCGCGCAGTAGCAGCAGGATCTGCTCGCGCGAATGGGTTCGTGCCAGGGCCTTGCGCTCGCCCAGGGTCAGCGCGCGACCACTCGGCTTGAGCGCCCGCTCGGGTGCAAGCTGCTTCTTCAGCTGCGCAGCGGGGACGACGCTCGGGCTCGCCGACAGAAATAGCCGCGCGATCGCCGGCATCCCGCGCTGGGTCGCCGCCACGTAGATGTCCTTGCGCGCCTCGTAGGCCAGCGCCGGGTCCGCCGCCGCGTGCGTGATGACCTCGACCGCCATCACCGCATCGGGGTCATCGACGCGATGGGCTCGCGTGAGGATGGCCTCCAGGAGCTCGACCCAGGTACCGGGATCCCCCCGCCCGAAGGCCTCCACGAGGGCTAGCACGCGCATTCGCGGGTCGCGGATGGCCTTCAGCCGCTGGAGGATGTGGTCGGGACCCACCGGGGCAGTGTGGCACGTCGAGGCCATAGCGCAGCGCGTGATACTTTTCGCAACACCCGGGTGGCCCGTTGAGGTCATGGCGCAGCGCGTGATACTTTTCACAACACTCGATGCCTGAGACTCGGATCATCAAGCGATACGCCAATCGCAAGCTCTACGACACCGAGCACAGCCGCTACGTCACGCTGGACCAGATCAGCGAGATGATCCGGCAAGGTGATGAGGTCAAGATCGTCGACAACAAGACCAAGGAAGACCTGACCACGGTCACCCTGGCGCAGATCATCTTCGAGGAAGAGAAGAAGCAGCGTAGCTTCCTGCCGCTCAGCGCGATGCGCAACATCATCCAGAGCGGTGGTGAGTGGTTCGCCGAGGCGCAGCGCCGGGTGCAGAGCATCCTGCCGGGCAAGAAGAAGGACGGCGCCGAGGGCACCGACCCCGAGCCGGCACCCGAGCCCGAGGGCCACAACGACGAGGCGATGGTCAAGAAGCGCAGCCTGCAGTCGCTGCGCGAGTGGGTCGATCACTCCAAGCAGCGGCTCGAGGAGTGGCAGAAGCACGTCGACACCAAGATCCGCACGACGATCGAGGGCATCTCGCCGTTCGCGAGCGTCAACAAGGACGTCAGCGCCCTCGCCGATCGGATCGCGGAGCTCGAGGCCAAGCTGGGCGATCTCGAGGCGACGGAAGCGAAGGCGAGCGCGGCCCCTTCCCCCACCGAGCACTGACCGCGGGCTACGGAAGGTCTTTCTTCAACAGCTCGGTCACGCCCGCTTTGATCATCACGGCGAACGTGAACTTGTCGCCGCCGACCGCGAACGTGACCTTGTGCTTACCCGGCGCGAGCGACAGCTGCTTGCCGCTGATCGGCGTCGACAGCCCGGTGTCTACGCCGTCGACGAAGATCTTCGCGCTCGGCGTGCTCTGGACCGACAGATAGCCCTTCGCCTCGGCGGCCTCACCCGGTGCCTTGTCGGTCTTCACGACCTTGGTGTCGGCCGGCTTGGTCGTCGTCGTGGTCTTGGTGTCGACGGGCTTGATAGTCGTCGTGGTCTTGGTATCGACCGGCTTGGTGGTCGTCGTCTTGGTCCTGGTGTCCGCCGGCTTGGTCGTGGTCGTGGTCGTGGTCGTCGTCTTGCTATCCGCCGGCTTGATGGTGGTCGTCGCCGTGGTGTCGACCGGCTTGACCTCGGTGATGGTCGTGGTCTTCGTATCGGCCGGCTTCACCTCGGTGATCGTGGTCGTCTTGTCACCTGGCGGCGTGACGACCGCTGCGCTGCCCATCGCCGCGCCGGATCCGGGGCCCGCTTTCATTGCGCACTCGAGCGGCGTGGTCTTGCCCGCGGCGAGCTTCAGCTCCTGTTCGCACTTCGCGCCATTGGGCCCGACGAGCTTGACCTTGCGCTGGCCGGCGGTGACCGGAATCTCTTGCTTGTCGCTGACCGTGGCGACCTTCTTGTCGTCGACGAACAGGTCCGCCGAAACGCCGGTGGGGAGCGCGAGGCGAATCGTGGCGATCGACGAGGTCGTGGCACTACCGCTGCTGCTCGAGCCGCTGCTGCCCGAATCGAGGACGAGGAACTTCACCGCGAGGAAGCCGCCGAGCACGAGCCCGGCGATCGCGACGCCGATCGCGACATCACGCCCGATCGACGACTTCTTCTTCGCCTCGTGCGTGGGCTGACCGGCCTGGTCGATCGCCACTCCCGGCTGCGGCTGCTGGTACCCGCCCTGCTGGCCGTAGCCCGGCATCTGCCCCGACGGGTACTGCTGCACCGGGTACTGCATCGACGGGTTCTGCTGCTCGGGATACGGCTGGGACTGCGGATACGCCGCGTGCTGACCGGTGACCCGGTACTGCTGGCCATAGTTACCCGGGACCGGCGCAGCCATGCCGCCCATCATGGTCTTGCTCGGATTGCTGGACGCGATCGGATTGAGCGGCCCCGACGAGGCCGTGGGCATCGAGCTCGGTGTGCCTTGCGGCGCCGGCATCGGACCCGAGTGCGAGCCCGGTGGTGGCTGCTGATAGTAACCGCCCGGGGGATAGGGCTGGTTCTGCGGCGGCGGCTGCTGATACCCCTGCTGAGGCGACGACTGCGCGGCCGCGAAGCCACCGTGGTCCATCATCTGCGGAGCCATGGTGCGATCCGATGGACTCGCCAGCGGCATCTGCATCGGCGGGATCGATGCGGCCCGCGGCGCCGCCGGGCGGCCACCCGGGCTCGCGGCCATCGGTTGTGACTGCGCGGGCTGGCCCTGGCTCCGCAAGCGGGTTGGCGGAGGATTCGGAGGGCGCGAGGTCGAGGCGGCCCGCGGCTGGGCGGCGGCCGCGGGTGCGGCGCCCGGAGGGCTATCGATCTCGCCGAAGATCTCGGTGGGAGCTTCCTCGCCGAAATCGCCATCGTCGCCGTCGTTCGCCTTCCTCTGCTGCTGGCTCGTGGCGCGCACGCTTGCGGGCGCGGGCATGATCTCGGGCGCGGCCTTCGCGGCCACCGCCTGCTCCAGGTCGTCAAAGTTCGGGCTGCCAAGCATCGTGGCATCGCCCTCGGGGACACCCGCCTCGCCGAGGCTGTCGACGACGTTGACCTTCGCTTCTGCGGACGGCAGGCCGGCGATCAGGCCATCGCGGCCGACACGCTTGTACTGCTCGAGGAGCTGGCGCTCCTTCTCGATCTCGCCGACGAACACGTCCTTGAGCCAAATCGACAGCGTCTTCGCCGTGTACACGACGTCCTGGCTCATCAGGTACTGCTGGAGATCGGCGAGCATCTCGCTGCACCACTGGTAACGCTCGTCGACGTCCTTCGCGAGCGCCTTCAAGATCACCCGCTCGACCTGCTCGGGGATGTTCGGATTGATCGACCGCGGGTTCTGAATGTCGACGTTGCGGACCTTCTCGAGCGTCGAGAAGTCGGTCTCGCCCTGAAACAGCCGCTCGCCGGTCAGGCACTCGTAGAGCATGGTGCCGAGCGCGAAGATGTCGCTCCGACGATCGAGCGGCAGGCCACGGACCTGCTCGGGCGACATATAGCCGAACTTGCCCTTGAGCACGCCGGCCATCGTCCGCGAGTTCCGCGAGGTGGCCTTGGCAATGCCGAAGTCGATGACCTTGACCTCGCCCTCGTAGGACACGAGCACGTTCTGCGGCGAGCAATCGCGGTGCACGATCTCGAGCGGGCGCCCGAGCGGATCCCGCTTGCGGTGCGCGTAGTCGAGCCCCTCGAGCACCTTGGCGATGGTGAAGCACGCCATCGGCACCGGCATCTGCTGCTTGATCTTGCGGACCCGATTCTGGATCTGGAGCAGGTCCTTGCCCCAGATGTACTCCATCGCGATGAAGTGAGAGCCATCGATGCGGCCGAGCTCGAAGATCTGGCAGATGTTCGCATGCGCGAGCTGCCCGGCGATCTTCGCCTCGTCGATGAACATCTTGATGAAATCGCGGTCTTCGCCCATCGTGGGCAAGATCCGCTTGATCGCGATGATCTTCTCGAAGCCTTCGACGCCGTAGGACTTAGCCTTGAAGACTTCCGCCATCCCGCCGACGCTGATCCGGTCGAGCAGGAGGTATTTCCCAAATGGGACGGGCTGCCTCACTCCGTTCATATCGTACCGGAGGGATTCGGCCGATCTCAACGAAGAAGGGGCCTATACGCCTGGGCTTATAGACAACAGTGCGTTCGTGTCACAGCTGTCCCGTGGTGCCAAACCCATGGTTCTCGGCCCCCAGGTTACGTGTAGGCAGATCAGAAGCTCCCGGCAACTCCCAGCAGCGCGTCGCCATGCGTCGTGGCCGATACGAACGGCTGCATCGATCGTTCGCGTGTGCGACGGCGGTACGTTTTCACGCCATCGTACACACCATAGGCGTAGGTGAGGATCGCGCCGACGCCGCCGATCGCGTTGATCGTGCGCAGCGTCGGCGCGCTCGAGTAGTGATCGCTCGCGTTGTTGTCGCAGGTGACGCTCGAGCCGTTGTCGCCGCTGACCCGGGTGCACCACGAGCGCAGGACGAGGGCCGTGGTGATGTTCGCGGCGATGAAGCCCGCGAGCAGGCCGCCGATGATGAGCGCCTTGGTGCGCTCCCCGTTCTGCACCTGCGCGAACGGCGGCAGCAGGCTCACGAACCAGTAGCGCCGCTGCTTGGGCCGCCGCGCCTTGAGCTCGGCATTGTACTTGGCCTTGATCTCGTTGAAGAACGTCAGCGCCTCGGGCGGATACAGCGCGGGATCGAGCTGTCCGTCGAGGTCGATCCGCAGGTAGGCGACGAAGTGATTCTCAGCATCGACCCGGCGGCCCTGGAAGAACGCCGCGAGGCCGGCGAGCCGGTGCGCCTCGGCGAGATCCGACGCGGGCAGCTGACCGCGTAGCAAGGGATCGACGAGCTGGCTGACCATCAGCCAGTCACCCGCAGTGGCCGCGGTGTTGCCCTCGCGCAGTACGTCCGCGGGCCGCGCCGGCGTGGGAGCTTGCGCACGAACCACCGGGCACGCGAGCACCATCGCGAGCAGGATCGCGACCGCCCTCACCGCCATGTCGGTACCAGGCGCCTCAGGTGGGGCCGCAGGATCTCGAGCACCTCACGGGCGGTGCGCGCGGCGAGCGCCTCGGCCGAGATGTCCTTGTCGCCGACCACGGAGTCGGTGATCACCACGCGATCCAACAGCACGCTGGCGGCATCGCTGATCCGGACGCGAACGCGCGCGCGCGCAGTGCGAATCGCGGCGTCGGCATCGACCTCGTAGCTCTTGATCTGGAACGACATGCCGAGCTCGGCGGCAGCGTCCTTGACCGCGAGCGGAACGATGTTCGCGTCGGTCGCCTTGATCGCATGATGCTTCTCCTGGGCCCACGGCTCGATCGCCGCGGCGAGCGCGGTACGCAGCGGTGCGTCCGATGAGTCCGCGGTCACGAGCAGGATCACGGGGATCGGCGCCGGGGGTGCGGCCACGACCACGGGCGACGCCGGGGTGCGACCGATCGGCGCTACCGGCTTGTGCAGCGCCTCGATCCGGGCCTTCACGATCGGCAGCAGCTTCGCCGACAGCTCGGCCGCCGCCTGGTCAATGTTCGGGAGCCCCCGCGCGGTGGCCTGCGTGGTGGCGAGCGTGGTGCCATCGACCGGGTTGCGCACCCGGAGCGAGAGCACGACCAGGTCGGCCTTGTTCGCGCTGATCGTGCCGTCGACGATCAGCTTCGCCCTCTCGGGCACCGAGGCCTTCGGTCCAACCACCACGACATCGACACCGCCCGCGACCAGCGCGCGTGCGATCTCGCTGGCGACCGGCTGGCCGTAGATCTCGAGGCGTTGATCGGCATCGAGCGGCAGCAGCGCGACCGCATCGTCGGCGTACGCGCGCGGCGAGACGAGCATCAGGACCGCGAGCACGAGGCAGATCCGCACCATGGGAGCGATCCTACATCGCGCCGGGGTCGGGAACCGCGAGGGTAAACGTCCCGTGTGGGTCGGAGGCGACCTCCGCGATCGGACGATCGCGATCGAGGCCGCTGCAGCTCGCGCACAGGATCTGCACCGAGGCGCCGACCACCGGGTTGGACGAGCCGGTCACCGTCAGATCGCCCCTGACGTAGACCGCGGGAGGAAGCACGTACGTGCGCGACAGCAGCGTGGTGTTGGCATCGAGCTTCGGTGCACGGCGCGCCGCGGGATCGGACCACCGCACATCGAATGCGCCGCCGGCCGGCACCACGCCGGTGATCTTGCCGAGCGCATTTGCGGTGAAGTGGAGGGACGGCACGCCGGCGAGCTCGAGGGCTTGCCGGGGCACGAGGTCGAGCGTGGCACCGTCGAGCGGATCGGTACCATCGGTGGCGGTTGCCACGAGTGCTGCTGGCGGCGGTGCGTCGATCTGCGCGGGGATGACCGTCGTCAAGTCGAAAGATCCGATCGCGCGGTCACCACTGCCAACGGTGGTCACCGCGAACAGCGGACCCGCCGGAGCCAGCACCGAAGGCAGGTTGCCGCCCGCATCGGTGGTGGTCGGGATCCGCACGAAGCCGGTGCCGTTCACCGTGACGCCCGCGCTGACGCTACCGACCGAGGCGACGGTACCGACGATCAAGACCGGCTTGCCCGCCTGCGCCGCACCGCTGCGGCGCACCGGTACGCCCACCAGGTTGCGCAGGGTGAACGTGCCGTAGGTGACGTTGACCAGCGCGGTGACGTCGAGCAGGCCGGTCGCCTCGAAGCGCGGGATCCCGGTCACCGGTGGTGGCGTGACCTCGACCTTCACGTTGGCGTTCGCGACGTCGACGCCCTGCACGGTGAACGTGCCATTCGCGGCCGTGGTGGCGAGCGTGGTCGGTACGCCATCGATCGTCAGCTGCACCTTCGCGTTTCCGATCGCGGTGACGCCCTGGCGAACCGTGCCGGTGATCGTGGTGCCGCCGTTGACGTTCAGTACCGTCTGCGACGGCAGGTAGCCGATGATCCTCCTCGGCGCGAGCTCCGCGTCCGCCGGCACCACGATGACATCGTGCGGCTGATCGAGCAGGCGCACCGCGTACGCGCCGCTGGCACTCGCGAAGGTCTCCACGATCGCGCCTGCCATGCCCTGCGGGATGAACTGGAGGTAGGCGGCCACGCCAACGCCGCCGTTCTTGACCTGGCCGGTGGCGACCACGCCCGACTCGAGCACGACCGGGCCCATGTCGTAGTCGGTGGCGTGGTGGATCCGGATCCGCCGATCGACGAGCGGAGCCGGCACCGTGCCCGGCGGTGTGATGTGGAGCCGCGCGCCGACCGCCGTGGCGTCGAGCAACACGTTGACGCGTGCGCTGGCCTGCGGACAGAACGCTCCGAGCGATGGCGAGAGATCGAGCGTGACGTCGTAGGTGCCCGCCTCGCTCGCGAGGAAGCTGATCTCCGAGTGGTCCGACTGCGCGTCCCGGAACGCCACCGGCAACCCGCCCTTGATCACCCTCCACGTGTACGTCCGCGTGCCCGCTGCGCCGGTGGCCGTGCTCGCGACCCGCACCTCGGTGTCGGGACCCGCGAGCGGCATCGTGGGCGTGTAGCTCAGGCTGATCTGGCAGTCATCATCACCGACCGAACCGAGGTCTCCCGCGCAGCCGACGAGCACCAGCGCGAGCAGGATCGCGAGGACCTTCATCGGACTTCCACGCGCCAGGTCTGGCGCTGGATGCAGCTCGGCATCGAGATCGTCGAGCAGGTCGGATCCGCATCGGGGCAGACGATCGGCGTGTTCTCGCGATCGTAGATCTCGACGCGAAGCTCGACGAGATCGCCGGGAGTGAAGCTCGCGGGGTCGAGCGCGAAGCTGCTCGCGGTGGCGCCGCTGATCGGAGCGTGGGTCGCCGCGCCCGGGCCTTGCAGCGACCACTGGAACCGGGTCACGCCGAGCGCCGCGTCGCCGGTCTGCTGCGGATAGACATCGAGATCGTCGACGACGATTGGCACCCGGAACAGCGTGGGATCGCTGATCGGCAAGGCAGCGCCGCCGGTCGCGACGATCGGCTGGAACTGCGCGAGGCACGGCGGCGGCGGCGGAGCCACCGTGATGAACAGGCTCTCGGTCGTGGTCTTTTCGAGCGGATCGGTCGCGGTCACGCGCAGCTCCCAGTCTCCGATCACCGACGGGCGGAACGTCTTCGCGAACGTGCGATGTGCGGGGTCGTTGGGGTTCTGCGTCAGCGGCCGATCGGTCAACAAGTAGCTCGCCTGCGACGGCGCGAACACCTCCCAGCGCGGCTCGCCAAGCACGAGCGGCCCATCGTCGACATCGCCCACCGTCGCGTACACGACCAGATCGCGGCCTGGCGTCACGATGAAGTTGGCCGCGCGCGTGAGCTCGAGCTCAGGAGGCCGGTCGAGCGCCACGATCACGAGCTCCTGCGACGGCTTCGCGGTCGCGCCCAGCTCGTCCTTCGCCGCGAGCACGACGCGCACGTTGCGCACCGGCAGCGGCCGATCCTCGCGGACCAGCGGGACGACGAACTCAGCATGATCGAGGACGTCGGCGTAGAACGGCTCGGTATCGCAGTCCGCGCCGCCCGCGCCATCGGTGCACGCGTATGCGCGCCACGTGAAGCTGACGATGTGGTGCTCGGGGTCGCTCGCCGTGGCCGTCAGCTTCACCCTGTCCCCGCGATGGACCTCCTTCCCGGTAGCGAGGATGTCGATCGAAGGGCGCTGGTTGATCGTGTCCTGGTAGAAGCACGCGGGAAGCCCCAGCGCAGCCCCGAGGGCCGTACCGAGGACGATCGCGAAGCGCATCACGATCCTTTGTGCTGCAACCGGCTGGCCACGCGCAAGTGCTGGAATCACGGTGCTGCCGCGCAGCGATCACGACAGCCGTGTCGCGGATCCGGAGATTGTTGCCAAGTTACGGATAACACCCGAGCTCGGGCTTGGTACGCAGGCGACATGGCGTGCTGAAGGTGAGGTAGAGCGAGACTCCGCCGGCCTCGACCCGCTTCCGACCGTCGAGCTGCACGGTGGAGCCTGCCCTGTAGGCCACGCCATCGATCGTCACGTCGGTCTCGATCGTGACCACCACGGTGCGGAGCAGCGATCCGTTCGCCGTGACGGTCTTGCCGGGCGCCACCTCGACCTGCTTGGTCCAGTTCCGGTCGAGACCGGTCTGCTCGCAGATCACGGTGTGCACCCCCGGATCGATGTTCACCGCGAACCGCTTTCCGATCTGCTGGCGACCGCGCGGCTGGCCATCGATCGTGACATCGCACCATGGCGCGGCGTTCACCACGATGGTGCCCTGCTGCGGAGGCTCGACGATCGCGGCGTCGACCGGAGCTGGGACGGGTTCGGAAGCATCGATCACGGCCAGCGCCACCGCGGCATCGCGTCGTTGCGTGCCGGCATCACGCTGCCTGACCGGCGCTGCATCGGTCAGGATCTCGACCGCTGCATCGATCACGAGTGACGGCGCGGCATCGAGCGCGGACAACGACGCTGCATCCGGTGGCACGCTGACGATGACGGCCGCATCCAGCCCCGCCGGCGTAGCCTCATCGTTGCCGACGAGCTTGTAGGCCACCGCGGTGCCGCCACCGGCGAGCGCGAGACCGACCGCCGCGATGCCCCAGACCTTCTTGCGTCGCGTGGCGCGTCCACCCTCGGCGACCCGCTCGATCAGCGCGGTCACCGCGGGATCATCGGGAGCCAGTGCGCTCGCGTGATCGGCGAGCGCCATCGCCCGCGGCAGCTTGGCCTCCGCGAGGGCCTGCTTCGCCGCGCCGACCACCGCCGCAACGATGTTCGGCGTTCGCGCCTTCACGTATACGTCGAAGTCCGCGAAGTACGCCGCCAGCTCGTCGGCCGGCTCGCCGAGCCCACCGGCGGAAGCGAGCGCGCGCAGCTCGTTGGCGGCAGTGACCGCGGTCGGTACGCGCTGCTCCGGCTCGACCGCCATCATCCGCTCGATCAGCCGCGACAGATCGGGCCCCACCGCCGGGCGCTTCTTGACCGGAGCCACCATCGTGCCCATCGCGATCTGGGCGAGCACCCTCGCCGGACTCCCCGCATAGGGCAGCGATCCGGTCGCGAGCTGATACAAGGTCGCGCCGAGCGAGTAGACATCACTCTTCGCCGTGGCGATGTCGCCGCTCGCCTGCTCCGGGCTCATGTATGCAGGCGTGCCGAGCAAGGCCCCGGTCTTGGTCACCAGCGAGTCCTCGGTCTCGAGTCGTGCGACGCCGAAATCGGTGAGCAGGATCTTGCCGCCCGGTGCGATCATCACGTTCGCCGGCTTCATGTCGCGGTGGACGATCGAAGCCTTGTGCGCGGCCGCGAGCGCATCGGCGAGCAACGCACCGACGCACGCCACCACCTCGGCGAGCATCGGTCCGCGCTGCTCGACCTCCGCGAGCAACGAGCGCCCGCGGATCATCTCCATCACGATGTACGGCGGATCATCTCCCTCGGCGCCGCCGACGTCATAGATCCGCATGATGTTCGGGTGCTCGAGCCCCGCCGCCGCCCGCGCTTCGCGCTGGAATCGCCGCACGATCTCGTCACGCCGCGCGAGGTGCGGGAACAGCACCTTGACCGCCACATCGCGCCGCAGCTCCTTGTCGCGGGCGCGGAACACGGTCGCCATGCCGCCCTCGCCGAGCTCCTCGCCGAGCTCGTAGCGGCCGAGCGTGTCCCCGGGCCGCACGCCACGCGGGCCGCGGGTCGTCCTGGACGCACTCGCGGCATCGAGTCCGTCCGCAGAAGCATGTGTATCGGCGACGGCGGGATCGGTGTCGTCGGGATCGCCGGCCACGCTCAGCTAGCCGACCACACCACGTGGCCGGACTTGCCGCTCGCCTTCGCCTGCTTCATCGCCTTGCCGAGCCGGCGTCCCAGCTCGTCGGCGCCGGTGTTGAGCGTGAGACCCTCGGTGTGCGCGACGGCCGCGACCAGATACAGCGACGCGGCATCCCCCGGGAGGGTGGCGCGCTTGGCATCGAACGCGGCCTCGGAGCTCGCGAGGAACGGCATCGCGTGCTCGGGAGCGAGCACTGCGATGAAGTCGGAACCACCGATGTGGCCGACAAACGCGCCGCCACCCGAGGCCGCGCGCGCCGCTTCGAGCAGCCACGCACCGAGGTTCTTGACGGTGTCCTCCGAGCTGACGATGCCGATCGAGTCGGCGTACGAGTCGAAGTTGGAGATGTCGATGTGGACGACCGCGGTGGGCTTGCCGCTCTTCAGCGCCCCCTCGATCTCCTCGTCGATCGCGTTCGAGCCGGGGAGGTTCGTGGTCGGGTTGCGATTGCGCTCGCGGCGCGCCGAGCGCACCAGCGCCTTGACCCGCGCGCTCATCTCGCGCAGATCGAACGGCTTGGACATGTACGAGTCGGCCCCGGCCTCGAGACCCTGGACCTGGTCGTCGATCCCTGCGAGCGCGGTCAGCATCAGGATCGGGGTGCGCGACCACATCACATCGGCCTTGAGCCGCCGGGCGACCTCGAGGCCGTCCACACGGGGCATCATGACGTCGAGGACGAGGAGGTCCGGGTCGTGGGCCTTGACCAGCTTTAGCGCCTCATCCCCGTCCCGAGCGCGCAGACAGAGAAATCCGGCGTCGCCGAGCGCCATGTTGACCATGTGCGCGATGGCGTCGTCGTCCTCAGCGATGACGATCTTCTTGAGAAGCATCGGAGACACCTGTATGATACCGCTGATCTAGAGACCGCGTCAATGAAAGCCAGGCTCCCTCGCCCTCCGAGCGTCGACCCCCGGGTCGACACGACCAGGCTCGACAACGGTCTCGACGTGACCACAGTCACCCTGCCCCACCTCCACACGGCGGTGGTCTCGCTGTTCATCAAGGTCGGGGCGCGGTTCGAGTCGCCGGCCGACAACGGCCTCTCGCACTTCGTGGAGCACATGCTGTTCCGCGGAACCGAGAAATATCCGTCGTCACTGGCGCTCAACACCGCCGTGGAGAAGCTCGGCTCGACGCTGCACGCCGAGACCGGGCGCGATTACACCCTGTTCCAGCTCGGCCTCGAGACCGAGCACGTACCTGCCGCGATCGGCCTGCTCGGCGAGCTGGTCGGGCGTCCGCGGTTCGCCGACATCGAGCTCGAGCGCGCGCTGATCCTCGAGGAGATCAACGAGGACTATGACGAGGATGACGTCGAGATCAACACCGACGACATCGCCCGAGGGCTGGTCTTCGGTGACCACCCGCTCGGCCAGCGGATCATCGGCCCGCGCGCGAATGTCAGCCGGTTCACCCGCGCCGATGTGAAGCGCCATTTCACCGCGTTCTATGGCGCGCGCAACGCGACCTTGTGCATCGCTGGGCCGGTTGCGCACGGGCGCGTGGTCGCGGCCGCGCACAAAGCGCTGGAACGCATGCCGACCGGCGCGCGCGCGGATGCTCCTGCCGCTCCCGCGCTGCGGCCCGGGCCGAACCTGTGCCACGTGCCCGATGCGGGCTCCCAGACCTCGCTCGCGATCCTGTTCCGGGCGCTCCCGGAGCTCGATCCGAGCTACGTCGCGCTGGTGACGCTGCTGCGGATCCTCGACGATGGGATGTCGACCCGCCTCCACTACACGCTCGCCGACCAGAAGGGCCTCGCCTACTCGATCAACGCGGCGATCGAGCCGCTCGCCGATACGTCGCTGTTCGAGATCTCCGGCGCCACCGCGAACACCAAGGTCCCCGCGCTGGTGCGCGAGTTGCTGCGCGTGCTCGATGGGCTGCGCGCCGGAAAGATCACGAAGGACGAGCTGGCACGAGCGCGCGTGCGCTATCGCTACGAGACGCTCGCATCGCTCGACGATGCGTCAACGATGGCCGGCTGGTTCGGCGGCACTGCGCTGTACTTCCAGCCTCCGAAGCTCTCGGCCCGGCTCGCGGCGATGACGGCGGTGACGATCGACGATGTCGTCGAGGTCGCGCGCTCGGTGCTCGCGCCCGCGCAGCTGTCGCTCGCATCCGTGGGCTCGTTGTCGCGCGCGAAGGTCAAGGAGCTGCGGCAGACCGTCGGCGCGTGGAAGTGATCACTCCTCGCCGACGAATGCGGACAGCTGCGCGTTCGATTCTTCGACGAGCCGCTGGGTCCCGCTCTGCAGCCCGCGCGCGCGGGCGAGCGCGGTGATCACCAGATCGCTGCCGATCAGGGTCAAGATCATCACGTTCGCTTCGAACGACAGCACGGTGGACACGATGGTCGAGGCGCCGAGCTTGGCAGCGAGCGAGCCCAGCGCGACCAGCAGGCAGGCCGCGAACACGAGCATCGACAACAGATATGCCGCCCGCGCCTTCGTGACGAGCTTCACCGCATCGTCGTGGGTCGTCGGCTTCGCGAGCGCGTACCCGGCGCGCCCGAGCGCGAGCTGCGCCGCTGCGAGCCCGACCATGGCACCGACGTACCAGCCGCTTCCGGTCAGCTGGTACGGGACGATCAGCAGCGTGAACACGAACAGCGTGTACAGCGGCGTCGACAGCACGACGATCCAGCCCGGGCCCGACGTGCCGGGGAACAGCATCTTGGTCACGATGCCCGCGCGGATCGTGCCGGCGAGCAGCGACACCGCCTTCGGCGCGAGCGTGAGCAGCGCGTAGATCGCGATCGTCGTCTTCACCGCGATCACCGCGGCGCCGACCGCCGCCGCATCGACCTGCGCGGCACCGCCCCATTGATCGAGGACGGCGGTCTGGCTCTCGATCATGCCCTGCAGGATCGAATCGACCGGCACGAGGAACACCAGGAACGGCGCTGCCATGAACACCACCCAGACCTTCATCAGCGCGCGCCGCTGCTGGCGCCAGTGCGTCCAGTTCTTCAGCTGGTACCAGCACACGAGGCACAGCAGGCCCTCGGCACCCGCGGGGATCAGCTGGATGAACCGCAGCTCGTCAGGCAGGTCACCGCTCATCGCATCGACGAGGCGCAGGATCGTCAGCGGGATCAGCGCGACGGCGACGAGGAACAGCACGGAGCGCCGCCACGCGAGGAAGGCCTGCAGGTACGGCACGGTGATCGGTGGCGTGGCCGCGAGCAGGGCCGCGCGCTCCTTCGGAGACACCTCCTCGGGCTCGATGCGCAGCCGGAGTGCACGGCCGAGCGAGCGCTTGAACATCCCGGCCTCGGCCGGTGGCGCCGGCGGTGCGAACCCTTGCGGGGGCGGCTGCCCCGGAGCGCCGTGCAGTGGTCCAGCGTGCGGTGCGGGATACGGCGGTGCGAAGCCCTGCGGCGGTAGCTGCCCCGGATAGCCATGCAGCGGACCGGGGTGTAGAGCCGGCTGCGGCTGCTGGCCGTACGGCTGCTGCGGGAAGTGCTGCTGCTGGCCGATCTGCGGTGGTGGCCACCCGCCCGGTGGTGGTCCGCCCCAACCCGGCGGTTTCCCTGCGCCATCTGCCATGCCGGCATCGTAGTACGAGTGTCAGGCCGCGCGGCCCGGTAGATCACGCCGCGCGGATCGGGTCAGCGACGACCGCCGCCGCCGCCACCACGACGCCCTCCGCGTGCGCCGCCGCCGCCGCCGCCGCCGCCGCCGCCAGAGCGACCGCCCGGTCGTCCACCGCGACCGCCGCCGCCACTCCGCTGCGGAGGTCGACCGCCGCCGTCGCTGCCGCGGCTGGTGCTGTGATCGTCGCGCGCATTCCAGGCGCCGGGCGCCGGGTTGCTCGACTCGTACGGGTGACCCTCGACGACGGGGATCGCCTGGCGCGTCAGCTTCTCGACGTTGCGCAGATCGGGACGCTCCTCGGTCTCGCAGAACGTGATCGCCATGCCCGATGCGCCGGCGCGCGCGGTGCGGCCGATCCGGTGGACGTAGGTCTCGGGGACCTCGGGCACGTCGAAGTTGATGACGTGCGAGACGGCATCCACATCGATGCCGCGCGCGGCGATATCGGTGGCCACCATCACGCGGACCCGACCCGACTTGAACCCGGCGAGCGCGCGCTCGCGAGCGTTCTGGCTCTTGTTGCCGTGGATGGCCTCGGCGCTGATCCGCGCTTTCACCAGGTGCTCGGCGATCCGGTTCGCGCCGTGCTTGGTGCGCGAGAACACGAGCACGCGGTTCATCGCGGGATCCGCGAGGACCTCGACGAGCAGCGCGCGCTTATCGGCCTTTTCGACGAAGAACACCTCCTGATCGACCTTCTCCGCGGTGGTCGACGGCGGCGTGACCGCCACGGTCTCCGGGTTCTTCAGTAGCTGATCGGCGAGCTGCTGCGCCTCGCGCGGCATCGTGGCCGAGAAGAACAGCGTCTGGCGGATCTGCGGCAGCCGCGCGATCACCTTCTTGACGTCGTGGATGAACCCCATGTCGAGCATGCGGTCCGCTTCGTCGAGCACGAACACCTCGAGCGGCTTCAGATCGACGAGGCCCTGCCCCATCAGATCGAGCAACCGGCCCGGCGTGGCCACGAGGATGTCCATCCCCGAGCGCAGCGCCTGCTTCTGCGCATCCATGCCGACGCCACCGAAGATCACGGTGTTCCGGAGCGGGAGGTTCTTGCCGTAGGTCGTGAAGCTCTCGCCGATCTGCGAGGCGAGCTCGCGCGTCGGGGTCAGCACGAGGCAGCGGATCGGCCGCGAGCGGGTCTGGATCGTCGGCTGATTGGAGAGCCGCTGAAGGATCGGGAGCGCGAACGCGGCGGTCTTGCCGGTTCCAGTCTGCGCGAGGCCGAGGAGATCGCGGCCCGCCAGCACGTGGGGGATGGCTCGCTCCTGGATCGGGGTGGGCGTCTGATAGCCCTCGGCAGCAACGGCCTGCGCGAGCGGTGGAATCAGGCCCAGTTCGGAAAACAACATTGCGGGCGACATACCACGGTGTCGCCGCGCCGAAACCCCCTGTTTGGGACTACTTCAGCTGCTTCTCGAGGGTCGTCTTGACCTTGCTGTCGAATCCGCCCTCACCGTCCTTGGGCGCGTTGTTGTGCAGGAACTCCTCGCGCTCCTTCGCCACCCTGGCCAGCTCGGTCTGGGCCTGCTTGCGGCTCGCCACGCGGCGATCGAGCTCCTGCTTGAGCTGCGCCTTGTCCATGCCGCGCATGGCCTGCGGCAGCTCGGCGTCATCGAGCGACTCGACGCTCACCGAGCCCGAGGCATAGCCGCCCACGACATCCTCGGCGGCGCGCGCCTCGCCGCCCTTGTAGTACATCGCGCGGTCGGCCTTCGCGGGCGCCGGGGCGCTGGCCGCCGCGGCCATCTTCGCCTCGTAGTTGCGGCGCACGCCCTCGTCACCAGCGATCACGGAGGTCGAGTCGATCGTGGCCGACAGCTCGGCGAGCTTGTCGTCATACGGCGTCGCGACCTGCTGGACGCCGCCGTCCTGGTGGATCGAGCTGAACTCGCCCTTGGCGAGCGACGCGATCTCCTGGAACGAGGTCTGGGTGTTGCTGTCACTGCCGGCGCGAATGGTGTTGATGATGATCTGGCGGTTGGCGGCCTCGCGCGCGGAGACCGCGAACG
>JAYUVX010000125.1:0-18027 GCA_043753855.1 Myxococcales bacterium | reverse complement strand
GGCGTCGAGCCCGGCCTGCAGGTCCACTCCGATCGCGGCTCGGCGATGAAGAGCGACACCCTCGCCCAGCTCCTCGACTCGCTTGGCGCCTCGCGCAGTTTCAGTCGACCGCGGGTCTCCAATGACAACCCGCAGGCCGAGGCGCACTTCAAGACGATGAAGTACCAGCCCGACTACCCAGGGCGCTTCGCGACGGACGAGCATGCGCGCGCTTGGCTCGCCGACTTCTTCGCGTGGCACAACGACGACCATCATCACTCGGGCCTCGCGCTGTTCACGCCCGCCGATGTCTTCCATGGGCGCGTCGTCACCGTCGCGGCCACGCGCCAGGCCGCTCTCGACGGCGCGTACGCAGCTCACCCCCAGCGGTTCCCGAATGGGCCGCCCACGGTGCCGCGGCCGCCCGCGGTCGTCACGATCAACCCGATCAACACCGAGGTCGTCGACGTCTCTGCGAAGATCGCAAGCGCGGCGCCGAACCAGACCGACCAGACCGACCAGACCGACCAGACCGACCAGACCGACCAGACCGACCAGACCGACCTCGCCGACCACGGGATGCTGCCGCCGTTATTTCATCCCTCACCGGCCGCGATCACGACATAGAATTCACGCTCTCGCTGTCTCAAACGCGTTGACACGTTCCGAAGTGATGCAGCGTATCGCTCGGTGCATTCACCCACGAGCCACCGGGGCATCGCTGCGCAATCCCGGGTCGCCGACGCAAACAGGCTGACGCTGACGAAGCTCACGATCTCGGGCGTTCGCTCCGATACTCAAATGGGGAGAAGATTCTTGTCACATCGGCGCGGGGCCTCCACGCTACCCGCGTAGATGAAGCAGGTACCCCCGTTCCTGGGCCTCCTCACGTTGATTCCCGCCGCCGCCTGTGCGCTCGACGAGCCCACCGATGCCGACGAGGAACGCCCGGTCGCGGAGGACGAGGTGTTCTACGAGTGAGCGCGACGCGAGCTCCGCAGCGCTGGTTCTGTCGAGCGATAGTTTGGTCTTCGGTGTCGGACTAGGTCATCGCGGACGGGACGGGACGGGCGGCGAGCGTGACGATCGAAGCGGCGAGTGGGCACCGCAGAAGAGATTTCACGGCTCGTGAATCGCTTCGGTCGGCAACAACAACAACAACAACTTGGAGTCTTTTATGTACCGGTACGTATCGGCATGCGCGCTGCTTGCAGCCTGTGGAGACAATGGAGCGACGGTGGACGCGCAGACGTTTTTCGATGCGCGGCCCGATGTCGGGATCGACGCACCGTTCGTGTTCAACTGCGCGACCGCGCCAACCGGAGGAGCGCACAAGCTGTTCCTGGTGTTCGAAGGGGCAACGCTGACGCGCGGCGCATCCGATGCGGTGCTGAACCGGTTCTCGGGGATCGACAACTCGCTAGCTACGGCCACGATTCCCGCGTGGCGAGCGACCGCGCCGGATCGGGCGTCCCAGATCCAGGACGTAGTTTGCGATATCCGCGAGTCGATGTATCCGTTCGATGTCGAGGTCGTGACCACGCGTCCGACCTCTGGCGACTTCGAGATGATCGTATTCGGCGGCTCGTTTGGGGACCTCGGTCACACGCTTGGTCCGGGGACCTTCATTTTCTCGTTCACGAACCGGGACTGCAATAATGCGAGCCAGCGCGACGTCGCGTGGGTCACGGAGCACCCCTCGGCGGGTGCCGACGTGCTGACCACGATCGAGACGGCGAACTATGCGGTGGCGGCGCTCGGCCTGGACAACGGGCTTGGCGCGTCGAAATCGGCGACGAATTGCATGTGTAATCTCTTTGCCGGCGATTTCGGCTCCTGCCCGAACACCGAGGTTTGCAAGTTCAGCATGACCTCGGAGTTCACGGCCAACGGCGGCAACGTGTGCTCGCGGCCAGGGGCGATGGAGAACCAGGTGGTCCGGCTCCAGTCGCTGTACGGCGCGCGCCCGTAGTCCGGGCGATGGCGCCACATGCCGACGTCGATAGTTCGACCGTAGGGCGGGACTGGGCATCGAAACCTGATTCCCGACTTCGGTTGCGGTCGGACGTCGCGGTAACCGGTGTCGAACGGAAGCCGGGCGCTGTTCGCTCGCGCCGACAAGGCCAAAGCTGAGCGAGCGTAGCGAAGTGTCGTTGCCAAACTGTCAGACGCGTTATCTCGCGGGCGATCCGGCCGGGGGTTGAGTGCGACATGCGGGCGCGCCGCCGCTCCTCCAGGCGGCGGCCCGCGATCTCGCGCCGCCGCTGCATGGGTCGATCGAGATCCGTCGGCCGCGCGCTGGTTGCCCGGTAGCGCGGTCGCGCCATGGCCGTACGCGAAACACATGGGGATGCCCGTGTACAGCGGCCGCAGCGGGACTTCGTACTCCGCGTAGAGGTCCTGGGTGGGCTCGCCGAGCGAGTCTTCGTCCTCCGCGGGATCCATGGCACAGCTCGCCGATAGCGCGAGGCCCAGACACAGATACCGCGCCGATTTCACATGTAGTCTCATGCGCAGACAGCGTCGACCGTGCACCCGGAGGTGACATTCAGCGGTGTACGGCGGGCCGAAGAAGCGTCGTATGACGACATACCGCTGCTTCGCCGGGCTGACCAGGGCACCTCGCGATCGTGCACGCAGCGAGGTAACTTTGCGGCGTTGAGCATCGCGGATGACGAGACCATGGCGGCGATGGCGACGACCATCGATTCGCAGCTGCGCGCCATCGCCGCGGTCGCCGCGCCGAGCTTGCCGGCCGGGACGCGCGTCGGCCGCTACGAGATCGTGCGGCAGCTGGGTGCGGGCGGGATGGGGACCGTCTACGAGGCGCGCGATGACGAGCTCGCTCGCTCGGTCGCGCTCAAGATCCTCCGGCCGCATGGGGTCGCTCTCGACGATGCTCAACGCCGACTTCGCCGCGAGGCCCAGACGATGGCCAAGTTGCCGACGGCGAGCTGTGTCGTCGTACACGAGGTCGGCAGTTACGATGGCCAGCTGTACATCGCGATGGAGCTGATGCCGGGAGGCACGCTCCGCGATTGGATGGCGCGCCCGCGGAGCTGGCAGACAGTGAGCGCGCGGTTCCGCGAGGTCGGCCGCGGCCTCGCCGCCGCGCACGCCGCTGGTATCGTGCACCGCGATATCAAGCCCGACAACATCCTCATCGGAGCGCACGGCGAGGTCCGGATCGCTGACTTCGGTCTCTCGCGTGCGATCGCGCCTCCGCAGGCTCCGCCCGAACCGGCGACCTCGGCGACCGCCGATGCGACCGGCATCACGGGAACTCCGGCGTACATGCCCCCGGAGCAGCTGCGGGGCGAGCGGGCCGATGAACGCGCCGATCAGTTCAGCTTCGCGGTCGCGTTCTACGAGGCGCTCGAGGGTGTGCGGCCGTATCAGCCGACCGCCGAACCGGGTCACGAGCTGCGCGCCTTTGCGCGCTCTCGTACGCCGGCGTGGCTGCGCGTCATCCTCGCGCGTGCACTCGCGCGCGATCCGGCGGAGCGCTGGCCTTCCGTGGCGGCGATGCTCGACACGATCGAGCGGCGTGGGCGCCGGCGCCGGCGTCTATTGGTCGCGGCCACGCTCGGCGTCATGCTGGCCGCCGCGATCACGACGACCGCGGTCGTGACGCTCGGCACGCGTACGCCTCTACCGCCACACTCCCCGATCGCCTGGCGGCCGGAGCTGTTCGCCAGCCCGCTCTCGCCGTCGGGGATCCCGTTCGCGATCGCCCACGATGGCTCGCTGATCTACGTCGCGAACCGGGAATGGTGGGTGCAACGCCCAGGCAGCATGGAGGAGGTGCACCACGCGTTGCCCGAGGAGGTCGCGACCGGAGACTGGGCGGCCTCGCCGGATGCGCGTACGCTCTACGTGGCGGGCCAGACCACCGATGACTTCCGGATCTGGGAGCTCGCAAGTGACGGTAGTAGCCACCGGCTCCTCGACAGATCTGCGATGCGCCAGGTCATCCGCGCCGCTCCCGATGGACGCGGCCTGCTCGTCGCCGAGCCCGTGGATCCCGCCCAGTCAGTCGACACGCGGGTCATCGACCTCGTGACCCTCGGCAGCCGCGTACTACTGCACCAGGCACACGTCGTGACGTCGGCGTGGTCGCCCGATAGCCGCCGCATCGCGTTCGTCCTGCGCGCCGCGGCCGCCCAGGACGAGGTCATCGTCGTCGACGCCATGACCGGCGAGCGGCAGTCGGTCGGCACGACCAGCGCACCCGCGAGCCCGAGCGCGACGATCGATGCGATCGCGTGGGTCGAGGCACGCGCGCTGGTCGTGGCGGTCGGAGCCGGTCGGAGCAGTCGACTCGAGACCTGGCTGCTCGACGACGCCGGGCACCGCACGGCCGCCACCGAGCTCTACGAGCTGCCGCCGCTCACCACGGTCGCATGGCTCGAGACAACCCGTGACGCGCTGTACGTCATGACGACCCGTCTCGACATGCATCTCTTCGAGGTCGATGTCGACTCGCCATCCACGTCTCGCCGGCTGAATACGCGCGTGGGGCAGGATCTGGCGGGGATCGGCTGGACGGCGCAGCACGAGCTCGTGTTCGGCACGACTGGCGAACCCCCGCGCACGCTCGCGCTCCCGGCCAACGGTCCTCCCCGCGTGATCGCCGACGAGCTCGTCGTGGCCGTCGTCGAGGACGGCGTCTGGGTGCGGCACCGAGACGCCGCCACCAAGCGGAGCACGCTCGAGCGCGTCGGGCATCCGGAGACCCCGGTCTTGCACCTGAACGCACCCCGCGCGGGAGTGGTATGTGCCGCCGATCAGCAGCGCCCGTGCGTCGTCCTGTTGACCGAGGACGCGAGCAGCACGGAGCAGGTCACGTTCGCGCTACACCGCTGGCTGCCCGGCGAAGCTGCGGTGGGCCCGACTCTCGCGACCGTCGTCACGTCGACCGATCAAATGTTTTCGCTCTCTCCCGACGGAACTACCCTCGCGATGGGTCGCGCCGGTGCGATCGAGCTCGTCGATCTCCCCACCGGACGCTCGACCCGGGCCGCCGAAGATCCGAGCGCGGAGTACCTCGCCTCCGCATGGGCCCTCGACGGCACACTGTACGCGACGCTCGTGCTCGCCGACGAAACCGAGTGCCGCCTCGTGCGCGTGGTTGGAACGAGTGCCCAGGTGGTGCAACGCGATCCGAACTGCACCGCGTATCCGTGGGGGCTCAAGGTGCGGCCCGACGGCCGCGCGCTCGTGGTCCATCGCCAGGGTCGCGCGTTCGCGCTTTATCGCGTGCCGCTCGCAGGCGGCTAAAACGACGTTCATCGCGCCCGCGAACGAATGCCTGTCACATCCAGTGGGTGGTCGACGCTATCTCGCCGGATGCAAGCGACGCTCGACTTTCCCGACCGCGATCCCGCCCGCTCCGGGGCGCGATCAGTCCCGTCTACCAGACGGCTCGTCATGCAGGTGCGCGGCCGCGAGCTCGCGCAACCGCGTCTTGACGCGCTCGAACTGCTTGCGCAGCGAGGCCGCGCGTGTGGTCACTGCATCACCATCAGCTCCCTCGCCGAGGAGGACGATCGCGATATCCCGCCATGCGAGGTCGCGGTCGACCCGAAGCACCAGCAGCGTCTGATCTTCCTCGGGCAGCGTCGCGCGGATCTCGGCATAGACCGCGCGTACGCGATGGTCGTCGCGGCGCGTCGTGTTCCAGATGTGCGTCGCCGCATGGTTGACCGACGGGATCTCCGACACGAGGATCTCCCGGCTCGGCCGGTTCCGCACCCGCGCCGCCGCGTGGCGCGCGAGCATGTAGCACCACGTGCGCAGCGAGCACCGGCCGTCGAACCGGAGCAGGCTCTTCCACAGCTCTTCCGACAGCCAGGAGAACGCGTCCTGCGCGTCGGCCTCGACGGGCAGGATCGAGCACAGCCAGCCGATCAGCTCGGGCCCGTAACTCCGCAGTGCTTCGGTGGTCGCGCGCACGTAATCGCCACTTGCCGCGAGCGCGCGCAGCTCGATCTCGCGGGCCCCGCGGTCGGTCACCATGCCCGGTACTATAACCACTCCACATCTCCAACGACGGCGGCCGGACGTGATCGGCATCGCTCGCGGCAGCAACGTTCCGGTTGATGGCCACATGGCGGCGTGGTTTCATGCGGCCGTGGAGGTTCGCGATCCGCTGGTCGCACGCTCGACGCGGCTCCGACGGCGCAAGGCCCCGCCGACTACGCACTCTGGCTCGACGGTCACATCGCCGGTATCGTCGAGGCCAAAAAGCTGACGGTCGGACCGCAGAGCGTCTTGACGCAGGCCGCGCGCTATTCGCAAGGCATCGAAGGTCGACCTCGGGCTTGATCACCGCGAGGTAGAGGTCGTCGGCCAATGGCTTGTCATCTTCTCGAGCTCGTTCACGCGGGGTCGTGATAGAGCTTGTTCGTCAGCGAGTCGCGGAAGCCCTCGCGAATTCCCATCGTCGTGCCGAGCAGGCTGCCAAGCTTCTCGGTAATGCCCATTCGGTCCTTGAAGGCCGTCTCGAACGAGGCGGTCGCCTTCTCGAACAGGATGGCGCGCATGCGCGTGCGTAGCGCAGTGCGGAGAGCGTCGCGTCCGCCGGCTTGTTCTAGCAGATCCGCGCAGGCTTGTTCACGCAACTTCTTTGTCGCGGCCATGCAGGCAGCGACTTTGTCGTTCGCCTCGACGGCACCGGGCCCGGCGCCACTGCCACCCGTCAGCACCGAGATGTATCCGATCGCGAACTCGTCGACCTTCGCGCACATCTTGCTGCCTGATTCCTGGCCAGCCTGACGTGCAGCCGTGAGATCCGGCTCGTGCGACGCACCCCACACCATGATCGCGCCGACGCCAAGCGGGATGATGATCGCCGCGAGACCCGCAGCGACGGCACCGACGTCCATCGCCACGCCCGCCGAGGCGACGACGGCGCCATCCGTCGCGGCGGCGGCCGCGCTCGCAGATCCCGTCGTGCCCGCGGTCGTCGCTCCCGTCGCGCCCGTGACCGCTGTATCAGCGGCCGCGGCGCTGGCGCCCGCGGTGCCACTGGTGGCTCCAGCTCCGCCGGTCGCGCCGGCGGTTGCCGTCGCGTCGGCTGCGCCCGCGGTCGTCGCTCCCACCCCGGCACCACCCGCACCCACCGTGGCTCCCTCCGTGAGTCCTTTCTCTGCGCCTTCCTTGAGGGCGTCCTTGATGATCGCGCCCCACGCCGGGCTGACCGATGCCGTGAAGTCGCCCTTCACCGTACACTTCACTGGCTCCAGCGTGCCGAGCATCGTCTCTCCGTTGATTGACCCGCCGATGTCGAACGTGAGGAACTTGACAGCACCGAGGCCCTTCGTCTTCAGATCGCGCCACTTGACGCTAAACGCGTTGGCAGCGACGTCGGAGCCGATCTTGATCGACGGATGGTTCTTCAAGGAGCCGCGAAACTCCGCTCCGACTCCGAACTTCACGCCGTCCTGATTGCACTCGAACGAGAGCTTCGGCTTGAACGATTCGCTGAACCAACCCATCGACCGAGTTTCTTGTTTCAGAAGGTCGTACTCCGCTTTGACACCGACTCCCTTCTCCGTGCTCATCGTGACGCCACCCGCGAGCGGCGCTGACTCGCCTTTGCCGTCGGGCGTCGTACTCAGGAACTGACTACTGAACTTGACCGAGAACTTGGCCTCCACCTCGAAGTACTTCGCGAAGGTCGCCTTGGGGCTCTTCCACGCGACGATGTCGAAGCCGTTCTTGAGATCTTGCGGACGCTGATCCTTGGTCGGATCGCGGAAGATCTTGCGCTGGACGCCAGCCCCCATCGTCACGGCGAACGGTCGGCCGGACACCATCGCAGCGGCGGCGCTGTCGGCCTCGTGTTCCGCGGCGTCGAACGGCGTCGACACTTCGAGCTTGTTCTGGCGACGCGGCGCGCTGCCACCCTGCTGGACGGTGTGTGCAACCTCGTGAGCGAGAAGGTGCTGACCCTGGTCGCTGTGCGGATCGTAGTGGCCGGCCCCGAAGTGAATGTCTTGACCCATCGTGTACGCCTTCGCACCAACGGCGTGCGACGCCTCCTCGGACGGCCCGCCCGTATGCACGCGGACGCCCGACAGATCGGCCCCGAGCGACTGCTCGAACTTGCGCATCAACGCGTCGGGGAGCGCCGACCCCGACGAGCCCTGCGCGCTCGCCACGGCTTGCTCCGCACCCGCTGCGACGCCGTTGGCATCGCGTTCGGCCTTGCGAGAGAGCAGGCCACTCACGACCGGCGATGTCGGCGCGTCGAGCTGTGCCGACCGACTGACGCGGCCGACGCCCGCGTCGTCGCGATCGATCGAGACATCGTGGTTCGCCCGAGCATGTGAATGTTCGCGTTTGGAAGTCATCATGGTCCCTTCAGCCGATGACTAGATAGCGCGATGGTCCGGGCTGGATGTGACCGGTATCTTGCAAGGCCCTGACGTAATTCGCTTTATGTTCTTTGCTCATGGAGTTCCCGGTCAGGCGATCGCGCCACTGTTGGATAGTTTGCCGAGCTCGGCGAACTCGAGGGTGACCGCGCGGTCGAGGTGACGCTGATGGAGCGGCGTCTCGTCCTGCGCGGCGAGGAACGCAGCGCGCAGACACGCGTTGCGGATGTAGCCGCCGGACAGCTGGTACTTGCGTGCCAGCGCGTCGAGCGTGAGCGGTCCGACGATCGGCAGCTCGGGCGGCAAGTGCGCGCGCCATAGCTGTTCTCGGGTTTCCTCGTCAGGAAACGGGAACGACAGCCGGAACGACATCCGTCGCTTGAACGCCTGGTCGATCGAGGTGCCGACGTTCGTCGTGAGCACCGCGATGCCTTCGAACGAATCGAGGCGCTGCAGCAGGTAGTTGACCTCGAGGTTGGCGTAGCGGTCGTTGCTCGACCGGACCTCGGTGCGCTTGGCGAACAGCGAGTCGGCCTCGTCGAACAGCAGCACGACCTGGCCGTCCTCGGCGGCATCGAAGATTGTCGACAGGTTGCGCTCGGTCTCACCGATCCACTTCGACATCACCTTCGAGAGATCGACCTGGTAGAGATCGAGCCCGAGCTCGCGGGCGATCACGCCGGCGACCAGCGTCTTGCCGGTTCCGGGCTGACCCTGGAACAGCGCAGTGAGCCCGCGCGAGGTCGCCATCGTTCGGCTCATGCCCCACGTCTCGAACACGGTCTTGCCGTGGCGGACGCGCGCGATCAGCTCGCGCAGACTGTCGAGAATATCCGGAGGGAGCACCACGCTCGACCACGATGCGAGCCGCTCGACCCGCTTCGCGTATTGACCGAGCCGCGTATCGCGCGTCTGGCGGATGAACGCCTCGATAGCGGGCGACGCGTCGTCGGTCTCGGGGTTACTGCTCGCCGCGGCCACGGCCCGCCGGATCACCCCGGACCCGATCTTGTAGCGAGCGGCGAGCACGTCGAGGTCGGCGACCCGCAGGCCGGCCTCGGCGAGCACGCGCGCCCACACGTCGCGGCGCTCGGTCTCGGGGAGCATCGGCAGCTCGATCGCGATGTGGCCCGCAGCGAACGGCACCGTGGCGTCGTGCGAAGCGACGATCGCGATCGGCCCGGGATGC
Source organism: Myxococcales bacterium (assembly GCA_043753855.1). Taxonomy (GTDB): domain Bacteria; phylum Myxococcota_A; class Polyangia; order Haliangiales; family Haliangiaceae; genus JABFXX01. The sequence continues at coordinate 8,478 of JAYUVX010000125.1, read as the reverse complement.
AGGCGCAGCGTCTCGGCCGCGACATCGCGACCGGCGTGCTCGTCGAACGTGACGTCCGCGAGGTGCAGGATGCACGGCACCAGGCCCGCGAGCTGCGCGCGTCGCAGTGCACGCGCGAGCTCGGCGACGAACGCGTCGGCGGTGCGCGGCAACGCAAGCCCGTCGATCACCGCGAGATCGCGCCCGGCAGCTCCGGCGAGCGACGCCATCAGCGTTCGGCGGCCGCTGCCGATCCGTCCGCGCACGACGATCCGTGCGGGCCCGGTGGGCGGCTTCGCCAGCTCGCTGCACGCTGCGATGAGCGTGACGCGCGGGATGTCGAGCGCGCTGGGCTCGCACATCGTGGCGCGGATCGTCGTGGCGACGCCGGGATCGGGGACGACCGCGCGTAGGCGATCGAGGATCACCGGCTCCACCGTTAGCTCGGCAAACGGTCGCGCGCGCTTGGTCGCGACCTGCACGATCCCGAGCCTCACCAACGGGGAGCTCGGATCGAGCTCGCTCGCGAGATCCTCACGCGCGTGGCGGCTCGCCAGAACCTGGTGCACGAGCAGCTCGTCGACGGCCGCGCGGCCGGCGTCGTTGCCCAGGATGCCGTACAGCCGCGCGATCTCGCCGCGCAGCGAAGCCGCGGCAATCACGATCAGGATCTCGACCGCACGATCACCGAGCCCGAATTCGGAGGCGAGCGCGCCGACCGGTGTGTCGAGCGCGCGCCATCGAGGATCCGTCTCCAGCACCTGCTCGTGCTCGGCGTTGCGATCCCGCGCTGCCTCGACGTAGTCCCCGGCGAAGCCCGAGTTGAGGCCGAGGATCGCGCCGACCTCGAGCTCGAACGGATGCTTGCCTTCGTTGCCGTAGCCGAGCCGCCGCGTGTCCCACGCCGACGAAATCGCGCCGAGCGTCCACAGCGACACCGAGCGCAGCTCGCGCGCGAGCTGGGAGCGTGCCTCGTCGCGATCGATCGCCGGAGGCCGCACGCGGGGCGCGAGCGCGTCGAGCGCTGGACATACGAACGGCGCCTCTGGGGTCCGGTCGTTCGCCGGGGCGTGGGCGATCCGCACCTCGACGGTCGAGGTCTCGACCGCGGGTTCGACCGCGCGCTCCACCATCTTGTCCGCGATTTGATTGACGGTCTCGTCCGCGACCACGATGGGCCGCCGCAGAAGCTCCGCGAGCTCGTGGAACGCGATCTTGCCGTCGTCGTCGCGGATCGCGAGCTGGCTACCGTCGGGATCGATCGCGATGTCACCGACATCGTGATCAAGCACGATCGTGCCCAGGTCACGGCCTGCGTTGAGATCGAGCGCCCGCAGCACGCGGGGCTCGAGTTGGGCGATCGCGATGCCACGCCGGATCGCGAGCCGAACATTCGAGCTCGGGCACGCGTAGCGCTGGACGACATGTCCCGATCCGAGCGAGACGATAACGAGGTGACGGCTGCCACCCTGGACGACCAGCAGCGTGACCGCCTTGCCATCCGCCATCACTGCGCCGCCGAGCAGCGTCGTGCCGGGGACCAGTGACGTGACGAGCCCTGACGGAAGCACGAGCCGCGAGCCGCGCGCGACGACGAACCGCCGCCCGGTCAGCGGGATCACCGCATCGGCTTCGGCGACCTCGGTCTTCGCGGTCTGGCCGAGGTCATCGATCAGCGCGACGTGGGGAAGCGAGGCCCACACGGCAGCGGGCGCGCCACACGGAGCGGGTAGTAGAACCGCGCCGGCCGAGAACGGCAGCGCACACGGCTCGCCAAACACGCGGCCTCCGAGCTCAGTGCGGATCAGTTGATCGTCGTGGCTCGCGATCCACACTTGATCGTCGAACCCGGCGAGCGCGCGCACGTTGGGGATCGTGAGCCGCGCCGTGCGGCTGTGGTGGCGATCCACGATCGAGATGCCATCGGGTTCGGCGGCGATCAGGTGCCGCCCAGACCGGCTGAACACGAAGGTCGTGCCTTGAAGCGAGTGCGTTGCCATCGCGGGGATAGCGTGCGGAGGGTCGCCGGATGTGACGCGGTATCCGCAACTACCGGGAGTGCAAGACACTTTACTCTTCACTTTCCGTATTGCTCGTCGGTGCTGGCGCGGGCGCGCGCGTCGCGGGGCGATGCCGCCGGCGCGATCGCCGAGCTGCGCGTCGAGATCGAGCGGACCGTCGCGCACGGCTTCGTCGCCGCGAGCCTCGAGCAGCGCCGCGTGCTGGCCGAGCTCGAGCTCGCGCGCGGCGAGGGGACGAAGGCGCGCTACCTGCTCGCCGCGCTGCGCCGCGATGCCGAGGCGCTAGGCGCGGGCCAGGTGGTGCGCGCGGTCGACCGCGTGCGTTAGCCTCGGACAGCAAGCAGCGCGAAGGAGGCTACGCGCACGCGCACACCTTGCGCCGCAGATCCGCCGCCAGGCGCGGCCTGCGCTCCTCGTGCCGCGACCGCTCCGCGCTTTAGTCCCTGAGCTGCGCCGCGCGCTCTCGCAGCTGCAGCTTGATCCGCTCGAATTGCTTTCGGAGCGCCGCCGCGCGGCGAGTCAGCTCGTCATCGCTGGCGTCCTCGCCGAGCAGGACCTGCGCGATGTCGCGCCACGCCAGATCGCGATCGACGCGCAGGACCAGCAGTGTCTGATCGTCCTCGTCGAGCGAGCTGCGCAGCTCCGCGTAGATGTTCTCGCGCCGCGCGTCGCTCCGCTGGGTGCCGTTCCAGACGTCGATCGCGGTGTGCGCGAGCGACGGGATCTGCGACACCAGATCCTCGTGCGCGTGGTGCGCGCGGGCGCGGACCCGTCCCGCACCATGCCGCGCGAGCATGTAGCACCACGTCCGTATCGAGCAGCGCCCGGCGAACCGCGGCAAGCTGCGCCACAGCTGCTCGGCCAGCCACGAGAACGCGTCGTGCGCCTCGGCCTCGCTGCGCAGGATCGAGCAGAGCCAGCTAATCAGCTCCGAGCCGTAGCTGCGGAGCGCGAGCTCGGTGACGCGCTCGAGTTCGCCGCTCGCTACCAACGCGAACATCTCGACCTCGCGCGGATCCGGCGGTCTGCTATCCGGGACCAGCATCGTCGTTCCTGTATACGCCGTGTCACATTGCTCCGCAACGCTGCACTACCCGTCGAGAACAAGGAGTGTGTGATGGCATCACCTCGCGGTCGCTGCTGGCTGGCGAGTTTCGCGCGCAGCACGAGCTGAAGCCTGCGTGCCGGCGCCATATGGACCTCGTCCGCGGCGGGTGGGGCGTGGGGTCCGGCGGGTCTCCTCGCGGCGTTCTCACCGCCGCAGCGCGCGGTGAACGTCGACCCGATCGTGCTCTCGAATTCGGTCGCGAGCGACGGCGGGGTTCTCGGCGGCTCGGTCAGGGTCACGATCTTCCGCGACGGCTCGGTCCGCTGGCAAGGCCACGACCACGCCAGCGGCGGCTCCGCCTTCGCGATCAGCGCGATCGTCCGCGCGTCCGGCAGCCGCGCGATCGCGCTGGCCTACAGCGGTCAGATCTGCGGTACGCGGGCGTCGGGATCGCGCGACCAATCGCGGCCGCGGCGCGTGACGTTACAGAGCGGTTCGGTCGTCTAGCAGGGCGTTGAAAAAGGGGAGTAGGGGATCGACGACAGCGATCCGTCCGGATAGCGTCTTCGTCGATGCGCGGAGATGACACGAAACAAGCAACCTTGTTCTCACTCGTGAGCCCGGCGCAGCGGGTGCCGAAGGATCATCCACACTGCGGCCCATCAAGGCACTGACCGAGCAGGTGTTGTCCTCGCTGTCTCGGAGGTTCAGTGGGATGTACAGCAAGACCGGCCGACCTTCGATCCCGCCGGAGCGGCTGTTGAAGGCGCAGATCCTGATGGCGCTGTACTCGGTCCGCAGCGACCGGATGTTCTGCGAGCAGCTCGACTACAACCTGCTGTTTCGCTGGTTCCTCGACATGACGATGGACGAGGCGGCCTTCGATCACAGCTCGTTCACGAAGAACCGAGACCGCCTGCTCGAACACGACGTCGCTGGGGAATTCTTTGCCGGGGTCGTTCAACAAGCGCAGGAACTCGGGCTCATGAGCAGTGAGCATTTCAGCGTCGACGGGACTCTGATCGAAGCGTGGCTTCGATTAAGAGTTTCCGGCCCAAGAACGAGAAGCCGGAGGACCGAGATCCGCCGGACGATCCTGGCAACCCGACGGTCAACTAGCGGCACCAAACGTTCAACGCCAGGCGCTCGGTGCAGGTTCCGGTCAGTTCGACCTCTCCGAACTCCGTCTCGACCTTTCGGGATCCCCGTCGGATCTCCGGTCGCTCGACGCCGTCCACGCCACGCACATCGACGGGACGCTCCTGTGCTGCCCGCTGGTCGAAGTGCGTCTGCATCATCACGCGCAACAGCTCGCGGCCTTGCGTTCGAAGCATCCGCTCGATCTCGTCCAACGGTGCGTTCATCGCCTCCGGACTGGTGAGGTCGTCCTCCAGCTTCTTCATGCTCTGCCGAGACTCGCAGAACGGGCTGTCGTTGGCGATGGTCGCGATGCGTGCGCTGGACATCAGGCCGCGCACGCTACCCGTTGGCGTTCGATCCGGATAGAGGCACCGCGATCAACTGCGCGAAATCGATCGTGTTTCCGTCGCGGCAGAAGATCCGCACCCATCGGATACTCGCGCGAGATGGCGCTCGCGGACTGGAGCTGGGAGATCAAGCTCCTCAGTGACTTCAACGGCGACGGCAGGGTCGATCTGTTCTGGCGCCATCGCTTCGGCACAGCAGGCGTCTGGTTGATGGATGACGGCGCGGTGCTGTCCGTCGGATCCACGCGTGAAGTCGACAACACGTGGACCGCAAGAGTCACGGGTGACTTCGACGGCGACGGTCACGCGGACGTGTTCTGGCAGAACCGGGACAACCGGACGTCGATCTGGTTCATGAACGGAACTGCGGTCGAAAGGTTAGGCTCACCGGGGACGCTCGATCCGGGTTGGACAGCGCAGCTCGCGACCGACCTGGACGCCGACGGCAAGGCCGATCTGATCTGGCGTCGCAATGACGGCAGCAACGGTCTCTGGCTCATGGGCGGCCTCTTGATCCGTGCGCTGTTGCCGATGCCGTCTGCGAGCACGCCGTGGAGCATGCGCGGCATGCTCGGCGGCGCATACGATCCCGTCCACTAAGGACTCGTCGGCGCGTCGGCGCGCAACGAATTCCTGTCACATGGCTGTGCCCGCTCGACGCTATCCCGTCGCGAGGCCATCGAGCCTCCTGGAAGTTCGAGGAGACATCACATGCATTTGACAGGATTCGCGCGTTACTTGAGCCTGGGGCTCGCCGTGTTTGCGGGTTGCGCCACGGACGAAACGGACTCGCTCGGTCAGTCCGATCAGGATCTCTACGTTGCCCCCGGCACCCAGACTTGGCCGCTGTACTCGACCATCCCCGTGTGCTTCGCGTACAGCAGCGGTACCACGATCATCCCGACCAACCAGCGCGCCGCGGTGACGGCGTTCGTGAAGGAACGGATCAGGCTGACGTGGGGCTCGGTCTTGCCGTTCTCGTTTTCGTTTCGCGATTGTCCGACGTCGGGCACGGCAAAGGAGGTCCTCGTCGACCTGTCGTGGCACGATACGGGCGGCGCGTGCTTCACCGCCGGGAAGGGCCTCTTGACGACGCCGGCGCAACGAACCGGCGACATCGCGAACGCGTATGGCTGTCACATCGGCATCCCGCCGGATTGGAACGCTGACTCGGACCGGCTGCTCCATACCCAGCAGATCGTCATCCACGAGTTCGGCCATCTTCTCGGTTTCTCGCACGAGTTCAACCGGCCGGATTCGGTGGGCACCACGTGTGGCCCTGGGGACGCCCCCGGAGGTCTCCAGCTCGGCGACTACGATGCCGATTCGATCATGCAGGCGACGTATTCCTGCTCCACCAACCCCGGTCAATCCTGGCTTTCGTCCGGTGACGTGCCGAATTCGCGGTCGATCTACGGCACGCGCTTTCCAGCATCCTCCGTCAAAGACATCGTCTGGCAGAGCAGCGATGGCAACGTGGCGATCTGGCGGATGGACGGTACGCTCCGTGGGTCGCAGTACTTCATCCCGGGCTCGGTCGGCAGCGTCTACAAGATCATCGGCACGGGCGACTTCGATGGCGATGGCATCGGCGACCTCTTGTGGCGCGCACCCGACGGCGGCGTGTCGTTCTGGCTCCTCAATGCCGACGGCACCATGCGCGACTCGGGCTACGTGCCGCTCTCGACCGACTGGGAGCTCCAGGGCATCGCGCGATTCAACGGCGACAATCGCAGCGATGTCCTGTGGCGGAACTTCAACACCGGCAAGCTCGTGACGTGGATGATGAATGGAGCGTCCATCGCCTACAGCCGCGAGAACGCGTTCGACGACTGGAACTGGGTGATCAAGCAGGTCGGCGACTTCAACGGTGATGGCGTGGCGGATCTGTTCTGGCGCAATCGCTTCGGTCCCGCCGGTGTCTGGTTGATGAACGATGGTGCGGTCCTCTCGGTTGGACCCACCGTCGACGTGGACAATACCTGGACCGCGCAGGTGGTGGGTGACTTCAACGGCGACGGCAAGGCCGACGTGTTCTGGCAGAACCGAGATAACCGCACGGCGATCTGGTTCATGAACGGAACTACGATCGGAAGCTCCGGCTCGCCGGCGACGATCGCTCCGGGCTGGACCGCGCAGGTCGCCGGAGATGTCGACGCCGACGGCAAGACCGATCTGCTGTGGCGTCACACCGACGGCAGCAACGGCGTCTGGATCATGGACGGACTGTCGATCCGGCTGAACCTGCCGCTGCCGTCCGCGAGCACGCCGTGGACCATGCGCGGCACCCTCGGCGGCACGATCAACCCCGTCAATTAAGTTAAGGACGAGCCGGCGCCGACGCACGCGGCGGCACCTTGCGCTGCGACAGGATGTCGCCCTTGGTCACGTTCACCGGCACCGGCGGGGTCAGCTCGTACGCGAACCCGCGGGTGTCGATCTTTGCCTTGAACAGCTCGCCGTTGTGACGGACGAGCCGGCGGTACTGCTCGGGGACTTCGCCTTTCACGAGGTGGTTGCGGTGGCGCAACAGGAAGTCCCCGAGCCGAACCGCGAGCTGGTTGAACAGACGGTGGCATCCGTGGCTCGTGCCGTTGACGATCGACGTCACGCTCGCCGAGCCATGGTTGCCGATGCCGTTGTCGTCGACTCGCTCGCTGCCGTCCTTCAGCTCGATGACCTGGAGGTGCTCGATCAGCACCATGCCGTACGCGGCGTGCGGGCCCGGACCGAACTCTCGGTCTTGAGGCCCCAGTGGCCGTTCCAGAGGTTCTTGACGAGCTCGCGATCGGGCGTGGTCTTCGGCGCGAGCCAGGTCGGGCCGGCGATCACGTCGCGCCACACGCGCGGGCCGACGTCGGATTCTTTCCAGCGCTGGGCGAGCGAGCCATCCGGCATACGTTGATCCGCCCAGCCACCGATCGTCGTCGGCCAGCGCACGAGCGCGCGCTTGGTGCCGTGATCGTCGACGTAGAGCACGGTGTTCGGCCGGTGCTTCACGACCCGGCGGAACACGGGCGGTTGCTCGTCGTAGAACACGTCGGCCGCGATCGACCTCGGCCGACCTCGGCCGACAGCTCCATGTGCGCGACGTGATACGCCGGCACTGGCGGCAGCGCGAGCGCGACGCGCACCGCGCCGTGGTTCTAGAGGAACGCCGCGACCTGATCCGGTCCGGTCCAGCCGAGTTGCTTCGCCGCGGCCTCGGTCATCGCCGACACGAGATCGGGCGCGCCGTTCTCCATCGGCGTCTCCTGACCGCGCGCCACACGCATGGCCTCGGGATCGAGCAGCCGGCCGAGCACGGGTTGTGGCCCGGTGCTCGCCGTGCCGTCCTCGATCACGCCGGTGGCGTCGACGACGCGTTCGCGCAGGATCCGCAGCGCGAGCCGATAGTCGAGCTCCTTCGACGGCACCTGCATCGCCTCGCGGGTGTCGGGATCGAGGCGTTCGGTCGGCATCAGGAAGTTGCGGCGCTGGAACAGCTCGATCGCGTTGCCGGTACGCCACGTGAAGCTGCCGTCAGTGTCCTTGTCGATCAGCCAACCCTCGCAATGCAGGTGCTGCTCGGCGGCGACCAGGGCGGTGTGCTGCGCGTCGAGCTTCTGCCACTTCGCGTAGCGATCCTTCCACGCCGGCTCGGTCGCGAGCGTCGACGCGTCGGGCAGCTTGCGCTTGACCCGCTCCTTCTCGAATTGCGCATAGCTTCGATCCGCGCCCCCCGTCACGCCGCCCACCACGCCGCGCATTGGCCCTCGCACCGCCCCCGCGACCCAGGGGCCACCGCACTCCGACGCTCCGCGGCCTCCGATGGCACCGTCATCGACCGTACCGTCGGCTCGGGTCTGATGGATCCCCTCATTTCGGCTGCGTAACCGCTGAGAATCGCTCCGGATAAAATCGGCGGGAATTTCGGATTCCGCTGCACGGTTCTTGGCGACAT
>JAYUVX010000124.1:0-18078 GCA_043753855.1 Myxococcales bacterium | reverse complement strand
ATGATGTCCGTGACCTGCGGGAACAGGCCCTCGATCTCCTCGAGCGCCTTCTCCGACGCGTGGCGAGCCTTGTCGAACTCCTGGCCGGAGCGGACCTCGACCATGTAGTCCTTGTTCGCCTCGACCATCTTCTTGATCTCGTCCTCGGTGAGGCCCGAGGTGGCGGTCACCGTGATCGACTGCTCGAGACCGGTCTCGAGGTCGCGTGCCTTCACCGACACGATGCCGTCGGCGGAGATATGGAACATGACCTCGATCTCGACCTCGCCACGCGGCGCTCGCCGCAAGCCGGTGAGCACGAACTCGCCGAGCAGCTCGTTCTCCTCCGCACGATCGCTCTCGCCCTGGAGGACAAGGATCTTCACCGACGTCTGGTTGTCCTTCACGGTGGTGAACACGTGCTGCTCGCTCGTGGGTACCGTGGTGTTCTGCTCGATCAGTTTGTGGAAGTAGCCACCGACGATCATGATGCCGAGCGAGTGCGGGGTGACGTCCAGCAGCAGGATGTCGCTCTTCTCGTCGGTAAGCGCAGCGCCCTGGATCCCGGCGCCGAGCGCCACGACCTCGTCGGGGTGGACGCCCTTACACGGCTCGAGACCGAAGAACTCGGCCACCGCGGACTGCACGCGGGGCATGCGGGTCATGCCGCCAACCAGGATCACGTCCTCGATCTGCGACTTCTGGATCTCCGCTTCCTCGAGGGTGCGCGCGCAGATCTCGACGGTGCGATCGATCAGATCGCTGGTCAGCTCCTCGAGCTTGTCGCGCGTCAGCATGGTCTGCAGGTGCAGCGCTTCGTTGCGGCCGGTCGAGATGATGAACGGCAGGTTGATCTCGGTCTCCTTGACGCTGGAGAGCTCGCACTTCGCCTTCTCGGCGACGTCCTTGAGCCGCTGCAGCGCCATCTTGTCCTTGCGCAGATCGATGCCGTGCTGCTTCTCGAAGCCGAACACGAGCCAGTCGATGATCCGGCGATCGAAGTCCTCGCCACCGAGGAACGTGTCACCGGCGGTCGAGATGACCTCGAACACGCCGTTGCCGATCTCGAGGATCGAAATATCGAAGGTGCCGCCTCCGAGGTCGTAGACCGCCACCTTGCGCTCGATGTTGCGGCCAAAGCCGTAGGCGAGAGCTGCCGCGGTGGGCTCGTTGATGATCCGGATGACGTCGAGGCCGGCGATCCGGCCGGCATCCTTAGTCGCCTGGCGCTGGCCATCGTTGAAGTACGCCGGGACGGTGACCACCGCCTTCTGCACTTCCTCTCCGAGGTACTCCTCGGAGATCAGCTTCATCTCCTGGAGGATGTACGCCGACACCTCGGGGACGCTGAACACCTGGTCGCGGAGCATGATGCGCACGTCGTCGTGCGGCCCCTCCACGATGCGATACGGCATGATCTCGAGCGAGCTACGAACCGCCGCCGAGCCCCACTTGCGCCCGATCAAGCGCTTGGCGGCGTACACGGTGTTCTCCGCGTTGGTGATCGCCTGCCGCTTGGCGATGTGCCCGACCAGGCGCTTCCCGTTCTCGGCGATCGCGACCATCGAAGGCGTGGTCTTGTAGCCACCTCGATTCGGGATCACGGACGGGGTTCCATCCTCGACGATCGCCACACACGAGTTGGTCGTGCCGAGGTCGATGCCGATCACCTTGTCACTAGCCATCGCCACACATGTTCCCGCCAAATCCAGCAAGATCGCCAGTGCTGGGGCGGCTTTATTAGGCCGGCGCCGGGCGATCGTCCCGACGGGAACGTTGCGAGCTTTACAGGTTCGCGAGCATGCGACGGACCTCGGCGAGGTCGTTGCGCAGCTCGGCAGTCAGGACGTCGTTCTCGTTCTTCATGGCCATCGCCATGACCAGCACCTCCTCGGCATCCGAGAGCTTGCCGGCCGCGCGGAACGCCGAGGCGAGCAAGCGCGCCGAGGAGACGTCGTTGGGTGCCTGGGAGTTGGCCTTCTTGGCGTACTCCAGGGCCGATCTCGGCTGCCCCGCGGCGAGCGCGCAGCTGGTGGCACGCCGAAGAAACTTGATCTGCGGATCCATGCGCACGCATGCGGCGAACAGGCGCATCGCGCCGAGCGCGTCACCGCCGACCTCGAGCTGACACGCCCGGTCGAACAGCTCGGTCGCATACTCCTGCGGGGTCTGCGGCTGTTCGTTGCCGCGCGCGGCGCTGTGGCTGGCCGAGCCGCGCGAACGATCGGGCGAGGTCAGCTTCGCGTAAGCACGGCTGACCTCCTCGAACACGTGCGACATCCGGTAGGCGAAGCTGCCGAGCTTCTTGCCGTAGTAGCGATCCGGGTGGATGTCCTTCGAGAGTAGGAAGTACGCGCGCTTCAACGCCCTGGCGTCCGCGCCCTGCGAGACGGCAAACAGCATGTACAGGTCCTGCTTCAGCAGCAGGCGCTCGAGGGTGAGGATCCGGCGCCGATCGGTGTCGTCGATCTCCGCAGGTTCGGCGAGCGCCGCGAGCTCCTCGTGGCTCGGGTTGGGCAGGCGCAGATCATGAGTGAGCTCGTGCTGCGACGTCGCCCCGGTGGCAGCCCGGATCGGCGGCGCGGGTACCTGGCGCAGCGCGGCGACCGGGACCGCGGCGGGCGCAGGACCGGCGACCTCTCCAGGCAGCAACAGTGCGCCGATCGAGCGCAGGCGAGTGACGATCGCGACACCCCGCTCGATCGGAAGACCCGAGTTCAGCAGCACGTCCCGCAGCGGCTGACTGCCATCGATGCGCGAGAGCAAAAAGTACTCGTCGGGACCCACAGCCGCCTTCAGTGGATCGAAGCCAGGACTGACCCTCAGCTTGAGGGACGTTGGTCCAATCCCGGCGATCTCGGCCGGCACCGTGCTCACGCGCGTAGCCTACCACCGTTCATCGCATGACGTATTCGAGGATTGCCTTCGCCATGTGCAGCCGATTCTCGGCCTGCTTCCATGCGAGCGACCGCGGGCCGTCGAGAACCTCTCCGCTGATCTCCTCGCCGCGATGCGCGGGGAGGCAGTGAAGAACGATCGCATCGGGTGCGGCGATGTCGAGTAACGCAGGATCGATGCAGTAGCCCTGGAACGCGGCCCGCCGCGCGGCCTCGTCAGTCTGGCCCATCGAGACCCAGACGTCGGTGGACAGCACATGCGCGCCTCGCGCCGCCTCGCGTGGATCCGTGGTCAGCACGATCGAGCCGCGCCGGAGGGCCGCCTGGGCGGCGCGCGCCGATCGCACGTGGTCGGGACCCGGGGCGAAGCCCTCCGGGCACGCGAGGAGCAGGTCGAGCCCGAACATGCCCGCGGCTTCGAGCCACGACTGCGCCATGTTGTTACCGTCGCCGATCCACGCGTAGCGGAGGTTGTCGATCCGGCCGAACTGCTCGCGCACCGTGTAGAGGTCGGTCGCGACCTGACACGGGTGATGCTGGTCCGAAAGGCCGTTGATGACCGGGACCGAGGAGGCGCGCGCGAAGGCGGCCACGCGATCCTGACCGAACGTCCGCACCATGATCGCGTGGCAATAGCTCGCGAGCACGCGAGCGGTGTCCGCCACCGGCTCACCGCGCGCGAGCTGGCTGCCGTCGGTGGACAGCACCACCGAGTTGCCGCCGAGCTCGTAGGCGGCCACCTCGAACGAGACCCGCGTGCGCGTCGACGGCTTCTCGAACACAAGCGCGATCGTCTTGCCGGCGAACGTGGTGGCGTGGCGATCCGTCTCGAGCACGCGCGTGCGATCGAACACCGCTGGCCAGTCGGACACCGGGATATCGGCGAGCGTGAGAAAGCCGCGCGGCGGCATCTACTTGCCCACGCCGTCCGCGAGGACCGAGCGAACCACGCCGATCGCCTCGTCGAGCTGGCGGCGCTCGACGATGTACGGCGGCGCGAACCGCACGACGTCGGAACCGGCCACCGAGAGCAACACCCCGCGCTCGCGGCACTTGCCGGTGATCTGTCCCGGCTGACCCGACACCGCAATGCCACGGAGCAGCCCGCGCCCGCGTGCATCGAGCACGTGGCCCGGGAACTCGGTCATCAGCTTCGCGAGCTCGCCCCCGAGGTACTCGCCCGACTCGGTGACGCGCGCGAGCAGCTTCTCGGTATCGATGATGTCGAACACCGCGTTTGCCGCGGCGCACGCGAGTGCATTTCCGCCGAACGTGGAGGCGTGGGGCACCGCCCCGCCCGGTGCGGCCGCGAGCCCGGCCGCTGCCTTTTCGCTGCACGCGACCGCCCCGATCGGAACCCCGCCGCCGAGGCCTTTCGCGAGCGTCATCACATCGGGGACGACGCCGTCGTGCTGGTGGCCGAACCACTTACCGGTGCGGCCGATGCCGGTCTGCACCTCGTCGAAGATCAGGATCGTTTCCGTCTCGTCGCACAGCGCGCGCAGGCCGGCGAGATAGCCCGGGGCCGGCACCACGATCCCGCCCTCCGCCTGGATCGGTTCGAGGATGATGCAGCACGCCGTCCTGCCGGCGAGTGCCTTGTGCGCGGCATCGAGGTCGCCGTAGTTGATGAACTCGACCGGACCGACGAGCGGACCGAAGCCCTCGCGGTACTTCGGCTGACCGGTGACCGACACCGTGGCAAACGAGCGGCCATGAAAGCTGCCGTTGGTCGACACGATCGTCGTGCGCTCCGGCGCATTCCTGACGACGGCCTGGTAGCGGCGCGCGAGCTTCAGCGCACCTTCGTTGGCCTCCGCGCCCGAGTTGCAGAAGAACACGCGGTCGGCGAAGGACCGATCGACGATCGCCTTGGCTGCGAGGATCTGCTGCTCGTTCCAGTACAGGTTCGAGACGTGAACCAGACGACCGAGCTGCTCGGTGACGCGCGCCGTGAACGCCGCGTGCCCATGGCCAAGACCGCAGACCGCGATGCCGGCGGTCATGTCGAGGTAGCGGGTGCCGGCCTTGTCCCAGACCTCGCAGCCCTTGCCGCGCTCGAGCACGATCGGCTGCTGGCGGTAGTTCTTGATGAAGATCTGATCAGCGAGGGCGAGGAGCTCTGCCTGCGTCATCCATCGGTGTGTACCACCGGTTTCACAGGATGTAACGCGTCAGATCCTCGTCTGCGACGAGCGCACCGAGCCGTTCGCGCACGTAGGCCGGGGTGATCGGAATTGTCTGCACGCCAATATCCGGCGCGTTGTAGAGCAGATCGTCGAGCAGGCGTTCGAGCACCGTGTGCAGCCGGCGCGCTCCGATGTCGTTGGTGCGGCGGTTGACGTCGGCGGCGATCGCCGCGAGCTCGTGCACGGCCTCGGGTGTCCACTCGATGGTGACGCCCTCGGTGGCGAGCAGCGCCGCATACTGGCGGGTCAGGGCGTTCTGCGGCTCGGTCAGGATCCGCACGAAGTCCTCCGCGACCAGCGGCGTGAGCTCGACGCGAATCGGAAACCGGCCCTGCATCTCGGGGATCAGGTCGCTCGGCTTGCTCATGTGAAACGCGCCGGCCGCGATGAACAGCACGTGATCGGTCTTCACTGGGCCGTACTTGGTGGTCACCGTGGAGCCCTCGACGATCGGCAGCAGGTCACGCTGCACGCCCTCGCGCGAGACATCCGCGCCCGCCCGCTCGCGGCTGGTCGCGATCTTGTCGATCTCGTCGATGAACACGATGCCGGCGTTCTCGGCGCGGCGCACCGCCTCGCGGGTCGCAGCCTCGTGATCGATCAGCTTGTCGACCTCCTGCTCGGTCAACGCGCGCCATGCCTGCGGCACCTTCAGCTTCTGCCGCTTGGTCTTCCTGCCGAACGCACCGAACATGTCCTTCAGCCCCGACATCGCGTTCTCGTCGATGCCGGGCTGTCCGCCGAGCACCGACATCAGCGGATTCGAGTCATCGGTGAGCTCGACCTCGACCTCGCGATCATCGAGCCGGCCATCGCGCAGCATCACGCGCAGCTTCTCGCGCGTGGCATCGCCGGTCCCGCTCGCCGCGGGTGGTTCACCCGGGCGCTCGGTGAATCCGCGACCGGCCGCGCGCGGCAACAGCAGCTCGAGCAGGCGCTCCTCGGCGGCGTCCTTGGCGCGGCCGCGGACCTTGCCGGCCTCCTCGTCGCGCACGAGCTTGACCGCGACCTCGACGAGATCGCGGACGATCGAATCGACATCGCGGCCGACGTAGCCGACCTCGGTGAACTTGCTGGCCTCGACCTTGAGGAACGGAGCGCGAGCGAGCCGGGCCAGTCGGCGTGCGATCTCGGTCTTTCCGACCCCGGTCGGGCCGATCATGATGATGTTTTTCGGTGCGATCTCGTCGCGCAGATCGCCCTCGACCTGCTGGCGCCGCCATCGATTCCGCAGCGCGACGGCGACCGCGCGCTTGGCATCGCGTTGCCCGACGACGTAGCGGTCCAGCTCCTCGACGATCTTCGCGGGAGTCAGCTCGCCACCGGAGAGCTCGGAGAGCTGCGCGCTCACGACGCGAGCTCCTCGATCGTGAGGTTGGTGTTCGTGTAGATGCAGATGTCGGCGGCGATCCGCATCGCGGTCTCCGCGATCTCGCGCGAGGTCATCGCGGTGTGCACCATCAGCGCACGCGCGGCGGCGAGCGCATAGCTGCCACCGGAGCCGATCGCGCAGATGCCGTCATCGGGCTCGATGATGTCCCCGGAGCCCGACAGGATGAACGTGCCCTCGGCATCGGCGACGACCAGCATCGCCTCGAGCCGGCGGAGCGCCCGATCCGTGCGCCACTCCTTCGCCAGCTCGACGGCGGCGCGTCGCAGCGGGCTGCGCTGCTCGCGGAGCTTCTCGTCGAGGCGCTCGAACAGGGACATCCCATCCGCGGCCGAACCGGCGAACCCACCGATCGCCCTGCCCTCGCCGAGCTTGCGGACCTTGCGAGCGCCGCCCTTCACCACCGTGTTGCCGAGGGTGACCTGCCCGTCTCCAGCCACGATCACGGTGTTCCCGCGCCGGACCGAGAGGATCGTCGTCGAATGCGTCTTCACACCTTGGTTCGTAGCACGGGAACGGCCACCGCCACGGGGAGCCGCGCTCTCGGGTGCGCGTCGTCGTAGACCTTCATCAGGTGGTCCAGCGAGACCTTGGTGTAGATCTGCGTCGACGCGAGGCTCGCATGGCCGAGCAGCTCCTGGATCGATCGCAGATCCGCCTCGGCGTCGAGCAGGTGAGTCGCGAACGAGTGCCGCAGCCCGTGCGGTGTTGCATCGGCGTGCACGCCACCGGCGATCGACCACTGCTTCACCATCCGCTGCACCGAGCGCGGCGTCAGCCGGTGACCGGCGGCGTTGACGAACAGCGCGGCGCCCGACGCTGCGAGCCCCTTGCGTGCCGGCAGGTACGCGGTGAGCGCCTCGTCGGCGAGCCGCCCGAGCGGCACCTGGCGCTGCTTGTCGCCCTTGCCATGGCGCACCAGCACCATCGGCGTCGCGTAGCGATCGCGATCGATGTCGCCGAGATCGAGCGCGCACGCCTCCGAGACCCGGAGCCCGGTCCCGTAGAGGACCTCGAGCATCGCGGTGTCGCGCAGCCGCAGCAGGCCGTGGCGGGACTCCTCGGTGGCCGACAGCCGGCGCGCGGTGGTCTTGCCGGTGATGGCCGGCGCTTCCATCAACCGCTTCGCGTCATCGACATCGAGCGCGCGCGGCAAACCTCGCGCCTTCTTCGGTCCGCGGATCGCCGCCGCGGGATTGCCCGCGAGCACGCCGCGCTTGACGAGGAAGCGTGAGAACGCCCGTACGCTCGACAGCTTCCGCCCGATCGTCGCCGGTCCATTCTCGCCGAACAGCGCCGCGAGCTGACTGCGCACGTCGAGAGCCGAGAGCCGGCCGAGCGGAGCGTCCTTGCCGCGCTTCTCCTTGAGGTGTGCGCGCAGTGCACGAACGTCGCGGAGATAGACCTCGACCGTGCGCGGCGAGTAGTTGCGTTCGATGGCAAGGTACCGCTGGAATGCGTCGAGCGCCTGATCCCAATCCACGCCCGATGATTTCATCGAACGGGGCTCTGGCCCCATTAATTTTCCTGTTCGGCTGCCGGGTGATCGCGCCGCCGCCGGTGATCGCGCTGCACAGTGGCACGGCGGCCGATCCGAAGGGCGAGACCACGGTGACGGTCGTGCTCGGCGCGGTGAGCCAGGTGCTCGGAGGCACGGGCTTCGGGCTCGCGCTTCGCGTCGAGCATCAACAGACCGATCGCACCGCGCTGGGGATCGAGGTCGCGGGAGGCCGCGGCGACGCGGATGGGCGCGCGGAGTCCGAGAGCGTCACGCTCGCGACGGTCGCGGTGCGCGCGTACGGCCGGTTCACACCTCGCTCGCACGACTGGAGCGCGCTGACGTACGGCGCCGGTGCCACGGTGCTGACCACCGGGATGGTCTCGATCACCGGCCAGGCGGGCGCCGCCGTGAGCTATCCCAACGAATACCTCGTGCCCTACCTCCACGTCGGCCTCGCGGGCGCGCTGCCGGTCCGTGCAGGCGAGCCGTTCGGCGACATGAACGACGACTCCGCGGCGTCGGAGGCAAACACCGGGATCTTCGCCCGCGGCCTCGAGCACATGGAGGCTCCGAGTGGCCGGCCGCGCGGCGTGCGCCCAAACCTCTACCTGTTCGGCGACGTCGGGCTGCTCGTCCAGCTGGGCGATACCGGCCACCAGCTGTCGCTCGATCTCGGCGCCGTCAACGGCTTGCTCGAGAACGGCGGCCTGGTCGGGCTCTCGCTCGCAGACCGCATCCACTGATCAGAGTGCGCCCGCGGGCGGTGTCAAAGTCACTTCTTCGACCGAGATCCCGGGCCGCGCGACGATCGCGACCAGGAAGCTCGCCACATCCTCGGGTCTCATCATCTTCGTCCGATCGAAGCCGGGCCGGTCATCCCAGATCGAGGTATCGGTTGCGCCGGGGAGCAGCGTGGTGACCCGGATATCGTACGGCCGCGCCTCCTCCGCGAGCACGCGCGCGAGCCCGAGCTGCCCCGCCTTCGCGGCGGTGTAGCCCGAGCAATCGGTGAACGCGCGGTGGGCCGCGTGCGAGCCGATGATCACGATGTGACCCTTGCGGCGCGGTTGCATCCGGCGCAGCGCCTCGCGCGCGCACAACAGCGTGCCGACGACGTGGACCTCGAGCATCGCGCGCAGGTCCGCCACCGACGCGTTGATCACCGGCGCGAATGTTCCCACGCCCGCGGAGCACACCAGCAGATCGAGCTCTGGCAGCTCGGCGAACCGGCGCGCGACCTCCGCCTCGTCGGTGACATCGAGCCCTGCCTGGACCACCTGACCGAGCGCGAGATGGCCGGCCGGGCTATGATCGAACCGCCGCCCGGTCGCCATCACCGCCGCACCTTCGCTGGCCAGCGCCTCGGCGCACGCCGCGCCGATCCCGCTCGAGCCGCCGGTGACCAGTGCGAACTTGCCGAGGAGTCGCTTCACGCCGCGACCGTAACACGCACGCTGCCGAGCCACGCCTCGAGGTCCGCGCGCGCTCGCTCGCTCATCCGCTCCTTGCGGTGATCCTTGCGCACGCCGGGGAGCGGCGGCAGCAGGCCGTAGTTGACGTTGGTCGGGCCGTACTTGTAGTTGCCCTCGCGCGGCGCGGTGACGTGGTGGTAGAGCCCGCCCAGCATCGTCGTCGGAGGTGGCGGCGGTGCGGCGCGTCCCGTGAGCTCGGCACCGAGCATCCAGGCGACCACGAGGCCCATCGCGCACGACTCGATGTAGCCCTCGACACCGGTCAACAGACCCGCGAACCGCACGTTGGGCCGCGTGCGCAGCTCGAACCGTTCACCGAGCCGGGCGGGCGCATCGATGTACGTGTTGCGGTGGATCGATCCGAACCGCAAGAACTCGGCGCGGCGCAGCGCGGGGATCATCTGGAAGATCCGCTGCTGCTCCGGGTACGCGAGCCGGGTCTGGAACCCGACGAGGTTGTACGCGGTGAGGTACTTGTTCTCGGGGCGCAGCTGGAGCACGGCCCACGGACGATGCCCGGTCCGCGGATCGCGCAGGCCGATCGGCCGCATCGGCCCGAACCGCAGGGTCTGCGGCCCGCGCTCGGCCATCACCTCGATCGGCATGCAGCTCTCGAAGTACTTCGGCTCCTCGAACTCGTGCGGCAGCACCTTGCGGCCACCGTTGACCGCCTCGATGAATGCCTCGTACTCGAGCTTGTTCAGCGGGCAGTTGATGTAGTCGCCGACCCCGGAGTCGCCACCGGCGGCGCGCTCCTCGGGTGCATCGCGATCCGGTGCGTCGCTGTCCCTGCCCCATCGCGAGGCGTGGAATGCGAAGTCGAAGTCGATCGAGTCGGCGGCGACGATCGGCGCGATCGCATCGTAGAAGTACATCCGATCGCCGCCGAGCTCCGCGCGGATCACCTCGCCGAGCTGGCCTTCAGTCAGCGGCCCGGTGCACACGATCACCGGGCTGTCGGGCAGATCCTCGATCCGCCGGCGCTCGATCCGGATCCGCGGGTGCAGCGCGAGCCGCTGGGTGATCGCGCGCGCGAAGCCGAACCGCTCCACGGCGAGGGCCTGGCCTGCGGGTACCTTGTTCTGATCGGCCATCGCGATCACCATCGACCCGCAGCGGCGCAGCTCGTGCTTCAGCAGGCCCGCCGGGGCGATCGGATCATCACTGCGCAACGAGTTACTGCACACCAGCTCGCCGAGCAGCGGGCTCTGGTGCGCCGGCGACATCGCGCACGGTTTCATCTCGACCAGCGCGACCCGCAGCCCGATCTCGGCGAGCTGCCACGCCGCCTCGCTCCCCGCCATCCCGCCACCGACGACGGTGACCTCGGGTTCCCACGTCATCGGGCGACGATACTACTCGTCGTCGGGCTTGCGCAGCGTCGCCATCGGAATCCGCTCGCCATTCGGGCCGCCGGTTCCGCGAGCCACGTAGTTGGCGCCGACGCGGAGATATTCGGCCTCGCACGGCACGCAGCGCCAGATCACGCCGCGATGGTCCGGGAGCAGCGACCGCCGCCGGCAGCGGGGACACAGCGACGGTTGGACGTCCATCCGGCTGAACGCTCCGAGCACGATCAGCAGGCCGGCCGCGACGATCCCGAGCGCGATCACGTGCGAGCCACCACGGTCGCCGACGGTAGCGCCTGGATCAGCCCTCCCATCCCGGCGAGGAGCGCCATCCCGAGCAGCATCGCTACGCGGCGCTCTCCTCGGTGTCGTCGACGCCCTGCTTCCAGTCGCACTCCATGCAGCGGAGCGTGGTGCCGCTCTTGTTCTCCTTCTTGAGGACGAACTTCGCGTTGCAGATCGGACACGGCTGCGGGATCGGCTTATCCCAGGCCACGAAGTCGCACTGCTTCTTCGCCCAGTTCGAGCAGCCGTAGAACGGCTTGCCGCGGCGCGACCGCTTCTCGGCGATGAATCCGCCGCAGCCCGGCTTTGGGCACTTCACGCCGAGCGAGATCGGCTTGGTGGTCTTGCACTCCGGGTACTTCGTGCACGCGAGGAAGCTGCCGAACCGGCCGCGCTTGATCGTCATCGGCGCGCCGCAGGTCTCGCAGATCTCGTCGGTGGTCTGCGGCGGGACCTTCTCCCACGTGCCATCGAGGTTCTTCACGACCTCCATAGTATTGCGGCACTCGGGATAGCCCTGGCACGCGAGGAAACTGCCGTTGCGCCCCCACTTGATCACCATCGGCTTGCCGCACTTCTCGCACACCCACTCGGTGGCGATCTCCTCGCGCTTGACGTCGCGCATCTCGCTGCGCGCGGTCTCGAGCTCGAGCTTGAACGGCGTGTAGAACCCGCCGAGCAGCACGCGCCAGTCCTGCGAGCCCTCCTCGACGCGATCGAGATCCGACTCCATCTTCGCAGTGAAGTCGCTCGACACGATCTCCGGGAAGCTGACGACCAGCAGGCCATTGACCAGGATGCCGAGCTCGGTGGGCCAGAACCGCGCCTCCTTCTTCTCGACGTAGCCGCGATCGACGATCGTCGACATGATCGCCGCGTACGTGGACGGGCGGCCGATCCCCTTCTCCTCGAGCTCCTTGACCAGCGATGCTTCGGAGAACCGCGGAGGCGGCTGGGTGAAGTGCTGCTCGGGACGGATCGATTCGAGGGTGACCACGTCACCGACCTCGATCGGCGGCAGCAGGCGATCGGAGTTCTCCGCGGCCTCGGCCTTGGCGTCATCGGTCTCGGCGACCTCGTAGACCTTGGTGTAGCCGGCGAACTTCATCACCTGGCCGGTCGCACGCAGCACGGCCTGACCGCGATCCATGTCGATCGTGGTGGCGTCGTACACGGCGGGCACCATCTGCGATGCCACGAACCGCTGCCAGATCAGCGTGTACAGCTTGGTCAGCTCGTTGCCTTCGGGGTGCTCGGCGAGCGCCATCGCCACCTTCTCGGGCGTCCACTCCATCAAGGTCGGGCGGATCGCCTCGTGGGCATCCTGCGCGCGCTCCTTGTTGCCGTACGTGTTGGGCTGCTCCGGCAGGTACTCCGCGCCGTAGGTCTCCACAATGTGCGCCCGCAGCGCGGTCATCGCGTCATCGCCGATGCGCGTGGAGTCCGTACGCATGTAGGTGATAAGGCCGGTCGGACCCTCCTCGCCGAGCTCGACACCTTCATAGAGGCGCTGCGCGAGTGCCATCGTGCGCTTCGCGGAGTACCGCAGCTTGCGCGCGGCATCCTGCTGCAGGCGGCTCGTGATGAACGGCGCTTGCGCCTTCTTGCGGCGCTCCTTCTTGTCGACGCTTCCGACCGTGGCGGTGCCCTTCGCCAGCTCGTCCGCGATCTCCTTGGCCTGATCGGCCATCTTGGGCTCGGCCTTCTCGCCCTTCCACTTCCAGATCCGCGCCTCGAACGGAGGCGGCTGCTCGGCCCGACACGTGATGTCGACCGACCAGTACTCCTCGGGCACGAACGCCTTGATCTCTTCCTCGCGCTCGCAGACCAAGCGCACGGCGACCGACTGCACCCGGCCCGCCGACAGTCCACGCTGGACCTTGTTCCACAGGATCGGGCTGATCTCGTAGCCGACGATGCGATCGAGGATCCGGCGCGCCTGCTGCGCGTCAGTCTTGTTCATGTCGATCTTCCGCGGTGCGGCGATCGCAGCGGTGACGCCCTTCTTCGTGATCTCGTTGATCAACACGCGATGCATGTTCGTGTTGACGCTCTTGATCTCCTCAGAGAGGTGCCAGGCGATCGCCTCACCCTCGCGATCCGGATCCGAGGCGAGGTACACGGTCTCGTTCTCGCGGGCCGCCTTGCGGATCTCCGCGACGATCTTCTTCTTGCCGTCGATGACCTCGTACGAGGGCTCGAAGTTGTTCTCGAAGTCGACCCCGATCTTGGACTTCGGCAGGTCGCGAACGTGACCGACCGAGGCCTTCACCACGTAGCCCGAGCCCAGATACTTGCCGATCGTGCGTGCCTTCGCGGGCGACTCGACCACGACGAGCGCGGAGCCCGGCTTCACCTTCTTGGGCTTGCGCTTCGCCTCGGCCTCGACCTCGGCGGCCTCCTTGGCATCGAGCGCGGCCTTCTCCTTCTTGAACGCCTTGCTGCCCTTGACCGGTGCCAGCTTGGCCTTGACCGGTGCCTTCTCGGGGGCACCCTCGACGACCTTCAGCTCGGGCTTGTTGGCTACCTTCGCGGACTTCGCCGGCTTCGCGGCCTTCGCAACCGGTTCGTCCTTCGCGGGCTTGGACGCGACCTTGCTCTTCGCGGGTGCCTTGGCAGCTACCTTCGCAGGCGCTGCTGCCTTCGACGCCTTCGCCTTGGCCTTCGCCTTCTTGTCGTCTTTACTCACTGCTTCCTCGCGAGGAACGAGTGTTCGATCGAGGGCAAGGCACGCAAGACTGCGCGCACCGCCAAACCTGTGGACGCCACGATCGCGTCGACCCCTACCGCCCCGTCCCGGATCGCATCGCGGACCGCCGCGGCGATCGGATCGAGCTGCGGCTCCGGCCGCGGCCTGGGCGTTCCCGCGAGGGCGAGCTCCACGTCGGAGATGCCTTCGATGATCCCCGCGCCGCGGGCAAGCAGGCGATCGCAACCCGGGCTTCCCGGCCAGGCCGTCAGCACGCGACCGAGCCTCACCGCAGCGGCGGCGGTGGACAGCGAACCGGAGCGCACGTCGGCCTCGACCACGATCACCACATCCGCCAGCGCGGCGATCAGCGGATTGCGCTGCACGAACGTGGATCGGCGCGGCGTGACGTCATCCGCAAGCAAGCTGACCAGTGCACCGCCCGCCGCGAGCACGTGCTGAAACATCGGTGCATGGCGTCGCGGATAGGGCACGTTCAGGCCGGAGCCGAGCACCACCGTGGTGTGGCCGCCCGCGGCGAGCGCACCGCGATGCGCGGCACCATCGATGCCGAGCGCTCCTCCGGAGATCACCGAGATGCCGCGACCCGCGAGGTGCTTTGCGAGAGCATGAGCTCGGTCCATTGCCACCTGCGTCGCGGCACGTGCTCCAACGATCGCGACCGCGGGTCCATCCTTCAGCGCGCCGCGAACGCGTACGGGAGCCGACCAGCCGAGCGCTACGAGGCGCGGCGGAAGCTGCCCGGAAGGAAGGACGGCGGAGGTCACAGGGGGGAAGCAATTAGCCACCTGCGGCTGTCCCGTCAAGTGTGTGGAGCCACGGACGAGTGATTTCAGCAGGTTGGCTGTTCGCCCCTCCTTATATACGGTGCCCGCCGCCGCTAGCCGAACGACCGGGAGATCACTGCGCCTTCTGCATCATCGCGGTATCTCCAATCGCCATCTCCTGCACCGACAGGGTGACGAGTCCAATCGAGACATTCTCGCCGACCTCGACGATCACGATCTCGCCGAGGGCGCGAGCGGGAAACCGCCGGTCATCCTGACCGACGTTCGCCGACATCTTCGGCGGAAGCGCATCACCGCGACGCACCACGAACATCCGGTTGCCGACCTGCACGCCGGACTTCTTGTTCAGCCCGACGAACACCACCTCGCCATCGCCGATCAGCTGGTCGTGAGCAAGCATGCCGACGATCGGTCCCTGGGCATCCACCGTGGCGAGCACCGGCGGCACATTCTTGAAGGTCTTCATCAGCGGACCGACCTTGGCGCCACGCTGGATCTCGCGGTTGGCCTGGATGATCACGCCACGCGCGCGCTTGTCCTGCTTGACGCTCACGACCTCGAGCGTGCCGAGCAGGCGCACGTAGGAGCCGTACTCGGTGTTGTCATGCTTCACCGGCTTGCCCGGCTCGTAGATCGAGTAGCGCTGGCCGACCTGCGGCGGCTTGCCCTCGGGGTACCTCAGGTACACCGAGTCGCCGTCGCCAAGCAGCTCCTTCTCGTCGACCGCACCGTCGACGACGACGCTGTTGTCGAGATCAGCCTTCTGGACGAACGCGACCTGCTTGACACCGACCTCGAGCTTGCGCGCCGGTGGAGGCACCACGCGATCGGTCCCCGGATCGGGCGCCACGGCCGGACCGGCATCCGGCTGCGCGAACATGCCACGCGGCAGGAGCCGCACGAGGTCGCCCGGATAGATCCAGTGCGGGTTCGTGATCTGCGGGTTGTACGACCAGATCTTCGGCCACTCCCACGGGTTGTTGAAGTAGTAGAAGCAGATGTCCCACAGCGTGTCGCCAGTGCGCACGACGTGGAGATCCGGAATCGCGGTGGCGTGAACATCCTCACCGGAGTCGGCGCGACCTGTGCCACCACCCGAGATGTAGTAGCCGTTCTCCGCCGGAGCCGGCGCGGGGTTGGTCACCTTGCCGTCGGGACCGACGACGATGATGTTCGGTTGCGGAGCGGGGGCCGGCTTCTGGTAGGTCGGCGGCGGGGCCGTGTTCTGATTGCCGGTCGCACCGGGGTTCAAGGTCACCGGCGCATTCACCGTGGGCAACGGTTGAGCGAGCGCCGCGGTGGATGCGAGGACGAGGGCTGCAACGAGGGCGCGCTTCACGGGGTCTCCAGTCGCTTGGTCGCGAGCGCGGCCGGCTCGGTCTTCGGGTAGAGGTTCACGACTTGCTCCAGGACGGCGCGCGCCTTGGCTCCCTGGCCGAGCGCCTGATAGCAGTATCCAACTTTCAACAGCGCGTCGGGAACCTTGTTTCCGCGCGGGTAGGTCTCGATCACCGTGCGGAACTCCGAGAGCGCATGGGGATAATCCTTCTGGGCGTAGAACGCCTCACCGAGCCAGTACTGCGCGTTATCCGCATAGTCGTGGCGCGGATACTTGCGCAGGAAGCTGCGCAGCCCCTCGATCGCTTCGGCGTGCTTGCCGGACCTCACCAGCTCGACCGCGGTGCGGTACTCGGCGGATGCATCGTCCGTTCGTTCGCTCGGTAGATCGCGGTCACGCGTGGCGACCCGTGCGGTGCGAGCGGACACCCCAGGGATGCGCCGGGAGATCTCGACCCCGCTGCTTGGCTGATACGTGCCGATCGGCGCCGCGGTGTTGCGAGCAACGCGCCGCGACGGAGCGGGCGAAGGATCCTCTTCGATCGTGCCGGCCTTGCCGAGCGCGGCATCGCCCTCGTACACGATCTCGGTTCCGTCGTCGGTGATCGCGACGATCCGTGGTGCGCCGGGCTCGACGTTTGCGCGAAGCAAGCTCGTCGGGCCGGCGACCTCGACCGGCAGCGGCGGCATCGACGCCATCATCGCGGTCACCTTGTCAGCGCGTAGCGCATCAAGCTGATGCTGCAGATCTTTCAGCTTGCGATCCTGGGCACGGCGATCGGTTCGCAGCTCCTCGACAGTCTGGGTGAGACGTTGATTGTCACCGCGCATCGCCGACATCGGCGTGGTGCACCCGACAGCGAACAGGAGCAGGGCCGAGGCCGACGAGATGTGACGGGTCATCGCACCGAAAATCGTAGGCTCTCGGCACTCTCGACGCAAAATTTCTCCGTCGGAGCGCTTAGCGAAGTACTTACGCGGTTGCGGCGAGGATCGCGTCGGCGCCCTGTGCAAGCAGATCGTCGCCGAGCTGCTCGCCGAGCTGCTCGGCATCCTCCACGGCACCACGGACCTCCGCTCGCAGGATCTTCGAGCCATCCGGCATGCCGCACATCCCGAGGATGCGCAGGCCTCCCCCGGGTGCATCGATGGCATGTGCCGCGAGCGGTGTCTGGCAGCTGCCGCCCATGCGCTTCAGGAAGCTGCGCTCGGCAGCGACCCGCCGCTCCTCGGCAGGGTCGTGCATCGCGCGCCGGATCAGCTCGCCAGTCAAAAAGTCCAGACCGCGGGTCTCGAGCCCGAGTACGCCCTGCGCCACCGCGGGGATCGAGATCTCGAGGGGCAGCAGCTGGGTGATCCGATCCGCCATCCCGAGCCGGGTCAGGCCCGCCGCGGCGAGCACGATCGCATCGAACTCACCGTCATCAAGCTTCTTGATCCGAGTGGGCACGTTGCCGCGCAGCATCGCGATCTTCAGATCGGGGCGCACCGCGAGCAGCTGACACTGGCGGCGCATGCTCGAGGTGCCGACCGTCGCTCCGTGCGGGAGCGTGGCCACGGTGACCGGCCTCCGAGCGCACAGCGCATCCCACGGTACCTCGCGGGTCGACACCGCCGCGAGCGCGAGCCCGGGCTCGAGCTCTGCGGGGACATCCTTCATGCTGTGGACTGCGACGTCCGCGGTGTTGTCGATCAGCGCCTGCTCGATCTCCTTCACGAACAGCCCCTTGCCGCCCAGCTTCGCGAGCGGGACGTCGAGGATCTTGTCACCCTGCGTCTTGATCACGTTAAACGCGACCTCGATCCCCTTGGCGGTCTCGTGTAGCCGTGCCTTCACGTGCTCGGCTTGCCAGAGGGCGAGCGCGCTGCCGCGGGTTGCGATGACGATGCGTTGGGTCACGTCGGCGGGTTCCTCTCGGAGGACCCGGACTCTGCCACGGCTTCTGCGAGCGCCGCCGGGGTTTCCCGATCAATCTCGACACTGTCAATCGGTTCGAGTCCGAACAGCTCGCATAGCACCTCGGCCCGCAGCTCGGCCTCGTCGGGCGAGGCTGCACGCAGCGCGGTGGTCGGCGTGTGGAGCAGCTTGTTGATGACGAGCTGGACCAGCCGCTGGATCGCCTCGCGCTGCTGCGCGGGCGTGTGATCTCGACGCCCGAGCGCCTCTAGCGTCTTCTGCA
>JAYUVX010000123.1:0-18219 GCA_043753855.1 Myxococcales bacterium | reverse complement strand
CGTCGAGCACGGCGACGACCTCGCCGATCATCTCCTCGTAGCCCGGGATGAACCGGCGGATCTCGCGGTCGTACGCGTCCGCGTCGACACCGAGATGAGTCGCGACACGGTGTTCGCTCACGTTTCGTCCTCGCGCGTGGGTGGTGACTGCGTTGCCAGGTTCGGATCCGGCTCGCCGGGAACTCGATACTCCTCGCCGAGCCACTTGCCGAGGTCGATCAGCGAGCAGCGCTCGCTACACAGCGGCCAGAACTTGTTGCCGTCCCGGACCGCGGCCTTGCCACACAGCGCGCACGCCCGGGTCATCCACCCGTTCCGAGGCCGAGCGCGGCACATCGCGCATCGAGATAGGAGCGGCTGATCCCGAGATCCGCGGCGGCGCCGTCGCGCTCGCCGAGGTGACGGCCGAGCGCGGCGACGATGGCATCGGCCTCGGAGGTGGCGATCGCGTCGCGCAACGTCTTCGGCGGTGGAGCGACCATGCCTGCCACCCGCGTCGACACCATCGAGCCCGTGAGCTCGGTGGCGTCACCTGCGAGGACGAGCATCCGCTCCATCTCGTTCTCGAGCTCGCGAATGTTGCCCGGCCAACCGTAGGCGACCAGTCGCGCGAGCGCGCTCTGCGAGAGCCGCGGCGCCTGGGCTGGACCGCGCCAGTGCTTGGCGACGAAGTGCTGCGCGAGCCGCGGGATATCGCTGACGCGCTCGCGCAGCGGCGGCACCGTGATCTTGAGGACGTTGACCCGGTAGAACAGGTCCTCGCGGAACTGCTTGTGCTGGACCATGTACGCGAGGTCCTTGTGCGAAGCGGCGATGATCCGGACGTCGACCTTCACCGGCTTGGTGCCACCGACGGGCGTGAACACGCCCTCCTGCAGCACGCGCAGGAGCTTGACCTGCAGCGCCGCGGACATGTCCCCGATCTCGTCGAGAAAGAACGTCCCTTCATCGGCGACCTGGAACAGGCCCGGCTGATCCTTGACCGCGCCGGTGAACGCGCCGCGCACGTGACCGAACAGCGCGCTCTCGAGGAGGTTGTCGTTGAACGCGGAGCAGTTCTGGACAACGAACGGCTTCTTGGCACGGGGCCCGTGATAGTGGATCGCGCGCGCGATCAGCTCCTTGCCGGTGCCGCTCTCGCCATGAACGAGCACGGTAGCCTCGCTCTTGACCACCTTGGCGAGCAGCTTGACCACGTCGCGCACCGCTGGCGCGTCGCCGACGATCTCGTTGAACGGATGGCTGAACGCGGTGGTCGGGATCTCGATCGGCAGCGCGCGCTCGACGGCGGCTGCCGCGGCGGAGACCAGATCCTTGATCCGGAGCTGATCGTCGGCCGAGACCACCGGCGTCGCCGCGATCAACGTGCGGGCCTCGTCGGGCGTGGAACCAATCGTCTTGATCAGGCCCTGCTCGGCGGCGCTCGTGTCGACATCGTGGCCGCCCGTCGCGAACACGATGCCGAGCAGGCCCGCGATCCCGAGCACCGGGGCGGCGACGATCGTCATCCCCGCATGACAGGTCTTCACGATCGCCCCACGATCCTTGGTCCGGCCGAACTGCACGGCGAGGTCCGCGAGCTCGTGCGCGCAGGCCGCGCCGGCGATGCCCCTCACGCTCTCGCAGGTCGCGTGCGACGTACGGTCATACCCCCCGCCCTTCGCGTCGGAGAGCCCCATCTCGAGGCCCCACCATCGGCGAAGCAGGTCGCGCGCCATCGCGACCTCCGCGAGTCCATCGAACGTCAGTGCCACCGCACACCACTATAGCTCAACGCGACCACCGTGCCTCGCCATCGAACCGCGCTCGTCCTTCGTTCACTAGCTTGTCGAGGTGTGCACGCAGCGAACGCTCCGCGAGCGGCCACACCATCCGGGGCGTGTCGCCGTAGGCGATCGGGAGCAGCTCCGCGAGCGTGGCGGGTACGTCAGGCAGCGACGCGATCACGCGCGCCTCGCGCATCCCGCGGTGTGCGAGATACTCGCGAAGCTTTCCGGGGCCGTCGGCGATCGCCGGCCCATGGGCGGGCAGCAGCATCATCGGCGGGCGTGCGAGCAACCGCTCGAGCGCCGCGAGGTAGAGAGCCATGTCTCCCTCGCTCGGGTCGATCAGGATCGTGCCGATGCCGGCGACCATGTCCCCGGCGATGGTCGCAACTGCGCCCGCGTGCTCGAAGCACAGATGCCCGTCCGCATGGCCAGGTGTATGCACCGCCGTGAGGTCGTGAAGCTGCTCGCCATCCTCGATCGGCCGCGTGACCTCGACGATGCCGTCCAGGCGACGCGCGGTCGCCGGATGCGCAGCGATCGGCACGCCCCAGCGCGCGGCGAGCGCCGAGGCACCACCGACGTGATCGCCGTGATGATGCGTGAGCAGGATCAGGTCGACAGGGATCCGGCCGAGCACCTCGTCGAGCACCGCCTGCTGGTCGGGGTACGGACTACCGGGATCGACCACGGCCACCGGCCCGATCTCGGGTCCTACCAGGTAGACGTTGGTATGTGCGGCGGGCGGGAGCGTCGGCGTCCGCAGTGCAAGCACCCGAATCCCCGGCGCAACCTGGAACAGCACCGGCAGTTCGTAGGGCACCGCGGCGGGTGCTGCGTTGCGCACCTGTTCATACAGCGTCTCGATGGTGCGGCTGGTCATCAGGTACAACCCCAGCGCTGCCCGACTCTCCTCGCAAAGAGGATGACGTCGGCGCGAGCATCTCCTAGACTATAGGCTAGCGACCCCATGGTCAGCGTCACGGCCCGCAAGATTCGTGAGCTAGGTACCGAGAGGCCTTCCGGCGCAAGCGGACGTCTCTATACGGGATACCTGATCTCGTACCCGTTTATCGGGCGAGGCATGGTGATCTTCCGCGATCCACATGGGCACCGGATGATCACGACGCCGGTGCGGCGCGTGCTCGGCGAGCCCGGCGGCAAGATGATCTACGTCGAAACCGAGAACAGCGTGTACCGCCTGGAGATCCACGGCGAGCCCCTGTTCCCGATGCGCGCCGCCGGCGAGTAACGCGCTACTTGGAGAGCAGCTGCCCGAGGCCGCGGACGTCGGCCGGACCGAGCGACTTCACGAACACCATCGGCAACTGTGAGATCGGCGTCTGCGCGCGCTTCGCCAGCTCGGCGAGGTAGTGCGCGTTGAGCGCGCGACGGTCTCGCGACATGCTGGCGTGCGCGGTGAGCTCGGCGAGCGGCGACGGCAGCGACGGATCCGCGACCAGCGCGTCGAGCACGCGCGCGACCGGCATCCCCGCCGGAAAGTGCTCGGGATAGACCTGGTTGACGATGATCTGCTGCGGAACGATGCCGATCGCGGTCAGCTTGCCCTCGAGCTCGAGCGCCTCGTTGACCGGCATCTCCTCGGCGAGTGTGACGATCACCGCGGCGGTGCGCGCTGGATCCATCAACAGCGCCTTCACGGTGCGCGCATCGCGGGTCAGCGGACCCTCGGGAACCGTATCGACGATCACGCACGGCACCTTGAGCATCGAGACCGAGTGACCGGACGCGGGCATGTCGAACACCACCGTGTCCCACACCGGCGTTTTCTGCTTCACTTCCTCGGTGTGGAACCACGCCTTACCGAGCAGCGCGTAGTCATCGAGGCCCGGGATGGCGCGCAGGAACGCCCGGGTCACGCGATTCTCGAACACCATCTCGTAGACGCTCTTGAACTTCAGGATCATCAGGCCGTACTCGGCGAGCGCGGAGGCCGGCGTGGCATTCACGGCCCACAGGTTCGGCGCGAGCTCGACCGGCTCGGTGCCGACCGCGGGCTTATCGAAGTAGTTCCCGAAGCGATCGTTGGCGTTGGTCTCGTAGAGCAACGTGCGCTTGCCGCCCGCCGCGCACTGGCCTGCGATCGCGGCGGCGACCGTGCTGCGCCCCACGCCGCCTTTGCCGAGCACGAGGATCAACCGGCGGTCGTACAGATCACTCGTCATGGAGCTTTCGCTGGGGGCGGCGTGGGCGGGGCCTCGACCACGACTGCCACCCCCGATGCCTGCGCGCTGCGCCACCCGACGATCCTGCGCAACACCCACACGCCGTCATCCGGCGTGATGTCGACCGTGATGTTGACGACCTTGTCGGCGCCCAGAGCCTTGGCGGCTGACAGCAGCATCCGGTTCACCACCCGATCCAGATCGACATGGCCGGGGATCGGAATGAACAGGAAGTACGCACTGGTGACCTGGGCATGGACCAGCGCGATCGGTCGCAGCCCGGGCCCCACGTAGAGCGATTCTGGCTGGACCCTCACCGTCGACACGGAAGAGCAGCTCGTCACAGCGGCGATCGCGCCGGCGAT
Source organism: Myxococcales bacterium (assembly GCA_043753855.1). Taxonomy (GTDB): domain Bacteria; phylum Myxococcota_A; class Polyangia; order Haliangiales; family Haliangiaceae; genus JABFXX01. The sequence continues at coordinate 13,902 of JAYUVX010000123.1, read as the reverse complement.
TGCGACGCTCCGGGCCCAGGACATGGCGGCACGCTAACACGGCGAGTTCGGGCCAGCGATGCTAGGATCCCGGATCGTGGGGAGGAGCCTGACGTCGCTCGTGCTGAGCGCGCTCATGATCATGGCGCCCGTGACTGGCGTTGCGGTGGCTCAGCCCACGCCGCCGCAGGCTCAGGTCACCGGACCCGAGGCCGCGCTGAGCCTCAAGATCGCGGTCTGGCGGTTCGACGCGCTTGGCATCGAGCCCGAGCTGGTCGCGCGGCTCGAGACCCTGTTCCGCATGGAGCTTCAGCGGCTGTCGAAGGTCGCGCTACCGACTCGCCGCGATATCGAGCGCTCGGTCACCGCCGATCAGCAGCAGTGCACCGGTGAGGAGAAGTGCCTCGCCGCGGTCGGGAAGAAGCTCGGCGTCGATATCGTGATCACCGGCACCGTCGGATCGATGGGCTCGGCATATGTCCTCAACATCAAGGCAGTGGATACCGCCACGGCGAAGCAGCTCCAGCGAATCCAGAGTGACCCGCTCCGCGGCAGCCCCGACGAGCTGATCGAGGGCATGCGCGTCGCGGCGTACAAGCTGCTCGCGCCCGAGCAGCTCCACGGATCGATCCAGGTCCAGACCGATATCGTCGGTGCCGAGGTCCGGCTCGATGACAAGCCGATCGGCAAGACGCCATTGCCAAAGCTCGGCGTGATCTCGAAGCTGCCACTCGGCAAGCATCAGCTGCGCGTTCAGGCGCCGGGCTACGACCCGTTCGACGACGAGGTCGACGTTCACTTCCAAAAGGTGGCGCGCGCCGAGGTTCGCATGCTCGCGAGCAAGGACACGGTCGGAAGCGGTCGCGTCGAGACCGTGTACCGCAAGCCGTTCTACACGCGGACCTGGTTCATCGTCGTGGTCGGGGTCGCCGCTGTCGGCCTCGGTGCGCTGATCGGATGGCAAGCAGGCAAGGTGGATTGCATCAACGGTGACACCGGAGCGTCCACCTCGTGCTGAGATCGGCCGCGGTCGCGCTGCTCGTGCTTGCGGGAACGGCTCACGCCGACCGCGTGGTCGCGCTCGCACCACTGTCGACGCTGGGCACCGAGGACACCTCGGCCTCGACGAAGCAGCTGACCGGCCAGATCGAGCTCGCGCTCGGAACGCTGCCCGGCACCAAGGTGGTGACCGCAGCGCAGGTCGCCGATGCGATCAAGAAGGCCAAGAAGCCGCTGCTCCGGATGTGCGAGCGCGAGCCCGGATGCCTCGCGGAGCTCGGCAAGCTGGTCGGCGCGACCATCGTGATCGATGGCGAGGTCGGCGGCCTCGGCGAATCCAAGATCGTCTATCTCGGCGCGACCGATGTGGCCTCGGGCAAGGAGCTGCGCTCGACCACGCTGCAGGTCGGCGCGAAGGACGACGGAGGGGGACCCAACGGTGCGGCGGTGCGTCTGCTCGAGCCCGATCGCTACAGGGGCACGCTGCACTTCGTGATCGACGTCAACGGCGCCACGGTTTACGTCAATGGCTCGCGGACGGCGGTCTCCAAGATCGGTGACCTCGCGCTGCCGGTCGGAACCCAGGCCGTGCGCGTGACCCACCCCGAGTATCGGGACTTCGTGAAGTTCATCGATGTCCCCTACAACCAGACCACCGACGTCGTGGTCGGGATGACGCAGTACCCGATCATCCAGCACGACCTCCAGGGCAAGCCGATCAGCACCGACCGGATCACCTACGTCGATCCGCCATGGTACCGCCGGCCGATCGCGGTCGGCGTCGGGGCCACGGTGCTGCTGGTCGCGACGGCGATCATCGTCGCGAACGTCGTGCACTCGTTCCCGGCCGGCGAGTGTCGCCGCGTCGGTGGCGCGCCCTGTTAGCGCGCCGCCGATGAACGCTGTCCCGCGGTCGATGGCGAGTGCCGGTGCCCGCGTGCAACGTGTGATTTCCGAACGGAGCCAAGCAACCGGAGAACCCAAGCAACCGGAGGGTTTTCCGGACGTCGCACGAATGCGGTCGCGAGTCGCGTGCCAGCAACTTCTGCTCTGCGCTCTCCGCGACTCCGTGGCGTCACCTCCGGGCGCGATCTCTAGCGGCGATGGCGACGTGGTTCACGAACCCTCGCGTTTGTCGGGTTCGAGCCGGTCGCGAGCACCGCAGCCGCTACGTCAGCGCACGACGTTCCACAGCTGATTGATCTTCTTGTTCGCCGCGACGAAGTCCTGATCGCCGTACTTCTGCAGCACGTCCTTCAGTCCCTCGGTCAACGTGCTCTGCGTGGCCTCGTCGACCGATGCGCTCTTCACGCGGTTCTGCAGCCGCTGCACCTTGGCGCCGATGAATCCGCGGTTGACCTGGATCGCATCGATGGTCTGCACCAGCTGGCTCGCGAGGATGAAGCCGCGCGTCCAGTCGCTCTCACCGAGGGCCTTGGTAACCTCGCCCTCGAGGTTTGCCTGCGCACCGAGATCCGCGGTCATCAGGCCCTTCTTCGCCATCGCGGCCTTCGCGCGGCCGACCAGCGCGTCGACCTCCTTGCGCGAATAGTTGCCGCCCTTCGGGGGCGCGACCTGCTGGATGATCATCGGCTGACCGCCGGTGTTGCAGCCTTCCTTCCAGCGCTCGGCGCTAGCGCCCTCGGCAACGAGCACGTCCTTCATCTTCTGGAACGCCTCCTTCTCGCGCAGCGCGACCTCCGCCTCGCGCTTGGCAACCGCCGCCTCGCGGGCCGCGATGCCTCCCACCGCGTCGAGCTTGGACGACAGCGCGGACAGCTCGCTCGACGTATTGTTGAGGTTGGTGTCCTGCTGCGCGATCTGATTGTCGATCTCCGCCTTCTTCTTCTCGAGATTCTTGGTGTCGCCGCCGCTTGCCTGCGTGTTCTTGATCTCGTCCCCGAGCTTGGACGACTCGCTCTGTAGCTTCTGCTTCTGCGCGAGCAATGCATCGCGCTTCGCGACCAGCTCCTGCTGCGCCTTCACGGCCGCCGGATCGGGGGCGGCCTCGGCATCTCCGCCCTTGCCTTTACAGCTGCTGGTGCCCAGAACAAGGCACAGAAGAACCAGGATCGCCACAATCCGCATAGCCGCCATTTTACACTAGAGTGCGACCATGCTGCTCTATCACGACCCGCGCGCCCCCAATCCGCGCCGGGTCCGCGTGTTCCTGGCCGAGAAGGGTGTGGCCTACGACACGATCGAGGTGCTGATCGCCGACAAGGCACACCAGACGCCCGAGTTCCGCAAGAAGAACCCGATCGCCCTGCTGCCGGTGCTCGAGCTGGCGGATGGCCGGGTGCTCCGCGAATCGATGGCGATCTGCCGCTACCTCGAGGAGATCTATCCCGAGCCGAACCTCATGGGCACGGACGCGTGGGAGCGCGCCCAGATCGAGATGTGGAACCGACACGCGGAGCTGGAACTGCTGTGGCCGATCACGCAGATCTTCCGCAACACGCACAAGTTCTGGCAGGGCCGGATCAAGCAGACCCCCGACTTCGCCGAGCTGATGCGCGAGCACGTGACGGAGCGCCTGGAATGGCTCGAGGCCGAGATGACCAAGCGCCTGTTCATGGCCGGTGACCGGTTCACGGTCGCCGACATCACCGCGATGTGCGCCCTCGATTTCGGCAAGGTCTCGAACATCCGCCTCGCACCGGAGGCCCACCCGCAGCTCGTCGCGTGGCACGAGCGCGTGAGCGAGCGTCCGAGCGCGAAGGCCTAGCGCGCGCCTTCGCCGCGATCGTAGGCATCGCGCGAGGTCTGGATCACCTCGAGTGCGCGCTCGCGGCCGTACATCGCGCCGACGTCGACCTGATCGCCCTTGCCCTCGAGAACCTTGTAGTCGCGAAAGAAGCGGTCGAGCTCGCGCACGATGTGCGGCGGTAGCTCGTCGACGCTCTGGTAGTGCGCGTACGCCGGATCGTCGATGCACACGGCGACGATCTTGTCGTCCCCGCCGTGTTCGTCGACCATGGTGAGACCGCCGAGCGGGCGCGCGCGGATGATCGTCAGCGGCGCGACCGGCTCCTGCATCAGCACGAGGATGTCCAGCGGGTCGCCGTCCTCGGCGTGGGTGCGCGGAATGAACCCGTAGTTCACCGGGTAGTGCACCGCCGAGTAGAGGACGCGATCGAGCCGGAGCAGGCCGGTCGGCTTGTCGACCTCGTACTTGAGATGCGACCCGCGCGGGATCTCGATCACCGACGGGACAAACGAAGCGATGTCCGCCAAAACTTCGATGTCATGGACCGGGTGCACGCACTCACCATACTACAGCTGTCCCGCACCACCCCCACCCGCGAGCTGGCCGCACGCCGCAGCCACATCGGAGCCGCCGGAGTAGCGGCGGTGCGTCGCGAGCCCGGCGCCTCCGAGCACGTCGCGGAACGCATTCATCCGGGTCGATCGCACGAACGGGTCGCCATCCCCGATCGCGTTGTAGTCGAGCAGCGAGATCCGCGGCCTTCGCCCGGTGGCCTCGGTGAACGCGATGCTCCGGGCGCCGAGTGCGCGCGCATCGTCCTCGCTGTCGTTGACCCCGGCGAGCAAGGTCACCGCCCACATCGGTGACAGCCTGGTGATCCGCGCGTGATCCGCCACGGCAGCGAGCACGTCCTCGAGATCGTGGCGCTCCGCGATCGGCATCACCCGCTTGCGGTGCGCGGCGATCGCGCTCGAGATCGACAGCCCGAGCCGCACGTTCGGCTGCTCGGCGGCGAGCCGGCGGATCCCGGTCGGCAGACCGGCGGTGCACACGGTGATCGCGCGCGCATCGATGCCGAGCGCGCACGGCTCGGTCATCACCGCGATCGCCTCGAGCACGCTCTCGAGGTTCGCGAGCGGCTCGCCCATGCCCTGAAACACCACGCCGTGGACGCGCCCACGCGGCAACCGGGCGCGCACGATCCGGACCTGCTCGATGATCTCCCACGACGCGAGGTTGCGCTCGAAGCCGAGCCGGCCGGTCGCGCAGAACGCGCACGCCAGTGCGCAACCGACCTGCGAGCTCACGCAGACGCAGAACCTGTCCGGATTCGCGAGGGGGATCCGCACCGCCTCGAACCGCGCGCCCGAACTCTCGAGCGCGTACTTCACGAACGGGTCGAGCTGGCTCGCGAGCTCGCTGGCGACCTCGAGTGCCGGGACGTAGCTCGCGTTCCGAACCGCTTGTGCCGCAGTGCGTCGGATCGCGCCGGTTGCGGTGACTGGCTCGCCGCGATGGACCTGCGCGATCAGCTTTCGCGCCTCGGCCAGCGTCACACCGGCTACCTGCTCCACGAGCCGTGCCGGGGTCACCGCTTGCAGCGCGAACATGGAGCCGGTTTGTACCGCTAGATGTAGGTGAGGGGCAAAGTCTCCACGTGCGCTTGCCCACGTGGAGGCTTTGCCCCTGCCGCCACACACGGTACGCTCGGAACGTGGCGTACCCCGAGGTGATTCGCGTCTTTGCGACCTCCCAGGACCCCGACTTCGATGGACCGTGGCAGGCCCGCAACCCCTCGAACTCGACGGGCTCTGCCGTCGTCATCGGGAAGGGCTTGCTGCTCACCGGCGCCCACGTCGTCGCCAACGCCACGTTCCTTCAGGTCCAGAAGCCGTCCCACCCCGACAAGGCGATCGCCCGCGTGCGTGCGGTCAGCCATGACTGTGACCTCGCCCTGCTCGAGGTCACCGACCCACCCGATTTTCTCGCAGACATCGAACCTGCGGAGCTCGGCCCGATGCCGCGGCTGCGCGACGAGGTGGCCGTGGTCGGCTATCCGGTCGGTGGCGAGGAGATCTCGATCACCGAGGGCGTGGTTTCGCGCATCGAGGTCCAGCGTTATAGCCACTCGCAGCGCCACCTGCTCGCCGTCACCGTGGATGCCGCAATCAACGCGGGCAACAGCGGCGGCCCGGTGTTCGGCGACGGCAAGGTGGTCGGCATCGCGTTCCAGAAGCTGACCGGCGTCGACAACATCGGCGAGATGGTGCCGCCGCCCTTGATCCGCGCGTTCCTCGATGGCGTCTCGGCGGGCAAGCGTCCCGAGATCCCCGCGCTCGGCATCACCACGCAGAACCTCGAGAACCCGCTCCTCCGCCGTCAGCTCGGCCTGAACCCGAGCGAGCGCGGTGTGGTCGTGCTGCACGTCGACTGGAGCGGATCGTCGGACCAGATCCTGCAGCCGCGCGATGTGATCACCGCGATCGACGGCCTGCCGATCGCGAACAACGGCACGATCCAGTACATCGACCATTACCGCACCCGGTATGACGTGGTGCTCGGCCACCGTTATATCGGCGATCGCATCGAGCTCGAGATCAAGCGCGCCGGCATCGGGCGCACCGTCGAGATCGAGCTGAAGCCGTGGCGGCCGCTGGTCCCCCGCTCGCGCTACGACCAGCCGCCCGCATACTTCGTGTACGGCGGCCTCGTGTTCCAGACGTTGACGCGCGACTACCTGACCACCTGGGACAAGTGGTGGAACAAGGCTCCCAAGGAGTTCTTGAACTACTACTACCTGGGCTTCCGGTCCGCCGAGCAGCACGAGGTCGTGATCCTCACCCAGATCCTCGCGGACGAGATCAACGTCGGCTACGGGCACCTCTACAACGAGGCGGTCGCGAAGCTCGACGGTCAGGTCCCGCGCGACATGGAAGAGTTCGTGTCGCGGCTGTCCGCGGCGCGCGGTGTGGTCGAGATCGAGACCACCTCCGGTGGCATCATCATCCTCGACGCCGACGACGCGCGAAAAGCCACGCAGCGGATCCTGCTCCGCTATCATATCCCGCGCGATCGTACGCCCGGCCTGCCCGGCGCCGCGAGTGCCATGCCTCCGCTCCGCGCCGCCCTGCCCTGAGCCGCCATGCCGTGGTTGCTGCGGTTCGATCTCTGGCCGTACTACCTGGGCCGCGCGGTGTGGCGCGTCGGGGCGGAGAACCAGCGCCGGGTCCCGCAAGCTCGCGCGCTCCCCGCGAAATCGGAGGACTCGCCGTGACCAGCGCGGCGCTCGTCGAGGTCGGCCGCTGGCTGCAGGCGCACGACTACCAGTTCACGACGATCACGCCGGAGAGCCATCGGCGGGTCAACGCCCGGGCGGACGCTGCGATCGCGCGGACCGTGCGCGATGTGTTCGGCTGGAGCCGGCCGTTCGCGACGTCGCTGCTGCCGCACGCGATCGTCGATGCGCTGCGCGCCGCCGACTCGGTGATCGACCGCGAGGGCCTGCTCGTCAGCACGGTACGATTCTCCTCGCTCTACGGCGGGCTATACGCCCACTCGGCGTATCCCACGCGCGACGAGAACGCCGTATTCTTCGGACCCGATACCTATCGGTTCGCCGCGGTGCTCGCACGCGAGGTCGAGCGGTCGACGCGCCTCGTCGATGTCGGCTGCGGCTCGGGTGCCGGCGGGCTGATGCTCGCGGAGCGCGCCGGAGCGGTGGTACTCGCCGACATCAATCCGCTCGCGGCGATGTTCTCACGGACCAACGCAGCGCTCGCTGGCGTGGCGGATCGCGCCGAGGTCGTGGTCGGCGATCTCTATGCGCCGGTCACCGGCGAGCTCGATCTGATCATCGCGAATCCGCCCTACCTGGTGGACCCGGGACAGCGTGTCTACCGCGATGGCGGCGGAGACCTCGGCACCGGGCTCGCGGTGCGGATCGTCCGCGAGGGGCTCGCGAGACTGCGCCCGGGTGGGCGGCTGATCCTGTACACCGGTGCGCCGATCGTCGACGGTAACGATCGAGTGCTCGCCGCGCTCTCGCCGTTGCTGACCGGCACCGAGTGGAGGTATGCGGAGCTCGATCCGGATGTGTTCGGCGAGGAGCTCGATTCGCCGAGCTACGCAGCGGTCGACCGGATCGCCGCGGTGGCGCTGGTCGCGACCGTGGTGTGAGCATCGAGGTCGTGAATCGGCGCGAGCAGGCAGGCCGCGCTGCCGCCCGCACGATGGAATTCGTCGAGTGGGGTCACGACCAGACGCTTGCCTCGCGACCGCAGGGCCTCGGCGACCGCGACGGACTCGGTCCCGGTAACAACCGTGTCACCGATCTCCACGAGGTTGAGCGCGAACCGTACGGCATCGTTGCGGTCGATCGAGATCACCTCGCCGCGCGCCGTCTCGCGCAGCGTGGCGCGCGACGCGGGCGAGAACGCATCGTCACACGCGAGCACGGTGCCATCCGACAGCACCGTCATCGCGGTATCGAGGTGATACAGCTCGGGATCCACCAGCTCGAGAACGGTCACCGGTGCGCCGAGGATCTGCGCGAGGTGCCCGTTCGCCGCTTGCGACGAGCGAAATCCGTACCCCAGGAAGGCGCCGCGACCCGGGATCACGCACAGGTCGCCGCCCTCGAAGGCAGGTTCCCGGTGGTCGACCTGAAACCCGGCACGGTCGAGATCCCGCGCACGGCTGCGCTGCTCGAGCCGACGGACCGCGAACCTGGGCGCCCCCAGCACGGCGCGGGAGCAACCACGCCGGTGCAGGTACAGCGCATTGTCCTTGGCGAACACCGAGTCGAAGCCGCCGTGCACGAACGGCAAGCAGACGACCTCCGCGCCCAGGGCGCGCACTGTGCTGAGGAGTCGTGCGTGCTGGGCGCATGCCCGGGCGCCATCCACCGATCCGACGACCATGTGCGGGTTGATCGTCCACGCAACCTGGTACTCGCACGCGGCGCTCGGAGGATGATCGCAAGCGTTACAGCGAAGCTCGCTCGCGAGGAATCGGGTCACAGCTGACCTGCTAGCAAGCCACGGGCCGGTATCATGCGGCGTGGCGATTGCAGCTCCAGATCGAAGCATGCTCGAAGCTCTTCACCGTCAGCTCGCCGAGCTGAATCATGATCGCCTCACACCCCGGTACCCCGGCTCGGGGTGGCGCGCAGAGCTCGATCGCGAGCACGCGCTGCGGAGCCTCGAGGGGGAGGTCGTCGAGATCGAGCGCGAAGCGATGACGGCGCGCGCCGCAACGGCTCCGAGTGATCCGGAGGGCTTCATTGCCTGGTTCGAGGACCTCGCTCACGTCGGTCCGGGTCAGGGAGATCCGCTGTTCCCGTGGCTCGCCGAGCAGGCGACCGCCGAGCACATGCGCTGGTTCATGCGCCAGGAGGTTGCCGGTGAGGCCGGGTTCGAGGATCTCGTCGCGCTGACCCAGCTGAAGCTCGACGATCGGCCGAAGCTCGAGCTCGCGCGCAACTACTGGGACGAGATGGGCCGCGGCACCGCGGGTGGCATGCACGGGCCGATGCTGTCGCGGCTCGCCTCTGCGCTCGAGCTCGAGGAGATCGCCCACGAGGTACCGGTGGTGTGGGAGTCGCTCGCGCTCGGCAACCTCATGATCGCGCTCGCGGCCAACCGCCGTTATGCGTATCAGTCGCTCGGGGCGCTCGGTGTGATCGAGCTGACCGCACCGGAGCGCGCGGCCTGCGTCAACGCGGGTCTCAAGCGCCTGAAGATCGCGGCCCACGCGCGCCACTACTTCGCGCTGCACGCGACGCTCGACATCAAGCACTCGGCCGCGTGGAACGCCGAGGTGTTGCGGCCGGTCGTCGAGGCGGAGCCGCGCGCTGCCGGCGCGATCGCCGAGGGTGCGCTGCTGCGGCTCGAAGCGGGCCGGCGCTGCTTCGAGCGGTATCGTCAGGAGCTCGGCGTGGATCAGAGCCAACCGAGCCGCGCGAGCTCGGCGAGGCCGCTGGCGCGCAACGCGTCTCCGATGTCGTTGCGGTAGCGTACGTTCGGGATCGCGATCTTGCCGGCGAGTGTGTAGGCCTCGCGCTGCGCGATCTCGATCGACGGGCCGCGACCGGTGACGACCATGATGTAGCCGACCTGCCCCGCCGTGATCAGCGCTTCGCCCTCGCGCGCGACCTCGGCGAAGTGGAGGTGATGGCGCTCCTCGTCGGTGAGATCCTCGGGGATCAGGATCCGCGTGCCCTTCGCGAGCTCGTCGTAACCCTGGTGATACGGGAACGGCGGCACCGTGAGCACGATGCCAACTGCGAAGCCCTCGTGGGTGGCGAACGAGCCAGCGGTTCCGGCGGCGACGCGCGAGAGGATCGCGCCGCAGCCCTCCGCGAACAGCGCCGAGAGGATCGCGAAGCCCGGGTAGCCGAACCGACAGGTGAACTCGAGCGGCCAGATGCCGCACTCGTTCGCGATCGTGTTGAGGTTGACGTAGCCGACATGGTTCGCTGCGCGCAGCAGCGGAGCCGCGCGGGCGAGCGTGGCCACGAACATGCGCTCGGCGCCGCGATAGGTGACGACGGTGCCCATCTCCCCGGTGAGCTCGCCGAGGTCGCCGGCGAACAGCCGCTTGTGCTCCCAGTCGAGGTTGACCGGCCCCACGAACTCGCGTCCATTGAAGAACGCGCCGAGCCCGACCTCGACGCCCTTCACGTGATCCATGAGCGTGAACTCGGGAGGATCGTCGTAGTCGTCCTCCCACGTGGTCAGGTGGCGCTGCAGCACCGCCACGACATCGCGGCCGTCGTCCCGCATCCCGACGTAGTTCATACTCGACGGCAACTCCGAGCCGTGGAACTTCAGCACGTAGCGTCTGGGCTGTCTCGCGATGAACGCGATCGCCTCGGTGAAGTCCCCGAACTGCGCCCCACCGAGGACCGGCAAGCCGAGCTCGCGCAGCGTCTGCTGGCCGAACGCGCGATCCTGCTCGAGCCGATCTCCGAACGCACTCCCACCGACCACGTGATAGCCCTCGGCACGCAGGCGATCCTGCAGCTCGCCGTGGCCGGAGTCCTCGAACAGGATCAAGCCGTCGGGCCCCGCCTCGCGGATCCACGGCAGCTGTGGCTCCCATGCCGGCACCTGATCGACGAGCCCGGCGAGCACGTCGCGCGAGCCTTCCTCGATGATGTGGACGCGAACCTCGTGACCCTCGGCAGCGAGGCGCAGGTACACCGAGCCGAGCTCGTTGTACTCGCCGACCCCGAGGACTCGCATCGCGCCTGCTCATACCATCTGCACGTCGGCGGGCGACGTGAGCGCGAGGTGAGGCCCAACGTCAGAACGCGGTCAGGTCGCCGTCAGATCAGGTGAGCTCGACGAGCAGATCACCGGTATCTACGGCCTGCCCGGCGGTCTTCGCGATCGAGGCCACGGTGCCGCCGCGCTCCGCGATCAGCTCGTTCTCCATCTTCATCGCCTCGAGTACGATCACGGCGGTGCCGGCGGCGACGTGATCACCCTCGGCGACCAGCACCTTGACCACCTTGCCAGCGATCGGCGCGCGGATCGATTCCCCGCGGACCGCGGTGCGAGCTCCCGCCGCGCTAGCGAGCCGGCGATGGAGCGCATCCTCGACCGTGAGCAGCGCCTCGCTCGCACCGACCGAAGCGGCGATACCGTTGCGCCGACGATCGAGATCGACGACGAACTGGGTGCCGTCGATCAGCAGCGACCAGGTTCCGGGACGGACCGCGCGGGCATCGACGACGCGCTCGGCGCCGTCAATGGTCAGCTTGAACCGACCATCCGACAGCGGTCCCTCGACGGAAACCATGCGTTCCACACCATCGGCGGTGATGATCAGCTCACGCTTCACGGCGATGGTTTCATACCATGCCAGCGCGTTGCCACCGCGTGGTGAGGCGTGCTATCCGCGGAGAAACCGTGCCGTCTCTCCGACTGGTCGATGTGCTCCTGGAGCGGCGGATCCTGGTTTGCGTGGGATCGGGCGGCGTTGGCAAGACCACCACCGCGGCCACCCTGGCGCTCGCGGCCGCGCGGCGTGGCAAGCGCACGCTGGTCCTGACCATCGATCCCGCGCGCCGGCTCGCCAACTCGCTGGGCCTCGCCTCGCTCGGTCATCACGTTCAGGAGGTCGATCGCGCGCTGGTGCGCCGAGGCGCGCCCAGCGACAAGGGCGAGCTCCACGCGATGATGCTCGATCAGAAGATGGCGTTCGATGAAGTGGTTTCCAAGCACGCCAAGGATGCCGACGCCGTGAAGCGGATCCTCGCGAATCCGATCTACGCGCAGATCTCCAGTTCACTGGCAGGTGCGCAGGAGTACGCCGCGATGGCGAAGCTCCACGACTTCGATCAGAGCGGTGCGTATGACCTGATCGTCGTCGATACGCCACCGACCGCCCACGCGCTCGACTTCCTCGATGCGCCCCACAAGCTGAGCGAGGCGATCGACTCGCCCGCGATCGACTGGTTCCGCAAGCTTCAGGGTAAGGGCGGCTCGCGGTGGTCGCTGGTCGGCAAGAGCGGCGCGTTCATCATCAAGCGGCTGGCGAAGTTCGTGGGCAGCAAGTTCATGAATGACCTCAGCGTGTTCTTCACCGAGTTCAACGACATCCTCGGTGGCTTCAAGCAGCGCGCCGAGGAGACGTTTGCGCTGTTGCGCCAGCCGCGCGTCGGGTTCTTGCTGGTCGCGAGCCCCGAGCCGATGGCGGTCAGCGAGGCGCTCGCATTTCACGATCGGCTAAACAGCGCCGGAATGCCGTTCGTCGGGTTCGTGGTGAACAAGGTGCACCCGTCGCTTCCGGTTCCCAACCCGAAGGCCGTCGAGCCAGCGCTCGCCGCGCAGCCATCGATCGTGGCGCTCGGGCTGTCGGGGACGAGCCGGACCATGGCGGCCCAGGCGCTGGTGGCGGCACATGCCGAGATCGAGATCCTCGCGACCGCCGATCAGCAGGCGGTGACCCGGCTGCGCGCCGCCGGCGGTCCCGGGGCGACGTTCGTGCAGGTGCCGCTGATGCGCGACGACGTCCATGACGTCGCCAAGCTGATCGACCTCGAGCAGTACCTGCTGGCGTAGTCCGCAGATTTACGGGGTTGAACAGCGCGGGCCCTCGCCCGTCCAACCGAGGAAGCGGGTAGGATTCCGCATGAGGGAGAATGCATGCTGCGCATCCTGCAGATTGTGTCCGTGCTGACGGTCATGGTGACGGCGGCGGCGGCAACGCCGTCGGCTCCTTCGACGCGCCCTGCTCTCGGCCCGAAGGCCCCCCCAGTGGTGAAGAAGGTGGTGAAGAAGGTGGTGAAGATGAACGATGACAAGGCATGGACCGATGGCGAGGCCGCCGTTCGAAAGGCGCTGAACCAGGCAAAGGTCACTCCGAAAGAGATCCGCCACAGCCCGGGCGCCAACGTGCTCGTGTTCGGGATCACCACGAGTGACGACAAGGCACTGTACGCATCGGCGTCGGGTGGAGTCGTCCACCTGAGCACCGCGAAGCACAGTGACGCCGTCGTCGAATCGATCTTGAAGGCAGAGGATGCGCTCGAGCGCTCCGATCTGAATGCGGCGGACATCATCTTGATCGTCCACGCATTTGGCACCGCTCCCGCGACCATCCAGAAGACCCTCGACAACTCGACGACCGGCCGCGCGGTTGTTCCCGGCCACCCTCCGACCTGGACGGCGACCAAGGACGGCGGACACCTCGAGATCTTCGCCCTGCGCAATGAGGGGCGGAGAGGAGCGGAGGCCAAGCCCATGGACCACCTCCACAAGGGGATCTTGACGGTCTCGAGGACGTATAAAATCACGTGGAGGGTCGAGTCCGTCGACCTTCCAACCTCCATGGGATTCCAGTAGATGTTCGACAAGAGCAGCGAAGGCGCAACGGGTGGGGAATCGGCGGGTCGAGATGTTGACGCTGCTCCCGGAAAACAACCCCAGCCGCAGACGGGTGGCGAAGACCTCCATCCGACGCGCGCTGCGAAGGTCGATCGCGCCCTCGAGACCCTGGGATCCGGCGAGGCACATCCGACCGGCGCGCGGATCCACACCGACGGCACCGCCGCGGAAGCTGCGGATGCGATCGGCGCGACGGCATTCACCGCGGGTCAGGATGTGTTCTTCGGTGCCGGGCACTACCAGCCTGGAACGGCGGAGGGCGATCGGATCATCGGCCACGAACTGACGCACGTCGCGCAGGCCGGCGACGTCACCGCACCC
>JAYUVX010000122.1:0-18221 GCA_043753855.1 Myxococcales bacterium | reverse complement strand
GCCGGCTCACGCTGGAACATCAAGACCGCTCGGCATGTCGTGCAACTCCGAGCGCTCGCAACGAGCGATCGATGGGGCGACGCCATGGCGCTCACGCTGCGACCGCTACGAAAGTCAGTACGCGTCGCGGTGTGATCAGGGTGAGAGTCACACCCTCCTCGACCCGCACACCCTCACCACCACCACCACCACCACCACCACTACCACCACCACCACCGGCCGAGATCGCTGTGGCGTGCCCGGCGTCAACGCCGGGTTTCGATTCGATCTCGGCTCCTTGTTCGGCTCGCTATTCGGAACCGCACCAGCAGCGCCGGCGGCACCCGCAACGTGTACACCGTCCTACGCGCATACCCGGACCACGACGCGGACCACGACGCGCGTCGACTCGTGGACCCGGCGTTGATCCTCTGAGTGCGAACGCGAGCTATTGCGGCGGCACATCAAGTTCGCTCCCGCGCGCCTGCCCGGATGTCGCCTCAGCACCACGAGGCGACCGCGTTCGCTCCGCGTGACGCTCAGGTGCGGGCCTGAACCGCGACCGCGATCTCATGACGGGGGGCCGTCGAGATCGCGGCACGTAGCACAGCCGCGTCGTCCACGATCGGGAAGATCGTCGACTCGGCCGTCGTCGTTGACCGGGACTGAACGGCCGCCACGCGCGAGCGGTTCGCACGCGCAAGGCGCGATGCGATCGGCAGCGAAGCGGCGCGCGGACGTCATGACGTTTGTCGTCGACGACCTGCAAGCACGCGCGACCGGCGATCTCGACCGCCGGCGATCGGCCCCATCGTTCCCCGTCGTTCCCCGTCGTTCGCTGTCGCCCGTGGTCGTCACAGCGTCACCGGGACAAGACAAGCGAGCTCGCGTCGTCCGCTGCAACCCTCGAGAACGTCGTCGTGGAGTCTCTGGCCTTTCTCGTGCACCAGCACTCGACCGCAACCCCAACCCAAGAGGATCTCGATATGAACACCAGCAACATCGCATTCATCTCCATCCAGCACTCCGAGCTCGTCACCGTGACCGGCGGCAATGGATTCGTCGACGGCGCCAAGCGCGTCGGCGACACGGTCGTCAAGGCATCGGGGTACGGTGCCGCTGGTGGCGCGATGGCCGGCTTGGTCGTCGGCGGTCCCCCGGGAGCCGGCACCGGCGCTGGTGTTGGCGCCGCAACCGGCGCTGCGCTGGGTCTCGGCTGGGCCGCCGCCCGCGAGATCCATGACGCGACCCACCACACGGGCCCCTACGCCCCGACGAAGAAGTAGCCGCGTTCCCGCGGGGTCTGCTCGCGGGCTCGCTACCTCGATCCGCGACCATCTCGCGCACGTCCAGCGAGATCGCGGCAATGTCGCGCAGCGGCGGCGCCCACGATCGGGAAGATCGTCGTCTCGGCGACGTCGACCGGGACTGGACGGCCGTCACGCGCGAGCGCTGTCGTCAGCGCATCGGCGCGATGCGCTCGGCAGCGAACCGGCGTGCGGACGTCATTTGACTCGTGTCGTCGACGACCTGCAAGGCAGGCACGATCGGCGATCTCGACCGCCGTGTCGAAGGTTCCTATTCCCCGTCGTTCCCCGTCGCCCATGGTCGTCACAGCGCCACCAGGACAAGACGAGCGAGCTCGCATCGTCCGCTGTAACCCTCAAGAATGTCGTCGTGGAGTCTCTGGCCTTTCTCGTGCACCAGCATTCGATCGCAACCCAAACCCAAGAGGATCTCGATCTATGAACACCCGCAGCATCGCATTCATCTCCATCCAGCACTCCGAGCTCGTCACCGTGACCGGCGGCAATGGATTCGTCGACGGCGCCACGCGCGTCGGCGACACGGTCGTCAAGGTGTCGGGATATGGTGCCGCTGGTGGCGCGATGGCCGGACTCGTCGTCGGCGGCCCCGCGGGTTCCGTCACCGGCACGAGTGTTGGCGCCGCTGGCGGCGCTGCGCTGGGTCTCGGCTGGGCCGCCGCCCGCGAGATCGATAACGCGACCCACCACACGGGCCCCTACGCCCCGAAGAAGAAGTAACCCGTTCCTGCGGGGGTCTCCTCGCGACGCGATGCGGTAGCGCGTGACCGCGCTCGCGGCCAGCTCCTGGTTGGCTGCGAGCGCGAGTCGCGTCGACAAGTCCCCACCACCGCGGTCGCCCGAGGAACCATGCCAACCACCGAGCTAGCCGCGCTGCTGAGCACCATGGCGCCGATCAGGCACCCGGGCGCTTACGTGTTCGCCCTGGTCGCCGTGGTCGCGACGGACTTCGAGGTCCAGGCGCTGCAACCCATCGCGACGATCCGAGAGCCGGAGGGATGCACCGTGGTGATCGAGGAGAGCATTGCAACGGCGGCCGGGTTGCCGGTCATGTTTCGTGCCGCCTGGATCACGCTGAGCGTCCACTCCGCGCTGAACGCCGTGGGCTTCACGGCGGCGTTCTCGAGTGCGTTGGGCAGCGCTGGCATCAGCTGCAACGTGATGGCCGGCGTGCTCCACGACCATCTCTTCGTTCCGTACGAGCTGGGCGATCTGGCGCTCGAGACCTTGCTCGCGCTCGCGCGGTAGCCCTGCTCGTACCGTCCCCAGCGGCACCGATCCGGTGCGTCATCCCGCTCATCGCGTGTTCCCGGAGGCGGCAGCCGATCCGGTTGTCACGCATCGACGCCTCGCGCGTTGTCTGGCGATGCGAGCCATCCTTGACGTGTTGCGAGTCGTCCCCGTGGGCCTGGTGCTGATCGCCTGTCACAGCCAGGCCGCTGGCACCGCGCCGCCGACCATCAACGAAGACCTGTTGTCGGGGGATGAAATGGTCGACCTCTGCGTCAACCTCCACACCAACGCAGCGAAGTATCCCGACGAGCTTACCAGGATGAACCTGGACCTGCGGGCCAAGTACTCGCCCCAGTTTGCGCAGATGCTGCGAGATCCTGAGCTACGCAAACAGGCCGAGGCGACCGGGGTCGCCGAGACCGCCGCCGACGCAGCGAGCGCCCGCGAGCGCTGCACGGCATTTGCGAAGCCCGAGTGGGGCAAGCCGCAGCCACGCAACGACGTGTCCCGCCTCGAAGGTTGCTACGCGCTGGCCAGCTGCGACGCGGAGATGGCATGCATCCAACCGATCGTCGAACCGCGCTTTGCGTATCGCGCAGCGCACGGTCAGCCGCATTGAGGAACCCTCCCAGCTTCGTGCGGATCGAAGGATCGCCGTCCTCCGGTTGCAGACCGACGACCAATAAGTCACGAAACGTAACCGCTTCGTTCTCAACTCCGCATCGTGCCATCCGACCTTGTATGGCTCATGTCGTGCACTGCGATCGCGCAGGAGATCACACATGAATCAAACGCATTCGAACGTGTCCTTTTAGCTCATCTCGACCGCGGAACTGTCCAGCGTGTCTGGCGGCGGCATGTCGGGGCCGGCACGCATCGACCCCGGCCATGGTCCCGGAAACATCAATCCTCGGCCACACACTGCGAACGTGCACCACACGAGCTCGGTCTCGTCCTGTCTCTCTGGGGCGGCGCGTGGCGCGGTTCTCGGCGGGGCGATGGGTGGACCTCCGGGCGCAGCGATTGGAGCGGTCAAGGGCTGCGGCGTGAACACGATCCTCCGCCCCCGCCCGGCGTACTGACGCTCGAACTCGAGCCTGACAATCCCGTTGTCGTTCGCACCTGCCGGAACGGACGACGACGGCGGATGGTCGACCTGTTCGTGGTGCGGAATACCGGCAGGTGGAGGCCAGTATCTTCGTGATGAGAATCAAACCCTGGCTGGTCTGCATCACCGGATGCGTCGGCTGCGCACACGCGCCGGTCAGTCGATCGCCCGCACTCGGACCATCCCTGTCGACCGTCGCGTTCTATGTGGGGCGTTGGCAATGCGACGGGCTCGAATACACCGAGCAAGGCACGGTCGCGAAGACGTACCCCAAGCTCGAGATCCGCGTGGCACCGGAGTTCGCGAACTGGCTCCGCGTCGAAGTGTTTGACGGCGGCGAGCAGATCACCTCCGAGCTCAAGGGGGTCGATCCCAAGGGGGTGTGGCACCACATCTGGGCCGCGAACGACGGCACGTTTGGAAGCCTGACGTCGCCCGGCTGGACCGGAGATCAGCTGGTGTTCGAGGAGGACCACGCCGCGCCCACCATCCGCACACGGATGACCTTCATCAAGACCGACGCGACCCACTACACCCACAAGGCCGAGGTGGATCGAGGCAGCGGGTTCAAGCTCGACTTCCAGAAGACCTGCCACAAGTTGTAGGCGCGGCGCCTTCACCGGTGCCGGACCTGGTCGCGACGCGAGAAACGGCAGGTGCAGGCGCCGCACGACGCCAGGAATTGGCTGTACGCTGGTTTCGGTGCAATCGTTATCGCAGACGTGCGGAGTCTGCTGGCTGCCGCGAGTCTCTCGTAGTCGATTTTGGAGCGCACCACTTCGTTGCAACTCTGCGGTCCGCTACGCTGATTCTGCTTTCGACCGGGGGGCATGTGCTGCGCGTTGCGCTGCACATTCATCAGAATCGGAGTGAGAATGCGCGGACGATTCCTCGTGATGGTCG
This sequence comes from Myxococcales bacterium, assembly GCA_043753855.1. Lineage (GTDB taxonomy): Bacteria > Myxococcota_A > Polyangia > Haliangiales > Haliangiaceae > JABFXX01. Next base: position 13,673 of record JAYUVX010000122.1, on the reverse strand, counting down.
TGGTCGTGTCGTCAGGCAGTGCGTATGCACAGCCGGCGGGCGGCAGCTCCGTGCAGGACATCGAGATTCCACAGCTCGTGGTCGACGGAGGCGAGCAGCGCTCCAGCGCGGGCGCTGACGACGCGCTCGAGCTCGCGAATATCGTGCGGAGCGCGGTGAAGGGGGTGTCCACGGTCCAGGAGGCGCCGGCGATCGTCACGGTCGTCACCGACACCGACATTCGAGACCGCCAGTTCCATGACCTGACCCAGCTGTACGACACCGTTCCCGGCTGGAACCGGGTCGGGTTTGCAAACTCGTTGTTTCACGCGCCGACCGTTCGCGGCCAGGTCCAGGCCGTGCAGTTCCTCCACGACGGCATCTCGCTGTTCGACCCGTACGTCAATACCGCGGCAGCGACGCGCGGCCAGCCGATGGAGGTCATCAAGCAGGTCGAGATGATCACGGGTCCGGGTGGCGTCTTGTGGGGAGCGAACTCGCTGCTCGGCATCCTCAACATCATCACGAAGGATGCCGACGACGTCGATGGAGTCGAGGTCGGAGGTGGCATCGGAAACGGGGTCGGCGATCGCACGATGGCTCGCGCCTACGCGATGGTCGGAGCGACTCGCGGGAAGCTCAAGGTGTTCGCGCACGGCAGCGTCGAGACCTATCAGGGAGCGGAGCTCACGATGCCACTGCTCATCCTCCAGGCTCCGCTCCCGCAGCCCAACTCGGCCAACATCTACGGACCGCTGACCGGGTCGGATCAAGCCCGATCGATGATCGTGAACCTCGACGCCAAGATCACGTACGACAAGCTCGCGCTGCGGCTCAACATGCCGTTTGGCGAGCAGTACCAGGCGCTGGGGTTCTCGGGCGGGCCGTCGCGCGAGCATCTCCCCGAGGATTCGTCGTGCACCGGCGGTCAGATCGACGGATGCGTGGATGCGCAGCGGACGGGCCGCAAGAACCGCGCAGATCAGTACGACCGCTACGCCGTGCTCGAGTACCGCAGCCGGTTCGCCCACGAGAAGGCCGGGATCACCGCACGGGCGTACGCGATCCAGTTCGTCCGCAACCTGTACCCGATGCAGTTCCTGACGCCGTCTGCGCTCGTCCTGGGGGGGCTGTCGCTGAAAGTGGACCTCACCTCGTACCGAGTCGGCGGCGGCACGGACGGCGATGTCGAGCTGACCTCGAAGGTACGTCTGCTGTACGGCGCGGAGGTGTTCCGGGAGTTCAAGATCGATAACGTCTCGCGGTCGATCCAGGGACCCGGCACCGAGTCCACGCTGCCGGGGCCCGATCTGATGCGTGTGCCGATCCTCTGCCCGCGCACGTACGATCCGGCGCAGATGAAGCTCGCGTTCGTCGCGAATTGTCCGCTCACGTTCGCGTTTCCAGGAACCCGGACCGTGCTCGGCGCCTACCTCAATCCGCAATGGCATCCGAGCAAGCAGCTCGTCATCGACCTCGGCGCGCGCGTCCAGGCAGCTCCGGCGGAGCTGGGCTCGCTGAACTACGATGTCAACACGACCCTCGCGGGCACCGCCGTGTGGAACTTCGTCAAGAACTGGCACCTCAAGCTCAACTACGCGCAGGGCTTCCGGCCGCCGGTGATCAACAACGCAGCCTCCAACGGAGAGGCGGCGAACATCGACGGCGACCCCCACCTCGGCGTCGAGACGTCCAACGCCGCACAGGCCGAGATCAACGCCCGGATCTTCAAGGGCGACCGCCAGATCCGCGAGCTGTCGTTTCGCGCCGACGGTAGCTACACCCGGATCAACAACCTCATCCAGGTCACCGGCGGCAAGTACGGCAACTCGGGAGTCCGCGGCCTGGCCTCCGGCGAGTTCCTCGGCAAGCTCTACATTCAGGGCGGGCACCTCATCGAGCTCGGCTACACCTGGCTGCAGATCGACAGCGCCGACCGAGGTCGGATCCCGGGCACACCCGAGCACTGGTTCAATTTCGCGACGGTGTTCTCGCTGATCACCGGCAAGCTGAGCGCCACGTCGAACCTCAAGATCGCCGGAGCGTTTGCAGACCCGGACCGGCTGGTCGAGTATCGCGGTCTCACCCAGGACGCGAGGGGAGTTCCAGAGTCCGTCACCGTGGCACCGACGGACCTCGTACTGGACCGCATCCCGCCGATCGCCGAGCTGACCCTCGGGTTGTCCTACGCTCCCACTCCGAAGCTGACGATCCAGGCAACCGTCTACGATGCTCTCTACGGCCACAACTACCAGCCCGACGTGTTCTCGGACTTCGAGCCGCACCTCGAGTACCTGCCCAACCCGTACCAGGGGTTTCGAGCGTATCTCTCGGCCGGGTACCGTTACTGAAGCGCTCCGTCAAACCGAGCGAGGAGGCTCCACACCGTCACGATCCGGGCGCCGCTCAGATCTCCATGATCTCTTTTTCTTTGGCCTTCGCGATGTCGTCGACCTGCCCGATGTACTTGTCGGTGAGATCCTGGACCTGCTTCTCGCCGTCCTTGCGCTGATCCTCGGTGATCTGCTTGTCCTTCTCGGCGTCCTTGATCATGTCCATCGCGTCGCGGCGAGCCGAGCGCACGGCCACGCGGGCCTCCTCGGTCTGCTTGTTGACGACCTTCGCGAGCTCCTTGCGGCGCTCCTGGGTCAGCGGCGGGATCGGGAGGCGCACGAGCTCGGAGTCGGCCACCGGATTGATGCCGAGGTCGCTCGCGCGGATCGCCTTGTCGATCACGGGGAGCATGTTCTTCTCCCAGGGCTTCACGGTGATCAGGCGCGCATCGACGACCTGCACCGTGGCGACCTGATTCACCGGCGTCGGCGTACCGTAGTAGTCGACCTTGATGCCATCGAGCATCGCGGTGTTGGCTCGGCCCGTGCGGATCTTCGTCAGATCTCGCTTGAACGAGTCGATGGCCTTCTTCATGCCCTCTTCGGAGTCATTGGTGATGTCGTTGATCATGCGCTCGTCTCCTTCCGCTCAGGCGTACTCGGTCTTCTCGGTGTCTCGCACGACTCGCGTGCATACCGCCTCGCCCTTGAGGACGAGCGCGATGTTGCTGGGGGTCGTCATGTTGAACACGATGATCGGCATCTCGTTATCGCGGCACAGCGCGAACGCGGTGGCATCCATGACGTGGAGATCCTGGCGCAGCGCATCGGTGAATGTCACCGTGGAGTAACGCTTCGCGTCCGGATGCTTCTTGGGATCCTTGTCGTAGATCCCGTCGACCTTGGTCGCCTTGAGCAGCACCTCGGCACCGATCTCCATCGAGCGTAGCGCGGCCGCGGTGTCGGTGGTGAAGAACGGATTACCGGTGCCGGCGCCGAAGATCACGACGCGGCCCTTCTCGAGGTGGCGCATCGCACGGCGACGGATGTAGGGCTCGACGAGCTGCGACATCGGGATCGCGGAGAGCACGCGCGTGGTCACGTTCTGGCGCTCGATCGCTTCCTGCAGCGTGACCGCGTTCATCACGGTGGCCAGCATGCCGACGTAGTCACCGGTCGCCCGGTCCATGCCGCGCGCCTGGGCACCACGAAAGATGTTGCCGGCACCGACGACCACCGCGACCTCGATGCCGACCCTCGAGACATCCGCGATCGCCTTGGCGACGTGCGTCAGCACCTCGGGATGGATGCCGTAGCTCTGGTCTCCCATCAGCGCCTCGCCCGAGATCTTCAGCAGGATGCGCCGGTACGCGGGCTTCTCGGAGAACGACATGACCGATGCAGATTACACCGCCTCCTGGCGGCGGTGGTCCGGGAGCGCCATCACACATCAGGTATTGCCGGTCGTGCGCTCGCATCCCGAGATGTGATCGTGGGACCCCGAATGTTGCTGTTCGAGCCGGTGACGACGTACGATCCGTGCACAGAAATTTCATCGTGAAACGGGTCGTAGTCGCGATGAGGACCGGTACACGGAGTGCACCCGATGGAGCGCGATCCGTCGGCCGGATTTCCGAGCCGTCGCTCGCGCCGCGACCGCGAACCTGTTCTGAAGGGACCCATGCCTAGCTTCAAATCCTCGGTCAGCAGCGCCGTGTTCGTAGTCATCTGTGTGGTCGTCGCGTCCTGTTCAGCCCGTCGCGACGGACCGGGGCCCAACATCTCGTCCGTGGCGCCACCCATCGTCTGCACCGCCCAGGCGCCGACCACGATCACGATCACCGGGACCGGCTTCTCGCCCGCGGTCCGCGATGCCTTGACCGACCACGCCTCGGTCCTCATGCCGCAGATCTTCCTCACGGCGGGCGGAGTCGAGACCCAAGTCCCCGCTTCCGGCGTGTCACTGCCCGCGGGAAGCACCGCGGGAACCCAGCTCGCCGCGGTGATCCCGGCGAACCTGGTCGGCCCCGGGACCGCCGGAAACCCCGACGTTTCCTACGACGTCCACGTCGTCAACCCGAACGGCAACGAGGACGTACTCGCGAATGCGCTCCTCGTGGTGCCACCACCCGATCTGTTGTCGGTCGCTCCGGTCGCAGGTCCCCGCGGGACGACCGTCACGGTTACGCTCACGGGTGCTGGGTTCCGGCCCGGCATGTCGGTCCGGCTCGAATCCACGCCACCGGTCAACGGCACCAGCCTCGTGATCGTATCGCCGACCAGCGCGCGCGTCGACTTCGATCTGGCCAACGTCCCGCTCGGCACCTACGCGATCACCGTCACCAATCCCGAGGGATGTCTCGACACGCTCCCTGCCGCGTTCACCGTCACCGAGCCCACGACCATCACGATTACCGGGATCGATCCGCCGTTCGGCTGCACCTGCGAAGCTACCAGCGTGACCATCTCCTCGGTCGGTGGCTTTGTCTCGACGCCGATGGTCGAGCTTCGACGGACCGGCATGCCCGCGAGCACCCGGTTCCCTCTGACTCGCGTGGCGTTTGTCTCGATCGATACGCTGACCGCGGTCGTCCCGCCCGGCCTGGCGCTCGGCAGCTACGACGTGATCGTCACCAATCCCCCGAGCAACGGCGGCGTCGGCACCCTGGTCGCCGGGTTTCGCGTCGTGGCCCTGCCCGTCCCACGGATCGTCGCGGTCGTTCCGAACAGTGGCACGACGCAGGCACCGCAGCCGGTCGTGATCTATGGCGCGAGCTTCCGGACGCCGGTGACCGTCCAGCTCATCGATATGACGAACACGGTGGTGTTCAGCCAGCCCACCATCACACCGACCGATGCCGCGCACATCTCGGTGACGTTCCCATCCAATACGCTGGGGGTCGGCGCCTACCTGGTCCGGGTGATCGACGAGGACGAGGCCACGTATTCCACGTTCTCGAACTTCATCGTCAAGAGTAACTCGGGAAATCCTGCGCTGTTCGTCGCGAGCTCGCCGCTGACCACCGGCCGTCGCCTGCTCGCCGGCGTCACCGCCGATGATGATCTCGGCAACCACTACCTGTACGCGATCGGCGGAGACACCGGAGTCGGGACGGCGGCGCTCGCGACCGTGGAGGTCAGCCAGCTGTCCAAGTTCGGCGACCTCGCAGCCTGGAAGCCGTTGACCAACCAGCTGACGAGCCCTCGAGTCGGCGCCGCTGCGGTCACCGTCCCGGTGCTGAACCCGGCGATCACGGACCCGGTCCTCGCGCCACTGCGGCCGTTGAAGACGTTCATCTACGTCCTCGGTGGCAAGAACGCCGTGGGCACCGTGCTGAGCTCGATCGAGCGCGCGGTCGTGCTCGCATCGCGCGATGCGCCGATCAATGTCGCCGCGACGGCAAACGTCGCCGGGACCCTTGCGGCGGGCACCTGGTACTACAAGGTGGCCGCGGTCCTTCCCGGCACCGATCCCGACAATCCGGGCGGCGAGACGCTCGCGTCGGATGAGGCGATCGTCTCCTTCAATGGCGGAGGCGTGACCGTCACCTGGGGTGCCCCGGCAAGCGGTGTCGCCGTTGCCTCCTACCGGATCTATCGCACAGAGGCGGCCAACGACGCGTCGCAACAGGAGGTGCTGATCGCCGCGAACGTGACCGGGACGTCGTTCGTCGATACCGGCTCCGCGGTCTTGGTCCCGAAGCAGTCGTTCCTGCCCTCCGGGTCCACGGGCGTCTGGATGCTTCAGACGTCCATGATGACGGCCGGCCGCTGGGGACACAGCGCCGTGCTGGCGACCGACGACACCACGGAGTCGGTGGCTCCGGATCGGTTGATCTACGTGGCCGGTGGTCTGCTGATGAACGGGACCATCACCGCGAGCGTCGAATACGGACCTCTCGACGGCGATGGAGTGACACCCGCCCAGCGCGGCCAGTTCGGCGCGATGACGACGACAGGCGCAGCACCGATGATCTATCGTCGAGCGTTCTTCTCGATGCTCGTCGAGACCAGCTCCAACGTGAGCGGGTACACGCCGACCACTTCGCGGCTGTGGGCGATCAGTGGCCTCGGCGGTCCGGCCACGGATGCGTCGATCGCGACGCTGTCGTCGATCGAGCGCGCTCAGGTGACCACCAACGGTGGCAACTCGGCATGGTTCGAGATCGCTCGAACCTCCTCCACGGCGGCTGGCACGATGTCGCTGATCACCAACAACAAGGTGTTCGTCCTCGGAGGCGCCAGCACCGCGACCGCGACGCCGACATTCTCCGGGATCCTCGGCACCGGCCGCGACACCCGGTTCGATGCGGCCGGAGATATCACCAACTCGGTGAACTCGGTCTCGGGCGTGATCGCCAATCCGCGTGCACTCGGGGCGATCGTCCAGCAGTCGGGCTTCTACTACCTGTTCGGCGGAACCTCCGACGGAGCCAACGCCCTCACCACGAGCGAACACTCGTTCTAGCCAGGAGCCTGTCATGAAACCATCGTTCATCATCGGCTCGGCCCTCGCGCTCGCGCTGCCGTTGCCACGAGCGGCCTTCGGTCAACCAGCTCCAGCTCCAGCTCCCGTCACGACGACCACCACCGTGTCCGCCGAAGCTCACGTGACCGCCCCGGTGCCGGTCGAGCAAACAGATCTCGAGGCCCATCACACGTGGTCGTTCGCGATCGCGCCGCGGCTGGCGATCACCGTGCCGACGTCGAAGCTGGGGGCGACGGTCGTCGCGGGCCTCGAGATCGATGCCGCGCTGCCCGTGGCCGATCATCGGCTGATTCTCGCACTCGACTTCGCCATGACGCGCCCGTCGTACGATGGTGCCGGGACGGATCCGCGCGTCAACGGCAGCTACGCGTACACCGTGAAGGAGCGCGAGGTGAAGATCGGCCTCGATGCGATCTTCCGGTTCTTCGACGCCAGCAAGCAGCTCGTGCCGTACGTTGGTGCGGGTCCGGTGATCCACCTGCTGAAGACCACCGAGACCGCGAGCTTCGCGCCCGGTGAGAACATGGAGCAGAGCACCAAGCTCGGATTCGAGCTCGTCGGTGGCGCCGACTACCGCGTCGGTCCGGGCCTCTTGCTCGCCGAGCTGAGGGTCGTCTACTCGGGTCTCGATCACCTGTTCACGGGCGACACCAACGCGGGGAACCTGATGTTTGGCGTGGGATATCGCTTCGTATTCTGACGCTCAGCCGCCGAATAGCTTCGCGAGCACGCCGAGCAGACCGTGTCGGGGTTCGTGCGCCGCGGGGATCTCCTTCGCGGTGAACGCCTTCGCCTGCTTCAGCAGCGCGGCGAGCTCGTCCGCATCGAACCACACGCCGTGCGTCGGGCAGCGATCGAGCTGCACGCTGCCCAGGTTCACCGTCTGCATCTCGGCCTTGCAGTCCGCACACGGTCGCGGCTTGTCCTGACGCGGTTGCCACGGCAGATCGATCAGCGTCGACGCGCGCTGCTCGAGGGTCGCCACCACCGTCTCCTCGGTGATCCACGCACCTTCACATAGCCGGCAACGGAACGTGCGACCGGCCTCCTCGAGAGGCGCATCGCAGACCGGACACTGGAGCGCCATCTCGCTCATCGTGACACGTTCAGTAGGACTTCGCCCACACCACGCGCTTGGCGCTCGGCTCCCCCGTGAACGGACAGGTGCCGGGCTCGCCGGGAGCGAGCGGGATGCAGCGCACCGTGACGCCGAGGTCATCCTTGATCTTCGCCTCCAGCTTCGGATCGCCGTTGAAGTGCGTCATCGCGAACCCGCCGTGGATCGGCGTCGGGTCGTTCGCGTTCGTCGTTTTCGGTGCGGTGAAGTACGCGTAGAACTCGTCCTTGGAGTCGATCACCTTCGTGTTCGCCTCGCGATGGGCGAGCGCGCGCTGATACAGCGCATCCTGGATCTCCTGGAGCAGCGTGCCGATCGTGGCGATCACGTCGGGGCGCGCGAGCCCGGCCTTCTCCTTCGGGCCCTTGTCGCGGCGGCCCATGAACACGCTGTCCTTCTCGATGTCGCGCGGGCCGACCTCGAGCCGAATCGGCGCGCCCTTCTTGATCCACTGCCACGCCTTGTCGCCGCCGCGCATGTCGCGACCATCGACATGCACGCGGACCGGCTGGCCCGCGAAGCTCTGCGCCTCGAGATCCTTCTCGAGTTGCTTGCAGTACGTCATCACCCGATCGCGATCTTCGGGCTTCTGGATCACCGGGATGATCACCACCTGCTCGGGGGCGAGCCGCGGCGGGCACACCATGCCGTCATCGTCGGCGTGACTCATGATCATCGCGCCGATCAACCGGGTGGACACGCCCCACGACGTGGTCCACGCGTGCACGAGCTGGCCCTTGTCGTCCTGGAACTCGATGCCGGAGGCCTTCGCGAAGTTCTGCCCGAGGAAGTGCGAGGTGCCGGCCTGCAGGGCCTTCTTGTCCTGCATCATCGCCTCGATGCAGTAGGTCTGGACCGCGCCCGGGAATCGCTCGCCCGCGGTCTTTTCGCCCTGGATGACCGGCATCGCCATGTACTGCTCGGCGAACTCGGCATAGACGCCGAGCATCTTCATCGTCTCCTCGACCGCCTCCTCGCTGGTGGCGTGCGCGGTGTGCCCCTCCTGCCAGAGGAACTCCGCGGTGCGCAGGAACAGCCGCGTGCGCATCTCCCAGCGCACGACGTTCGCCCACTGATTGATCAGCAGGGGGAGGTCGCGATAGCTCTTCACCCACTTCGCGAACGACGCACCGATGATGGTCTCCGAGGTCGGCCGCACGACCAGCGGTTCCGCGAGCTCCCCGGTCGGGATCAGCTTGCCGTCCTTGAGCTCGAGGCGGTGGTGGGTCACCACGGCGCACTCCTTCGCGAAGCCCTCGACGTGAGCCGCCTCCTTCTCGAGGTAGCTCACCGGGATGAACAGCGGGAAGTACGCGTTGACGTGGCCGGTGGCCTTGAACATGCCGTCGAGGCCGCGCTGGATGTTCTCCCACAGCGCGTAGCCCCACGGCTTGATCACCATGCAACCGCGGACATCCGAGTTCTCGGCCAGATCAGCGGCCTCGATGACCTTGATGTACCACTCGGGATAGTTGTCGCTGCGGGTCGGCGTGATCGCGGTCTGCGGCTTGGCGTTGGGGTTGCTCACGGCGACGAAGGCATACCCCAACGCGCCCCCGAGGGGCAGTCGTCGCACGGGTCAGTCGACGTTCTTCTCGAAGCTGCCGTACATCGGGTTCGGGATCACGAACAACGTCTCGCCGAACGCCGCATACGCCGACTCGGGCTGCTTGCGGAGGTCCTGGGAGAGCATCGGGAAGTCGAGGATGTTGTCACCGACGAACGCGACGACGTCCATGGTCAGCTTGACCTGGTCGAAGCGCGGGTTCTTGTCGCTGGGCGCGCCCTGCGGGCGGCACAGGATCTGGTCCTACACGAAGCCGGTGCCGGCGAGGTTCTGCTCGGTCTGCGGGCACTCGGTGCCGGCCATGCGGTTGGTGACGAACACGACCTTGCCCCCGAGCTGCTTCACCTTCTGCGTGAAGGCGAGCGCGCCTTCGATCGGCTTCGCGGCCTTCTGGTTGACCCACGCGGTCCAGCTGGCGGGCGAGTAGCCGACGCCGAGGTCCGAGCGCGCATGCTGGTACGCGCTGTTGTTGAGCGTGGTCTCGTCGATATCCATGATCACGCCCCAGCTCGCGGGGACACCCGCGGCGACCTTCGCGGTGACCTTCGCGGTCGCGAGCCCGTAGGGCTGGAGCGAGAGCGCGTGGCGCGCGGCAGAGCGCTGGTACCAGCGCATGTCCATCCCGAGCGGCGAAACCGGCGCGGTCGACGTGCAGACGCCGGTACAGCTGAGCTTGAGTCGCGCGGTCGCCGAGACGGCGGGCATCGCTGCGGCGCCGTTGGTCACCTCGACCAGATAGAACCCGGGGATCGAGATCTTGAGATCCTTGATCTTCGACAGCTTGCCGTAGCCGCCATCCTCGTCGCTCGCGAGCGTCTTGAGATACGTGCCGTCGGCGAGCCGCGGGCCGTAGACCTTGATCAGCGTGTCGAGGTCGGTGACCGTGCCGGCGTGCCTGATCTCGAGCGAGACCTTGGTGTCCTCGGCGGCGTAGAACACGAAGCCCCGGCGCGGCGTCGCGGTGGTGAGCGTCAGGTCGACGGTGCCGGCTCGAGCCGCGACTGGACCTCGATCCCCGGGACCGCATCTCCCTTGTCATCCTGACCGGCGAGGTCGGCGCCTCCGTCGTCCTCGAGGCCTGCTCCCGTGCAGGCGAACAGGGTGGGACCGAGGAGGAGAGCAGAGACCAAGATCTGGCGCTTAGGTGGCGATGCCGCCGTGCAGCGGCCGTGGACGCGCGACGCGACTTGCGTCCAGGTGGTTGGACCGTCTCGGGGTGGCAAATCGAGTAGCCGTGGCCAGTGCGCGCGCCCGAAGTTCGCTCCCTCATTCCGCTCGTAGTACATAACTTCAGTGAGTGTTCTCCGGGGGATCCACGCGGTCGTCGTTGTTTGCTTCCTGCTCGCAACCGGCTGCGTCGGCTCGCGAACCGAATCGTGTGGAGGGGATCTGGTCTGCGGCGATGGCACCTCGTGCGTCGCGATCCCCCAGTTCGATGCGCACGCGTGCGTGACCCGCGCGCAGATCGATGCGTGCGCCGGCATCGACGACGGCAAGGCGTGCATGCTCGATGCAACACCGGGCACCTGCTTCTCCGGCGCGTGTCATCCGGCGACCTGCGGCGACAAGATCGTCGATCTCACCGAGGTCTGCGACGACGCGAACCGGGTCTCCGGAGACGGCTGCTCGTCGACCTGCACGTCGTTCGAGAAGTGCGGCGATGGCTTGATCGACCTCGCGCTCGGCGAGCAATGCGACGATGGCCTCGGTGGCCTGTCGGGCGATGGCTGCTCGTCCACCTGCAAGTCCGAGTTCGTGCTGTGGCGCAGCGTCGTGCCAGCGGCGCCGACAACACGAACGGGTTACGGCACGGCGAGCGGGCTCGATGGCAGCGTCGTGATCTACGGCGGCAGTCCATTCACCTCGAGCGGAACGGGCGGGCCCGCGACGCTCTACGGCGATCTGTGGACGTTCGATGGCTTCGCATGGCTTCCCTCGATCGCGGTCGGGGAACCGCCGCCGGTTCGCTCGAGCTTCGCGTTCGCCCGGGATCCGCTGCGCAACCGGCTGATCCTTTACGGCGGAGTGGCGGCCGATGGATCGTACCTCGGCGACGTCTGGGAGTTCGACGGCCTGCGCTGGGTCAACCGCACGCCGGCGTCGGGCGCAGGGCCCGGCGCACGCAAGGACGTGAGCCTCGCCTGCACGATGACCCGCTGCGTGCTGTTCGGCGGTGTGACCTCCTCGTCGGCGGAGCAGAAAGACCTCTGGGCCTGGGACGGCACGAGCTGGACGTCGATCAACGCGGCGAATCCTCCGTCGGCGCGTCACGCTGCGGTCCTGATCGGCGATCCGATGCGCGACACCTTCCAGCTCGTCGGCGGGAGATCCGGAGCGTCGTTCGAGACGGATGCGTTCGAGCTCGCCGGGTCGGGGTGGACCCTCAAGTCACCGAGCAATTCGATGTTCCCTGGGGGCGCGCTCGCCGGCGCGTATGACCCCGTGTCGCAGCAGCCGGTGATCGTCGGCCCTTCCTTGACCTATAACTACAACGGCTTCAGCTGGTCGATCACGATCGCCGCCCCGCCGGGTATCGTCGGGGTCGCGTACAGCGCGCTCGCCAGGCGAACGATCGCGATCAACAGCGCGCCCGCCGCGTACGCGCTCGAGAGCATGGCGTGGATGGCTCGCCCGGTCGTCGTGCCGAACGCTGGCACCTCGAGCGGCACCGCGCGTACCGCGGTCGCCTACGACGTGCGACGTGCGCGCACGATCGCCTTCGATGCCACGGGAACCTGGGAATGGAACGGCATCGGCTGGCGCTACCTCACCAGCTCCGGTCCGGTCGCCGGGGACGGTGGCGCGATGGCCTACGACACCGCGTGCCACACGGCGATCGAGTACGGCGGCCGGAACGGCGTCCTGTTCTCGCAGGTGTGGACGATCGACGGGACGTCGTGGATCCAGCGCGCCAACGCGCCGACAGCCCGAGCGTTCCACGCGATGGCCTTCGATCAGGAGCGCCGCGCCCTCGTGGTGTTCGGCGGCACGGTCAACGGCGCCAGCGATCCCGCGACCTGGTTGTGGAGCGGGTCGTGCGATGCGCGCACGTGGACGAGCGTCACGCCGTCGCCCTCGCCGCCGGTGCGGACCAGCGCGGTGCTGGTCTACGACGAGAAGCGCAAGGTCTCGGTGCTGTTCGGCGGCAGCTCGTCCACGACCGAGCTCGGCGACACCTGGGAGTGGAACGGCGCGACCTGGACAAAGCGGCTGCCCCTCACCTCGCCGCCGCCGCGCACCGATCACATGATGGCGTACGACGAGCGCCGCGGCCACGTGGTGCTGTTCGGTGGTCGAGCGGGCCAGGTACGGCTCGACGACACCTGGGAATGGGACGGCGACGCCAACACCTGGCGCGAGGTCCCGATCATCCTCGCTCCGTCGCGCCGCGTGGGCGGAGCGATGGCACGCGATGCGACCGGTGATCTGATCGTCGTCGGCGGTGAGCTGAGACCAGGCGAACCCGCGACCGACGTGCTCCGCCTCCGCTACGAGCGCGGCGTCGGCACGGCCGAGCGATGCCGGGCCGCCGACGATGACTTCGATGTCGATGGATTGAAGGGCTGCGACGATCCCGATTGCTGGACCCGCTGCCGTCCGTGGTGCGCACCCGGTACGTCGTGCACCGCCAGCCACTGCGGGGACGCCGTGTGCGACGCGACGGAGGACTACCTCCTGTGTCCCACCGACTGCCCCGTTCCGCCGTGAGCTCCGGAATGCGAAACGGCCGCATCGCTGCGGCCGCCCCGTTCACGAATCGACGCTAGCTCAGGACGACAGGCCGGCCTGCGCGGCAACTTCCGCCGCGAAGTCGCCCTTCTTCTTCTCGAGACCCTCGCCGAGCTCGAACCGAGTGAACCGGCGGATCTTGATGTTCTCGCCGATCTTGGCGATCAGCTCGTTCTGGAGCATCTCGATCGACTTGTCCGGATCCTTCACCCAGCCCTGATCGAGGAGACAGATCTCCTTCGAGAACTTGGCGAGCTGCCCCTCGACGATCTTGGCGAGCACCTGATCGGGCTTGCCGGCGTTCTTCGGGTCTTCCTTGGACTTCGCGATCAACACCTCGCGCTCGTGGGCGATCACCTCCGGGTTGACCTCGTCCTTGCGGACGAACAGCGGGTTCATCGCCGCGATCTGCAGCGCGACCTCGCGACAGAAGCCCTGGAAGTCTTCGCCGCGGCCGAC
>JAYUVX010000121.1:0-6061 GCA_043753855.1 Myxococcales bacterium | reverse complement strand
TTCCTCGCGGCTACGACCGACCTGGCGCGGAAACCGCTGCTCGAGTCGATCAAGAAGCGGATGAGGACGCTGCGCAACGAGATGGCGAAAGCGCGCGGCGAATTGCATCCGCTCACGCAGCTGCGGGTCTCGTTCGAAAAGAACATCGGCGCGAAGGCGTTCTCTGAGGCCGCCGGGTTCAAGGGCGCAAACGCGGCGGTCTCCGCGATGGCAAGCTCGGCGCTGCGGATGATCGCGAACTCCAAGGGGGAGATCGTCACGGCGGGCCGACGCATCGACACGGTCCTGAAAGCACTCGAGAAGGACGACGCGCTCAAGCAGGCCATCGAGAAGATTGGTCACATCACCACGAAGGGCTTCGCTGGATCGGCTGGCCTCGCGTTCGACAGCATCACGAACGCGCTGGTGCAGGGCAGCCTGAGCGAGAAGGCGGTCCACCTGATCAACTTCGGCGACGAGTTCCTGAAGAAGCACCTGATGGCCAGGACCGCTGCCGTGATGACCCAGATCAACGCGAACCTCGCCGCGCTCGGTTCGCCGACGAACATCGAGGCCAAGATCCAAGCAGCCCACGACGCCAAGCAGAACCCGCTTGCCGATGGCAAGGCGCAAGAGAAGCGCGAGAAAGAAGCTTCGAAGGGTCTGTTCTCGAACGACGAGTTCCAGGGTGTCGTCAACGACGACGGCGCGATGGACTTCAAGACGCCCAACGTGCCTCTCGAGGCGCTCGACCGCTCCGCGCTCTTCAATCTGGCGAAGAGCAAGGGTGTCTCCGTGAAGAAGACTGACAAGAACGAAGTCGTGCTCGCTGCGATCAAGGCGGCCGCGGCGGATCCGGCACGCGCCGCGGCCGCGATCACGGACAAGAGCAAGAAGATCGACCCGACCTCGAATGCCGACCAAATGGTCGGCGCGCAGACCGGCCTCACGCGTGAAGCGATGCCCTATGTCGAGGGTATCCGAGCCAACATGGTCAATCCCGACCATGTCTGGATCCAGCAGGCCGTCAACGCGGATATGCCGCTCAAGGCCGGAATCTCCGGTACCACGCACCGCTTTCTGGGCCTCGGCGAGTTGCTCGGCGTGGCGGACCGCCCGGGTATGCGCCTCGCAATGCTCGGCCACCTTCAGGCGATCGAGGCGCACAGCTTCTGGGAGATCTGCGCCGCCGCTGGCATGGGCCCCGAGATCGGTAGGTACCTGCCGTTCGAGCCCGTGTCGAAGACCGCGATGAAGATCGCGGCCGGCGAAACAGTGGACGGCGACCCGCAGCTCGCTAACATTGCGGATGGCGAGAACGATCGTGCGGCTCAGGTCAGGCGTCTGCTGGGTATCCCGAAGGAGAAATAGCGAATGAGCCGCAACTGCGGACCAAGTGCACGGCTCGTCAGCGGTGAGCATCGCTTTCCAGACGATCCGTGCGAGTACAACTTCGGTTTCGACGCGAGGCCAGGGTGCAATCGATTGCGTTGCCAGCGGTGCGGCGCCGCGGTACGCACGGCGCCGGTCGGAACCCGTCTCACGAACGGACAGGCTCCGAAGGACCTCCAGGCGATGTACGCGACGAAGGACTGGACCTCGTTGCCGGAGCTCACGCGCACCGAATCTGACTGGCGCCTCTACGCGTGCAAATGCCAGATCTGGGAGGAGCCGAACGAGCACCTCCTGGACAACGATCACGACTCACCCGGCGATCCCGATTTGCCGTGGAGCTGTGCCGGCCACCCCGTGCCCGGGCTGCCCGTGACGCTGGGCGACCTCGTGATCTCCGCAAGCACCGACTGGCCCGCTCTGGTGGCCCAGATTCTGGGTGGAGCGTGCCCGCGACGTCTCGAGCGCACGGATGAAGGACCGTGGCTGTGGCTGCCGTGGCTGTACGCGTACCTCGCCGAGCTTCCAGCGCAGTCGGAGCTGTCACCCGCGATCGCCGCTCGCGTCGATGATCGCGATGATCACGTCGTGGCCGTCGTGCTCGCATTCTTTCGACGTTTTCCCGCGGCCGAGGGGATCGAGCGCATCGTGGCGCGTGCGGAGGCCGATCTCGGCGCGGTGTTCGCAGCTCACAAGGTCGCTGAGTGCGACTACCGCCCGAGCCTATGGGATGTGCTGATCGGTGCGATGTTGATCCGAACTGACGAGAACGACGCACTCGACATGCGAGTGATCAACCGGGTACGCAAGGCGCTGCTGCTGCCCGCAAGCAACCCCGACGTCGTCAAGGAAGTGTTCAACTGGACCCACGCCGACGTGTTCCGCACAGCCGACCTCGCATGGCTCGCCGAGAACGTCGCAGCGGTCGATGCTGCGGGGCCCGGTCGCTGGAACAAGATCATGACCATGCTGGTCACCGCTTCGCGCAAGAACCACGAGCTCGATCACCTGGTAGTGATCGGCGGAAGCGTGTTGATCCAAAGTCGGCGAGTTGCCCCCTCTGCGATTCGCGCGTGGATGAAGCAGCGTGGCGTCGCGACGGACGCGTGGTTTGGGGCGCTAGAGAACGCTATGGAGAAGAACCCGTAACATGTCCGAGCAAGACGAGCTCTTCCAAGCTGTGCTGGCAGCGCCCGACCGAGACGGTCCGCGGCGGTGGTACGCCGAGTATCTCGAGCGGCAAGGCGATGAGCTCGGAGAGTTCATCCCGCTAGCGATCGACTGGGATCGGAAACGGCTGTCCGGTGCTGACGACACGCGCGCACTGACCCTCTACAACCGGCTCCGAGACCGACTCGCGGCGCCGCTCGCGGCGTGGATCCGCTCGTATCAACTCGATCGGGGCCTGGTCGCCGAAGTGGAGATGGACGGCAAGGCGTTCGTCGAGCACGGCAGCGACGTATTCGCTCGTGCTCCGATTCAACATCTGAACCTCGTCGCTGCGAAACCAGTCTTCGCCGACATCGTGAAGAGCCCTCTTCTCTCGCGCGTTCAGACGTTGGGCCTGTCCAAGAACCAGCTGACGGACCATGAAGTCGAGCTTCTGGCTTCCAGCGCGCACGTCCGAAACCTGGTCTACCTCGGTCTGTTCGAGAACAAGATTGGCGAGGGAGGCCTCGACGCGATCGCGGCCTCTCCGAACCTAGCGGGCTTGCGGGTGTTGAGCTTCGACTACAACCTCGTAGAGAGTCCCGTCTCGACGTGGTCGAGCGATGGCGTCTCCGGCCTGGCTCACTACGAGGGTGCGGGGCCGTTGCAGGCGAAACTGAAGAAGAAGTACGGAACGAAGGCCTGGATGGAACCGCCGCAGAACGTGGACCGCTTCCGCATGTGTGACGCCGGCGAATGAGCTACGCGAGCATTGCAGAGGCGCTGACGCTGGCGGAAGCGGGTGACGCTGCGGCTCAGAGCTTCGTCGGCGCAGCGTACCTGTCCGGAATCGGGACCGCTCCTGACCCGGCGCGTGCGCTCCACTGGTTCACGGCGGCAGCGGAGCAGGGTCACGCACCCGCGCAAAACGATCTCGGGATGGTGTTCGCCGAGGGCGTGATCATCACTCGCAACGACGAGCAGGCGTTCTTCTGGTTCCGGGCCGCCGCCGAGCAAGGATTGCCCGTCGCGTGCGTCAATCTCGCGCGGTGTTACATGGAGGGTCGCGGCACCCCAGGCGACCTCGCGCAGCGCGTGTACTGGCTGGCGCGCGCGGCAGAAACGAGGCACGCGGAAGCGCAGAATGAGCTCGCCGTCTCGCTCCTGCGCGGGTTCGGGGCCGCGCGAGATCCGGCCGCCGCGGTTCTGTGGTTTCGTCGTTCCGCCGAGCAAGGCTTTCCGCACGCCCAGTTCAACCTCGCCGTCTGCCTCGAGATGGGTGACGGAGTGGCCTCCGACACGGCGGAGGCCGTGCGCTGGTACACGCGTGCGTCCGCTCAGGCGTTCCCGCCGGCGATGAACAACCTCGGGATGTGCCTCCAAATGGGACGAGGCGCGTCACCCGATGTCGAGAAAGCGTTCTGGCTGTTCCGCGGCGCGGCGGCGATGGACTTTCCACCCGCCGAGTACAACGTCGGTCGTTGTTTCGAGCGAGGCATCGGCGTCAACGTGAACCCGACCGAGGCGGCGCTCTGGTACCTCAAGGCTTCGCGCGTCGGGCACGATGCCTCGATCGCGGCCCTGGCGCGGCTGCAAGGAGCCGAAGCCTCGACTGCTAGCTGCTCTCCGTAGCTACTACAGCTTCGAAGCGCTGCATGGTGGACGTCATGCAGCCGGCGCCTCAAGGCGTCGTCCAGCGGACCGGCTTCGTCGAAGGTCATTCCGCCGACAAATCATGACAGCAGCGATCGGTTAAGGTAGGACCCAACTCCGATGTCTGCGCTCGAACGCCTCCTTCAGCAACTCGAGGGTCCGTCGGGAATCGCCTGGAACGAGGAGACCTATGACCTCGCGCTCGCGAGCACGCTTGACGGTGCTGACCGGGCCACCTACGTGGCGAAGCTGATCGAGAACGCGGGCCAGGGCGACACTCACGCCATCCTCACTCTCGGTCACCTACAGGCCACCGAGGCGCTTGTGGTGCTCCGCGTCGATGCCGCGGGGAGCGCGCCGTGGGCCGCGACCTCGCGGCGCGCGCTCGTGCTGCTCGGGCACGGCGAGGAGGTGGTCGACGCGATCGTCAACGACGCGCTGCACGGCAGTGCGCGCATGGGACGCGTCGCCGCGGTGATGGACCTGTCGAAGATCGGCGGGCCGAAGGCGATCACTGCGCTCGGCCACGCGCTGGACGACGCGGCCTCCTCGGTGCGGATGATCGCGTGGAACGGGCTCGTTGCCGCGCTCGATCTCGATCCGCTGATGCGCAGCCCGGATGGCAAGCTCGAGAAGGGGACGCGGCTCGAGCTGTTCAAGGACTTCCTGGCGAGTGACGTCGCGGCGATGGTGCGCGTGGGCGCCGATGGAATGCGGGCGACGCTCGCGATGCTCGCGGAGGGCGTGAGTCCGGTGACGCTCGCGATCACGTACCAGCCGGATCCAGCCCCAGCAGTGAGCGACGCGATCGTCCAGGCGATCGTCGATCTCGACGTCGCCTATCCGGTCGATGAGATCGCGAAGCTGAAGGGCGTCGCGCGGCAGTGGGCCGAGGCCGGCCTCGCGCTGCGGATCGAGAGCGGCGACGAACGGGTTCCCGACGCGCTCGCGCGGCTCGGCGCACGCTGGACGGTGCCCGCGATGGAGGAGGTCGCGGCTGCGCCGTCGACGTGCGACGAGCTTCGCGCGAAGCTGACCGAGGCCGTGCGCGTCTTGACGACCTCGTGAGCGGAGGAGTGCCATGTCTCTCGACCTGCTGTTGCAACAGATGTCCGATCCCTCGATCCTCTCGTGGAAGGACGAGACATACGACCTGGCGCTCGCACGCGGCCTGTCTTCGGCCGAGCGCGCCACGTACGTAGAGAAGCTGATCGACCATGCGAAGCAGGGTGACGCGCACGCGATCCTCACGCTCGGTCATCTGAAGGCGACCGAAGCGCTGCCGCTACTCCAGGTGGACGCGAAGAGCAGCGAGCCGTGGGCCGGGACGGCACGCCGCGCGCTCGTTCTGCTCGGCAAGGGTGCGGACGTCCTCGAGGAGATCGCGCGCGACGCGGTGAGCTCCCCGGCGAAGATGGGCCGCATCGCGGCGATCATGGATCTGCCGAAGATCGGCGGTGCGACCGCCATCTTCGCGCTGCAGCAGGCGCTCGTCGACGACGACAGCGACGTCCGCGTAATCGCCTGGGATGCGCTGATCGAGACGCTCGGGCTGACCAATCGGCTGCAGAACCCCGAGGGAAAGCGCGAGCTGACGACAGAAGTCGAGGTCATGCGCGTCTTGCTCGGCAGCGAGATGCCCGCGCTCGTGAAGCTCGGTGCTGCCGGGATGCGCGAGGTCGCGCGTCGCCTCGGCGCGGGAGCGACGGCGCAGCAGCTCGGTATCGCGTGGCGACCAAAACCTGCAGAGGCGGTCTTCGATAGGCTACGCGCCGCGCTCGTCGATACGGATCAAGCGTTCCCGATCGGCGAGATCACGCCGCTCACCGGCGTCGCACGGCAGCTCGCCGAGACGATGATCGTGCGCTGCCTCGAAGAGTACGACGAG
>JAYUVX010000120.1:0-6075 GCA_043753855.1 Myxococcales bacterium | reverse complement strand
GGTCCGATCGGCACGAAGGTCCCGATGGACGTTCTCGGCGAGTCGCACACGCTCTACGTCGACGACAAGGGTGTGCTGACGGTCGCCAGCGATCCGGTCCCCGCAAAGACGAAGGCCGCGGAGCTCCGCGGCGAGATCGCACTGGCGCCCACCGACATCAAGGACAAGGCTGCCACCAGCGTCACGGCGGCGCAGGGTGCCGTTCCGGAAGCTGCTGATCTGGCGACGAAGGCAGCTGGCGGTGACGAGACTGCGAACGCCGCCTTGCCCGCGAAGCAGGTGGCCGTCGCCACACCGCTCAAGCGCACGTGGCAGTGGGCGCGCGTCCTGAAGGAAGCGGCGATCACGGGCGGTTCGCTCGAGGACCCGCTCAAGCACCCCTACTACAAGACCTTCAAGGATCGCGTCGTCGCGCTGTCGGCGATGGGTCACGTCACCGTCGACGCCCTTCCGTTCGCAGAGTCGACGTGGACGAAGATCTGCACCGCCGTCAAGAACTCGACGCCGCAGATGAACGACCCGAAGGCGTACTCTGACTTCGCCAAGGGCTGGCTCGACATGAAGTCGGCCGAGTTCCAGAAGGCGATCGGCGAGTTCGACAAGATCGGCAAGGAGATCGCGAAGGCCGCGAGCTCGCAGTTCTCGAAGGCGAAGAAGTTCGGCTTCTGGTCGAAGGACGAGGGCCGCTCGCTCTCCGAAGCGATGAACGATCTGACGCTCGAGACCTCGGCGGTCGGCTCGCTGATGGATGGCCTGCCGACGCTCGACGGCAAGAAGGCCGGCTGGGATCCCGAGGTGTGGGGCGCGCTGTCGAAAGCCTACGCCGTCGCGATGGTTCCGCAGCTCGTTGCCGATTCCGGCAAGAAGGTGAACGTCTGCGTCGGCGCCGGAGTGCCGGCCGGCAACATCTGGGAGACCGTCGAGTCGGTCGCGCTCGGCAAGGGTCTCGAGAAGGCCGGCAAGACGCTCGAGTCCGTCACGACGTACTGGGGCGCGGCGGCCGGCGGGCGCGGCAACCGCAAGAAGCTCGACACGACGAAGAACGTCGGCTTCGCGGGCTCCGTCCACACGGGTGATCGCGCCGGCGCGCTCGCGGCCGCCGACAAGCACTTCAACGCGCTGCCCGCAGAGCAGCTGGAGCTGCCGCTGGGCAAGGCTGATCCGCAGCTGAACATGCCCGGCATGCAGCCGCCGCCGAAGACTGCGGCACCGCCGCCGCCGGCCCCGGCCACAGGTGCCGCAGCGGTTGGTGCCCCGCTCGCCGCGCCGCCCCCACCTCAACAGCTTGCTCTGCCGCAGCCCACTGGTGCGCAACCCACCAGCGCACAGCCCGCCGGTGCGCAGCCGGCCGGAACGCAGCCCGCTGGTCAGCAACCCGCGAGTCCGCAACCTGCCGTGAGCAAGCCCGCAGAACCCGCGCTACCCGCAGGAAAGATCTCGTGCGAGGAGCGCAAGAAGCAGGGTGGCACGTGGCCGCCCTACGTCACGAACGAGAACCAGAACGAGTACTGGTACGACACTGACCCGAAGGTCCATAGCTACTCACGTCGAGACGGTAAGCGGCCGGCAACTGAGTACGACGTCCAGGTCAAGGCCTACTGGAACATCGTCACGAAGCTCGGGCTGACAACCGAGCTCGCCGCCTACAACAAATACGAGGACGAAAATCCTAAGAGCGTGTTCAAGGACCCGGCTGCACCGCCGGTCGCGATCACGAACAAAGATGCGGAGACGTTCCGCCACGCAATGGTCGCAGCGGTCCTTGAGAAGTACGGAAAGGGATCGCGCGAAGACCTCGACAAGGCGGTGTTCTCGAAGAACGCGTTCGCCGCGTCAAATCACCAAGGTATTCAGGGCGAAATCTTCAACCAGTGGGTTCTCGCGCAGGATTTCGGGTTCAAGAAGGCCAAGGTCACGTGGGTCATCAAGCTCCCGAACCAGAAAGCACGCGACATCGAGGGCGATGGTGTTCTCGAGGGCGAGGACACGTTCCTCGAGTGCAAAGCCCACTCCGTCAAGGCGGGTGACACCGCCAGCAGCGTGAAGGTCGATGTGGACCAGATCGACGACTACAAGCGCGTGCTTGGTGAGATCGACTCGGATCGGATGGATCGCGTCAAAGCGGGTGTCGGTCAGGAGGGGTTCTACGTCACCGCGAGCGGCGAGACGAAGAGAACGACCTTCCTCAAAGTCAGGTACGAGCTCAACAACCCGATCGTTTCAGAGGCCTACGAGTCCAAGCTGATCGACAAGGGGATGAAGGGCAAGTACATCCTCAACCCCCTCCCAACCAAGAAGCACAAGGACGCGCCGGCGAGTTACCCGGTACCGGCAGCGGCGCCGAAGCCGGCGGATCCGGCTGCACCTGCCGGTACTGCTCCCGCGGCGCCAACGGGCGGCCCCCCGCCGCCGGCTACTCCACCGACGCCCAGCGCGGCCGCTCCAGCGACGCCCAGCGCGGCCGCGCCAGCGACGCCTACGGCCGCTGCTTCCGCGTCACCCAGCGCAGCTTCGCCGACGTCAAGCGGACCTTCTACGAGTGCTGTTCCAGGCCCGCCGACCGCGGCTGCGCCGGCCACCGCTAGTCTCGCGGCGCCGACCGCGCCCGCCTCCCCCACCACGGTGCCGACCGGCGCTTCGCCCGCCGCGCCGAACGCGAAAGCTACAGGCACTGCTCCCGCCCAGGATCCGGATGCCAAGCCCGAGGTCGCTGCTACGTCGAAGCACGCCGCTGGGGCGCCGCCAGCAAACTGGCAGGAGAACAAGGTTGCATCGGTGCCGTCGACCGCAGTGGTCGCCGACGATCCGGGTCACACGTATCACCTAACCAAGGACGGTGACGTCGTCACGACGACAACACCCGCACGCGCCAATCCCGCGGTGACGACAGCCGTACAGAACCTGAAGCCTGCGTCGGAGTTCCGCACGCCGTTGATGGAGAAGAAGCTGGTTTTCGAGACCAAGCTCGGAAACTACCTCGCTGCCCACTCCCTCCCGATAACCGCAGCCAAGGACATGATTGCCGGCGCAAGGCGCTATCTCGAGCAGAAGCTGCAGAAGCCGATCGCCGACGCGCTGGCCGCGTTTGAGCCGGCCACCAAGAAACTTCTCGCTGACATGGGCAGCGACTGGAATGGCGGATTCGCCGGCCGCGTCGGAAGGGAAACCGACGCGCAGCTCAAACAGATCGGTCAGATTCTCCAGGGCAACGGCAACATCCGCGAGCTTGTCACCCACGCGAACAACTTCGCGTGGGGCGTTCTGCACAAGGACTTCGCGGGCGACAAGATGATCCCCAACGCGACGAAGCTGGCGACGGACGCCGGTCTCGGCGTCGCAGCGATCAAGCAGCGTCAAATTGCAGCGCGAGCACTGTTCAAGGAGAAGCTCGAGGCAAAGATGCAGCCTGTACCGGCAGGCGGAGATACGGGGCTCGATGCTGCGATGACTTCGTGGGACCTGAGCGGCATGGAGGACAAGGCCGAGTTCAAGGAGCAGCAGGCCATGCGCAAGCACGTCGGCGCCGTCCCCGGTGCTGATAAGGTCACTGCCTCCAAAACGCCACGTGCGGAGTTCACCGCGAATAAGGATCTCGACGGCAAGGTCATTCCGCCCGAGGCGCGCGGCGTGTTCAGCCCCACCGAGTTGCAGCTCCTGAGTCTCGCCAAGTACGACGAGGTCTTCAACCGCGAGTACGCACCCGTGTACTCGAGCATGATCCCGGACCCTGCTACTGCGACTCCCGAGCAGCAGAAGGCTGCGCACCTGGCCGCGCAGGCCCATGCGCTTCCGATCGCGACCAGCGCGGCGTTCGCAGACGCTTCGACGAAGAGCCTGACTCCCTGGTACGAAGGTGTGCGGACCTTCTACCTTGATCTCAACCACCCGGTCGTGCAGGCGTGTAATGCCATGAACGTCCCGCTGGGAGCCGCAACCTCGGGCACCACGATGCGCACCATCGAAAACGCGATCCAGCTCGGCGTCGCGCGTCCGAAGACCGAGCTGCGCCTCATGTGTCTCGGTTACATGCTGCCGATCAAGGCGCACACCTATCACGAGATCATGATGGGTGGCGGGGGCTACAACGCGACCGGGCACCCGAAGGACTACCTTGCAGTCTGCCCGCCTGTCGAAAAGACCGATATCGAGAATCTCGACAAGAGCTTCTTTGAGTGGGATGGCCAAACGACGTAGCCTCGTTGCTGATGAAGCTCAACTTCTGTGAAGCCGGAGGCTTTCTGGTCGGTGGCAGGGCCGAAGTTCCCGACGACGCGAGCGAATACCAAGCGGAGATGCGGCGGCCTGTGGTCGGCTGCAATCAGATAACGTGCAGTCGGTGCGGTGCCACGGTGCGTTCGACTCCGGGGTTGTTCCCGCTCCCCCTCAAAGCTCCTCGGGATTGGGCCGCCATCTACGAAACAAACGACTGGTCGGCACTCCCCGAGATGGACGCCGATCCGATCTATCGCCTGTACGTTTGCAAGTGTCGCTACGAAGCAGTGAACGGCAGCCAACCGCTGCTTCGCGACGATACGGCCGCTTCGCCATGGAGTTGTGCTGGTCATCGGCCGACCACGCTTCCGGTCACGTTCGAGGGGATTGAGATCACACGGTTCAGCGACCTCGAACGCGTTGTGAGGGACAATTTCGAGCGGCCCGGCTCCATTCTTGGCGACCTCTACGAACGGCTGGCCGGTACACCGCTTGAGGACAAGCTCGGCGAGCTCGCCAGTCGACTGCTGTCCGATTCGAATCCGCGCGCGCGCGCGATGGCGCTTGCACTCTATTGGTCGAACCCGGGGGCGCGTGGAGCGAAGCGGGTCGTCGAGCTAGCGCACGGCGATCGTTCAGCATTCATGGACGTACCCGATCCCGTTCCGATCTCCGGACTGGACCTGGAGGGTCGGCTACTGCGGACGCTCGCGAAGTTGTGGATGGCAGGTGTCATCTCGGACAAAGAAGCACTGGAGCCGCTGCGGGACAGCGCGTTGCGACGAAAGACCAGCCGAGCGGTCATTCCCGTGCTGTTCGAGCGCGATCCTCGATGGCTACAGGATCACGCAAATGAGATCGTCGAAGCTGCTCCGAACGCCATCGGTCTGCTCCTCGCGAAGTTGCAACAGGCGTTTAGCGAATCCGATCTCATCGCCCTCGCGAGGCGCGCGAAGGAACTATCAGAGGACGAGAAGGCAATTGTAAGGAACGATATTTCCGCGCAGGTTTCGAGTCCGCTGCAGGAGAAACTCCTGACGAACTTCGACTAGAAGCATACCTACTCCACTGACGTGCCGCGGTACTCGAGGCAGATCCCCTTCATGGTCTCTTCGGCGAGGCGGGCATAGGTCAGGAGGTGAAACGCGAACGCGGCAGCCTCCTCTGCGGGGTCGTCACCAGTAGGCCAAGCTCCGGTGGTCAGCGCCTCGGTGACGCGAACGACGTCGGCGGCGCCCCCCCCGTGTTTCACGAGTGCGCGCGCGGTCTCATCGGGTTTCTGCTCGACCATCACCGCCAGCTCCGGGAGTATCAGCGGAACAGATTCCGACACGATTAGGCGCGTCTTCACCTCGACACCCTCAGCGTCAACCTCCTTCTCGGCAGAACCGAACACCCCGAACTCCGAATTGGTCGCCGACATCAAGAAAGCGTCGAGGTAAACACCCGAGCGCAGAGGAAACTGCTTCCAGCCTACGCTGCGCTCCCTGCGCTCCGTCAAGTGCATCCCCTCGAACTGGTCCGGATCTTTGGCCGTGGTGGTGATGATCGTGATCGACGGCTCCACGCAGCAATCATGGCAGGAGCGTTGAGGAAACACTATCGCGCTCTCGGTTGTTGTGCGCCCTCAGGTCTCGGTGCGCGCGCCACCATCAGGGGAGCCAACGCAGCGCCACATAGACGCGCGCGCGCGCCGTAACATCCACGACAAATCGTGACGCCGGCGATCGGTTAGTTAGTTAGAGCTTGCCCGGAAATTCAGGGCGCCGAAACGGGGTTGCGCCCACGTGGGCGCGCGTTGCTCGCCATTCCAGCTCGATGCCGCCCCGCGATCGGTGCCGCGGGCTTCCGATCATCCGACCA
>JAYUVX010000119.1:0-49114 GCA_043753855.1 Myxococcales bacterium | reverse complement strand
GGCCAGGGCGACGGCCAGGTAGCGAATCGTGATGTCCCGCGTCTCCTTGTCGTAGCCGATGGAACTTCCGAGCTGCTGGTACACGTCCGACACCTCTTGGGCGCTCTCGGCTGTGTAGCTCTGTCCACCTGTTGCCTCCGAGAGCGCCGCCAGCGCGGTGGCATCGACCGGAACCTGGACCCGCACGGTCTCGCCCGTGTCCGGCAGGGTCACGTCGATCGATCCGTCCGGCGTCCCGAACGCAATGGTCCACACGGAGACCTTGGCTTTCTGTGCGTCGGGTATGGCGTCGGCCGTGGGCTTTCCGACCGTCGTCGAGCCGTCGGACAGCAGCACGATCACGGCGGGAATGGGCTTGCCGTCCTCACCTTTGGGGACAGCCGCAATGGTTTCGAGCGACTTGTCGACGGCGTCGCCGATGGCGGTGCCCTCGTGCAGTTTCAACTTGTCGATCGCCTGCTTGATCGCGGTGCGGTCGGTCGTCGGCACCACGTCGACCCGGGCACCGGTGTCGAAACTGACGAGGCCGATGTTCAGTGCCTTCGGGATCTTGTCGACGAACTTCTTGGCCGACGCCTTGGCCGCGGCGATCCGGCTGGGCGCGACATCGGTGGCCTTCATCGACAGCGAGGTGTCGATGGCCAACATGATGGTGGCTCGCTGTTTCGGAACCCGGACCTCCTTGATCGGCTGGGCGAGTCCGAGCCCGCCCACCCCGAGGCCGAACAGGAACAGAGCGGCCACGAGGTGCCGAGCGATCCCGGGGCGACTCGGCGCGACCTTGTCGATCAACGCCACATGGGAGAAGCGGATGAAATGCCGCCGTCGCCGCAGCTGACTGAAGATGTACGCGGCCAACAGCACCACGAGTCCCAACAGGAACCAGAGTCGATCGGCATGCTCGAAATTCCAGGTCATCGACGTCCTCCGATGACGTTGGTGTTGGCCCGACGGCGACGTCGGCTCCCGACATGTTGGGCGAGTTGGCCGAGCCAGTCCTCATCGGTGCGGAGCCGGAGGTGATCGGCCCCCGCCGCCCGAATGGTCTCGGTCACGAGCAGTCGCTGGGCAGTGGCCCCTTCGGCGTATCGCTCCCGGACCGAGCGGCGCGACGTGTTGACCTCGCGCATTCGACCGGTCTCGGTATCGATCAACGTGAGGACTCCGACGTTCGGAAGATCCATTTCGCGCGGGTCGACGATCTCGATGGCGAGGACCTCGTGACGGGCGGACAGCGCTGAGAGCGCCAGCTTCCACGTCTCGGGCTCGTCCAGGAAATCGGAGATGACAACGATGAGTCCCCGACGCCGGGCCACCGCACGAAGGCGGATGAGCGCATCGCCGAGGGGCCCGGCTCGGCCGTCCTCGGCCGACGTGGCGGCGATCCGCGACAACACCGACAGGGTGTGGGTGCGACCTTGCCGCGCCGGGATGATCGTGGCGCCGCCGGCACCGGCGATCATGGCGCCGAGTCGGTTGCCGCCCCGTGCGGTCAGCAGACTGATGGCGCCGCTGGCCGCCAGGACGAGATCGGACTTGGACTGGGTGGCGGTGCCGAAGTTCATGCTCGGGCTGCAGTCGACGAGGAGCCAGCATTCGAGCTCGCGGTCGGCGACGGTTTCACGAATGTGCGGCACAGTCGAGCGGGCGGTCACGTTCCAGTCGATCCGCCGGACATCGTCGCCGGCGGAATAGGCCCGGGCCTCACCCGGCTCTGAGCCGTGGCCGGGCACGAGGCCCCGGTGATCGCCGTGGAGGAGGCCGTCGAGGCGTCGTGACACGTCGAGTTCGAGGCGGCGCAACACCGAGGCCACGCGCTGATCCGACGCAGCCAACGCCGCGTTCCTCTCGGTGCCCTCCGGGTGGGCTGGACCTGCGGTCGTCCCACTCATCGCGTCACGCAGACCAGGCCCGGTTGTCGGTGCCGGCGCCGTACCACGCGTCGCCCGTGGTCGCCTGGCTGGGGGTGACCCTCGGGGCGGGAACCGTGGAGAGGATCCGGCCGAGGAGGGCTTCGGAGTCGATGCCGGCGGCCAGCGCCTCGTAGGAGAGGACGATGCGGTGCCGAAGTATCTCGGGGGCCACGTCGAACACGTCCTGGGGGATGGCGTAGCTGCGGCCCCGAAGCAGGGCGATGGCGCGGGCGGCCCGCACGAGGCCGAGGCTGGCGCGCGGACTGGCGCCGAACTCGATGTACGGGTTCAGGTCGGCCAGCCCGAAATTCTCCGGGGTGCGGGTCGACAGGACCAGATTGACCGCGTATTCGAGGACGCTGCGATCCACGTAGGTGGCGTCTGCGGCCTGTTGCAGGGCGATCACCTCATCGACGGTGACGACCTGATTCGGGATCGGGATCGACACGCCGACCCGCTGGACGATCTCGACTTCCTCGAGCGGTGACGGGTATCCCAGAACGATCTTCATGAGGAAGCGGTCTCGCTGCGCCTCGGGCAGCGGGTACACGCCCTCACTCTCGATCGGGTTCTGCGTGGCGAGCACGAGGAACGGATCGGCGAGCCGGAACGTCTGGTCCCCGAGCGTGACCTGGCGCTCCTGCATCGCCTCGAGCAGCGCGGACTGGACCTTGGCGGGCGCCCGGTTGATCTCGTCGGCGAGGATGAAGTTGCCGAACACCGGTCCCTTCTTGACCGTGTACGAGCCCTCGCGCGGGTTGTAGATCTGCGTGCCGACGACGTCGCCGGGCAGCATGTCGGGCGTGAACTGGATCCGCGAGAACGTCCCGTTGATCGCATCGGCCAGCGTCTTGACGACGAGGGTCTTCGCGAGGCCGGGCACGCCTTCGAGCAGCACGTGGCCGCCCGCGAGCAGACCGAGCATCAGCCGGTGGAGCATCTCGTCCTGGCCGACCAGGACCTTGCCGACCTCGGCCTTGAGGGAGTTGAACCGGCCCTGAAACTTGGTGACGTCTTCGGTGAGGCGATCGGACATGGCGGTATTTTGGTGGTGGAGGAAAGCCCCAGTCGGGCGGCGTGTCAACAGGTCGGCCCGCCGTCAAATTCCCGTCCCGGCAGGTCGCGGGACGTCCCTGCGACCTGACGCAGGTACGCCGTATTCCACAGGGATCAACGGCTTGGGGTGTCGTTCGTCTGGCACGCCACGTGTATGCGTAGTCCTCCGCGAAGGGGAGGCTCTGACGAGGAGCCACCAATGAAGACCGTCCTGATGTCCGCGATGCTGCTTGGTGCCTGCGCCACCACTGGAACCGCTACCCTGGACCGTGAGGCGCGCGCCGGATCGCGTGTGCGGCTCGACCTCGTGCCTCACGCGGATGGCACCCGCGTGGTCCCGGCCGCGATCGATCCGCGCCTCCCGAGCGCCGATCGCGTCGCTCATCAGATCCGAGCCGAGCTCGGCGATGCGGCATCGATCGAGGTCAAGCTCTGCGTGGCCCCGGGGGGCCGGGTCAGCTCGGTCGAGGTCCTGCGCAGCTCGACGCTCGCGGCGTTCGATGACTCCGTGATGGCGGATGCGATGCACTGGGAGTTCGCGGCGCAGCCGGGTCCTGCCAGCGTGCGCAGCTGCGAGCGGGCGACGATCACGTACCGGCCGCACGGCTGATCGCGTTCGATCGCACTTCTTTGTCACGCCGCGAAGACGATCCTTGCGTTCCTCGAACGCGCGCGCGTAGATTCAGCTCAGGAGATTGTTTCGATGAGCACCGCCATCCGCCACATGTGCCAGCCGACGCGTGCGTGCGTCGTGCTTGTCATGGCCCGCGGTGCGCGAGGCTCGGAACGCTGATCCGAGATTCCCTCCCTCCCTGCCGCGGGCTCCACTAACCCTGGAGCCTGTTTTCGTTTCGGCACGACGACGGGCCCACCTGAAGCATCTGTCCCTTGATGCGGGCGCCGCGTGCGTTCGCGAGGCCGTCGTATGTCTGCTGCGTTGGAACCAAGCGCGTCGATCTCATCATCCTTGACCTGGACCGAGCGTCCCGGCCGCGAGCTGTTGCGCCTCGCATGGCCGATCACGGTCTCGATGCTGTCGTTCTCCACCATGACCCTGGCGTCGACCGCGTTCGTCGCGCAGGTCGGCTCCGACGAGCTCGCGGGCGTTGGCCTGGCGGGTGTCGTCGGATTTGCGCTGGTCTGCTTTGGCATCGGCCTGTTGCGCGGCGCGAAGACGTTGGTCTCACAGGCCGTCGGTGCGCAGCGTCGCGATCGGATCCCGGAGCTGCTCGGTGCGGCGCTCGTCCTGGCGGCCGTCCTCGGGGCGTTCGCCACGCTCGCCGGTCACCTGATCGCGCCGCTGCTCACCTCGTTATCCGCGTCGCCGCGCGCCGGGCAGTTCGCGGCGCAGTACCTGGCGATCCGTTCGCTCGGTGCGCCGCTCGTGCTGGTCTACGCGGCGCTCCGCGAGGCGAGCTATGGCGTCGGCGATACGCGCGCTCCGATGCGCGCGTCGCTCGCCGGCAATGCGGTGAACATCGCGCTCGACTGCGTGCTGATCCTCGGCCTTGGCTGGGGCGTGCAGGGCGCGGCGCTGGCGACGATCGCCGGAAACCTCACCGAGACCGCGGTGCTGGCGTGGCCGATGCGCGGTCAGCTGCGCGCGCTGCGCTGGCGCCCGCAGGCGGTCCGGGCCGTATTTGCCCAGGGGGTTCCGAACGGTCTCCAGTTCGTGATGGAGGTCGGATCGTTCCTGATCCTGACGGTCCTGGTCGCGCGGATGTCCGCGGTCGACGGCGCGGCACATCAGATGGTGCTCCATCTGGTGAATGTCTCGTTCCTGCCGGCGCATGCGCTCGCAGAGTCCGCGGCAGTGCTGGTCGGTCAAGCGGTCGGCGCGAACAAGGATCATCTGGTGCCGTTCGTGGCGAGGCGTGCGCTCTCGATCGGTGCGGGCTACGCGTCGGTGTGCTGCGTCTTGTATGCAGTGCTCGGCAGCTCGATCGCACACGCGATGGCCGCCGGTGACGCGGCACTCGCGGCGCGCGCCACGATGCTCATCCACGTCAGCCTCGCGTTCCTGGTCGCCGACGCGGCCAACGTCATCGCCCGCGGCATCCTCCGCGGAGCGAGCGACGTGAGGTACGCGGCGGTCGTCGGGATGGCCACGTCGTGGTTCACCACACCTCCGCTCGCGTACCTGTTTGGAGTGGTGTGGGGCCTCGGCGCGGTCGGCGGCTGGATCGGCCTGGCGGTCGAGATCGTCGTCGGTGCCAGCCTGTTCTGGTGGCGGGTCTGGCGTGGCGGCTGGCGCCCCGCTGCCGCTGCGGCCCGGCGCGAGATCGCCGGGACGGCGGTGTAACCCCGCAGCCGGCCTGGGGCTTAGGAGGCCCCCCCAGATCGTCATTGATCTCGGGGGCCTCCCGGCTCGATATTGCGGAGATGAAGTGGTCCCTGATCGCCGTGCTCGTCGCCGCAGGTTGTGCCCGCGGATCGAGTGCGATCGGCCAGGGTGACGCCACGTCGGCCGTCGATGGCACCGTGGTCGACTCCACACCTGGGTTGCCCGATGCGTTCGTCCCCCACGACGCTCCGCTCGATGCATTCGTCCAGCTCGATGCTGCACCCGACGCGATGGTCGATGCGGCCCCCGATGCCTGTGTGCCACAGACCACGCAGCTCCTCGTCAACCCGGTGCTCGATCTCACGCCCGTCGGAACCGGCTGGACGCAGACCGTGATCGATCTGGCTTACCCGCTGATCACCGATCAGGATGGCATCGCGGAGCAGAGCGCTCCTTACAAGGTGTGGCTCGGCGGTATCGTCGCGCCGAGTGGCAGCGTGACCGACGTGCTGTATCAGGACGTCGCGATCCCCGCCGGCACGACCCAGCTCGTCCTCACGGGATTCTACGAGGTCCGCACGGCCGAGACCGGTACCAGCGTCTACGACACCGCTACGTTCGCGGTGACGCAGACCACTGGGACGCCGATCGTCACGATAAATTCATTCTCGAACCTCACGCCGACGACGATCTGGACCGCGATCAATCACACGTTCACGCAGAACCTCTCCGGCCAGACCATCCGGCTGCGGATGACGTCGAGCAATGACTTGTCGAAACCTACGAGCTTCTACTTCGATTCGTTCGCGCTCAGCGCGACGCATTGCCCGTGACCGATCTTTAGCTGCTGCTAGACTTCTTCCATGGTTGTACTCCGCTCGCTCGTCGTTGCTGCTGCGGTCTCGCTGCTGCCGCTCAGCGCCTCCGCGGCTCCCGGCGCGGCATGGACCGCTGCCAGGGCCAACTTGCCGAAGGACACCACTGTCCTGGTCGGCCTCGATCTCGTGCAGCTCACTCGGTCCTCGCTGTTCTCGATGGCGTTCCCGCTGATGCTCGCGCAGCAGCCGGAGCTCAAGGACGGGCTCGATCGGATCAAAGCGGGCTGCAACCTCGATCCCCTCAAGGTCGTCCAGGGCGTCGTGTTCGGCACCGACGACACGCAGAAGCACGGCGCGATCTACATCGCGGTCGACGGCCTCGACCAGCCAAAGATCGTCAGCTGCCTCGAGGCCATGGCCAAGGCGAACGGCAAGGACACCAAGGTCGCGGTGAAGGCCGATGGCAGGATCAACGAGCTCACCCTCGGGGACAAGACCGTATTCCTCAGCTGGATCGGAACCAACGTCCTCGTCCTGCCGCTCGAGATCACCAACAAGGCCGACCTGGCCGCGTGGAGCGGCGTGAAGGGCCTCAGCAAGTCGAAGGTCGCCAGGCCGATGACCAAGGTGAACGCCGGCGGTGCGCTGTGGGCGGTCTCCGCGGTGACCAAGGATCTCGACGACAAGACCAAGATGAAGCTGGGCTACGGCGCGGTGACGCTCGCGAGCGGCAAGATCGCCGGCGACCTCCACGTCCAGCTCGACAGCGCCGCGAGCGCGAAGGCCGCCGCCGACAAGGCACAGAACGAGCTGAGCACGCTCGCCGCGAGTCCGGGCCTCGCGCCGAACCTCAAGGCCGTGCTCTCGGCGATGACCGTCACCTCCGCGGCCGACGAGCTGCAGGTCAAGGGCTCGATCGCCGAGTCCGACGTGCTCTCGCTAATCGGCGCGCTGATGAAGTAGCGCTTCACGGAGACCACAGGCGCATCGAGCCGCTGGTCCTGCGACGACAGCATCGGGTCGAGCTAGCACTCGTTCGAATCACACGGCGCGGACGATCCGAAGGCGCTCGCGCTCGTCGAGCGTTGCCGACCGTCGCTGTGAAGCACGGCGCCCGGGTGAGCGCGCCGAAGGGGTGCACCTCGACGTGCGCTACGGGCGGGCTGCCGTCCGTCGCCGAGCTTGTTGCGGTCGTCGGGGTCCAGGTGTCGGCGACAGCGCACGCCGTGGAACCTGCGTGCTCGCTGACTCTCGCGAGCTGCGTGCCACGTGCTCGCGATGACCGGCGGAGGTGAGCTCCCGCATCGCTGTGGGTTGTGATGACTAGACGTGGCTCGTCGATCCGTTCTCGTCGGGCGCATCGTTCCCGGGCTGGAAGCAGCTCGAGGGCCACGACTTCATGTGGAAGACGCCCGAGAGCTACCAGCCGCTCGCGGTGCGGTTTCCGAAAACCTGGCTACTCCAGCAAGGCTAACGCAAGTACGGGCGGATCGATTGCCGCGGGGTCCCCAGCACGAACCAGCTCGCGCGCCGTGCCACCGCCCGTACCCTGGACGACAGGGGGCTACGCTGGGCCGCGCCAGGCGTCACAGTTGCGCCTGGACCGCAGCCGCGGCCGCATGATACCGGCTCGATATGGCGAAGCTTCGGCTCGGCGGTGCTGACGGCCTCGTCGGCTACCCGCGGACCGGCTGTGCGAGCGAGGCCACACGATCGGCGAGCCGGCCGACGCGTACCTTCGTGTCGTGCAGCCGGCGTGCGAGCTGTACGAGGTCCACGTCGCGGAGAAGGCGGCAAAGGTCGATCACCTCGTCGTCGGCGTGCGCGCGGGGGGAATTGTTACCGGCGAGGTCCGCGATCCGGCGATCACCGGGATGAATGCGATCGATCCAGCGCTCCACGCGCGGCTGTTCCCGGGCACGCTCGATCCGGAGGCCGTCGTGTTGGCCGCCGAGCTCGGGCTCGCGCAGGACGATCGTGTGCTCGACGCCGCATCCCTCGAGCGCTGGCTGCGCGCGGGCGCCGGCGCGATCCACGAGCCGTTCAGGGCGTCGCCGCGCGAGCCCCGTCGGGCACGCTCCGCGCTCGTCGCGATGGGCTTCGCGTGCGAGGCGTTGCCCGGTCTCGGCGCCGCGCCGCTGATCGGGGCAGAGCTCGCCAGCCACATCGGGGCCGACGATCGCCCCGTCGACTACGGAGTCGATGTTTGGAATGGCGACGATCCGGCCATCAGCGTGAGCTTGTGGGCGAACAGCATCAACGCCGCACTCGACCGACACGCTCACCAGCTCGGCGAATCACGTCGAGTGTGGCACCTCGACCGCGAGCACGTCGCGTTCACGTCGGCGAGCGAGTGGGCCGTCGCGAGCCGCTGACGCAGCCACGACCGGTCATAGCGGACGCTGTGACCGTCGCCAGCGTTTGCCGCCGCGGGTCGTTCGTAGCGCATGCTACCACCGGCTCCACCAACGAGTCCTTGTACTTGCCGATCGTTCGTTGTCCAAGTGTGAAACCGTCCCCGAGCCCCCCAGAGAATTCGAGGCGTTACGGATCGGTAGTTGCGCAAGTTGAAACCGTCCCCGACTACTTCTCCGTTGCCTGCAGCGACGCAGGCAGCGGCGGTAGCTCGTTGATCGCGGGGAGCAGCGCGATCTCGATGCGGCGGTTCTTCGCGCGGTCCTTGCCGAGCGGATCGTGCTCGCCCGCGCCGGCCGGGATCAGGTTCTTGGGGTCCATGCCGGCCTTGACCAGGGTGCGCGTCACGTTGAGGGCGCGCGCGGTGGAGAGCTCCCAGTTGTCCTTAAAGACGCTGTTCTTCAGCGGCTGGTCGTCGGTGTGGCCGACGACGAGGAAGCGGCGGTCGGTGAGCTTCTTGAGGGTCACGCCGATCTCGATGATGGCGATCTGGCCCTGCTCGGAGACGTCCGCGCTACCCGAGGGGAACAGCACCTCGGAGGGCAGCGAGATCACGAGGCTGTTGCGGCGCGCGGTCACCTTGAGCTGGCCGGTGTCGATCATCTTTGCGAACTGCTTCTGGATGTCCTCGATCGCGGCGATCCGCTTCTCGGTCTCGGCACGCTGGGCACGCAGGGTGGAGAGCTCCTCCTTGGAGGCGTTGAGGTTCGTCGAGAGTTGACCGAGCTGGGTCTCGAGCTGCTTCTGCCTGGCCGCGTCTTTCACGCGCTCGGCCTCGCAGCTGGTGGCGCGCTTGCTCGCGTCTTCGCCGATCTTCTGCTTGTCCGCGATCGCGCCGGTGGTTCCTGCCAGGGTCTTCTGGCACTCGTCGTGACCCTCGACCGCGGTCATCGCCTGGCTGCGGTAGTGCCACGTGAGGTAGGCGCCCGCGACGGCCCCTGCGGTCATGAAGATCGCGAACAACCAGAGGCGCCACGGGAAGCCGCGCGGTGACCTGGCGGGCTTCTTCATCACGACCTCACCTGTGTCTTCGCGTTTGGTCACCATGCGAGCACGATACCGCGTCACCGCGTAGGCGGGGCAGCTACCTGACGTCGCGATGCCGGGGTTCGAGGATCGCGCATTCATCAAACAGTACGCGCGCTGACGCGATCGCCTCCGAGGAGCCTGCCATCGCGAGGACATCGCCGGCCCGGAGCGGCTCGGTCGGAGATGGCGTGGCGAGCCCGGTCTCCTGGCCGCGCGCGATGGCGAGCACCGTGGCCCCGGTCCTCGCGCGGAGATCGAGCTCGGCCAGCGAGCGTCCGATGGCGGACGACGTGGGGCCGATCGTGATCGAGGCGAGATCGCCGAAGCCGGGGAGCACCGTCTCGACGCTCGCGAGCGGCGCCTCGGGCTGACGCATCAGCTCGAGGAGCATCTCGCTACCGGCACGCACGTGACCATCGAAGTCGCGCAGCGAGCGGTGAGCCACGACGATCAGGCCGACCACGATGAACAGGATCACGAGCGGACCGCCCGGGACGAACGGTTGGGTCGCAGCGACCAGCGGCACCGCGACCACGAGGCCGAGGCCGATCTCGAACATCATCATCAGCGAGCGGCGGGGAGCCCGCCCTAGATCCAGGGAGACCGGGGCCACCGCAGGGTCCCGCGCGACCTCTTCACGTGCGGGGATCACCTCGAGCGCGAGGATCCGCGAGATCACGACGACGCGGCGGACCAGGCTGACGACGAACGGCGTCGAGATCACCGCGGCCGCGGCGACGATCGCGATCCGCGCGGGGAGGCCGACGAGGCCGACCTCGGTGGCGAGCAGGGGGGCGCCGGTCGCCGCCGCGATGACGATCGCGACGAGGATGCCGGTGTCGAGCACGAGCACGAGCACGGGGCGGCGCAGCCGGCGCCACGGCGTCTCGGGGCGCGTGCGCAGGCGGCCAAGCCACGCCTCGTAGAAGCTCTCGAACATCGCGACCCGGTCGGGGAGTCGGTGTGCGACCGCGCCGGCCACCGCATCGGAGCGCGCGATCATGAAGCCGGAGGTGAGCGTGGTCACGATCGAGACACCGACGGCGATCGCGAGCAGCGACGGCCGGGCGACGCCGCTGGTGACGCCTATGCCGGCGATCACGAACGACAGCTCGCCGATCTGCGAGAGGCTGATCCCGGCGCGCACCGCCGGTCGTACGCCGTGCCCACCGAAGAACACGCCGAGCGCGACGCCGACCGGCTTGACGAGCAGGACCACCGCGGTGAGCAGCAGGATCGTCGGCGCCTCGTACCCCAGTTGGGCAGGCTCGATGGTCATCCCGACGGAGACGAAGAACACCATCGCAAACACGTCGCGGAACGGCCTCACGAGCTCGAACACCTGGTGGCCGTGGCCGGACTCGGCGATCAGCACGCCCGCGATGAACGCGCCGAGCGCGACCGAGTAGCCGACGTGATTCGCGAGCGCCGAGGTAGCGAAGCAGATCGCGAGCGAGACGATCAGCACGGTCTCGCCCCGCGCGCGCTTCGCGATCAACCGGACCGCGCGTGGAACGACGATCAATCCACCGACGAGCAGCAGCACGAGGAACCCGCCGAGCCGGCCGAGCGTGCGCACGAGCTCGGGGGCGTCGAGGCCCGAGCCGGAGGCAACGCCGGTGAGGATCGCGAGCAACACGATCGCGATCAGATCCTCGAACACCAGGATCGCGAACACGATGTCGGTGAAGCCGCCCTTCCAGTCGCGCTCCTCGAACGCCTTCGCGACCAGCATCGTGCTCGAGATGCCGAGGCAGGCCCCCGCGAACAGCGCCTCGATCGAGGCGAAGCCCAAGGCACGGCACACCAGCGTCCCGGCGACGATCACCAGCGCGACCTCGAACAGTGCGGTCAACGCAGCCGGCACACCCACGCGCGCGATCGTCGAGAGCCTCAGCTCGGTTCCGACCGTGAACATCAGCAGGATCACGCCGAGCTCGCTGAGGACGTGCACCAGCGCGGGACTCGCTACCAGCGGCACCGGCACGTGTGGACCGATCAGCAGTCCGGCCAGCACGTAGCCGAGCACCACCGGCAGCCGGAGCGCCTGGAACACGACGGTGATCACCGCCGCGGTTCCGAGCACCACGACCAGCTCGATGAGAGCTCGCGAACCGTTCACGCTACTTCCGGCGCTTGCTCGGTGGGGCCGGATACTGCCTCTTGCAGCGCGGACACACGCGAACCAGCGCCGGCTTGCTCGGCACCGTCTTCTCGAAGCCGCAGTGCCGGCAGGTCAGCGTGAGCTTGGCGCGCGCGAGCGCGGCGCCAATGACGAACGGGTTGGCCACTTCAACACCCTGCCTGTGCGGCGATGACGATTCCGAGCAGAGCGAAGCACACGGCTCCGATGATGCTACCTGCGTGGCGTCCCGCCCAGGTCTGCGGCGGGTGGTTCTCGGGATGATTGGACATGAATAGCTCCGGCACCCGCACGCGACCGCGGGCGGGCATTGGGTTCTCTCGAACCGGGTTCTACGAACGCCGGGTTCTACGAACGGGTGATGCCGCCGGCGAGCGGACCGTCGGGAGGACCACGCGCCGAGTAGCTCCGAGGAGCTCCCGCGAGGGGCTGTGCGATCGGTCCACGCGACGCTGGCAGCACGGTCTGCGCAGGCGCGACGATCGTGAGGGCGACCGGGGTGACGGTGAACACCGCGAGCCGTACGTCGGGCGTGACGGCGCCGCCGCGTCGCGACGACACCAGCGGGGCTACAGCGTCGGCCGATGCGAGGCGCTGTGGACCATACGGCGCGCGGACCTCCGCACGTGGAGGCGCCCCGCTGCCCGCCAGCAGGCAGAGCACGACGAGGGACGCGAACCACCGCATGGATCGGGGGTAGCACACCTCAGAGCTCGAGGGGCCAGCCCATCAGAGCGAGCTCGGGGGCGATCGCCGCGAACCCGGCACGCAGCCGGGTGATCGAAGGACGCTTCCTCGGGGTGCGCGCCACTGCTGCGCGCAGCAGCTGGCCGAGCAACGCGAGCCGCGGCTGCTTGTCGAGCTCTGCGAGTACCGCATGGCCGGGATGTTCGGAGAACTGCTCGGTGATCACGGCCTGGACCGTATCGCCGCGCATCAGCACGGCGTCCGTGAGCAGCTCGAAGGCCACGCAGCCGGCGGCATAGACATCCGCGCCGAACGGCTGATCGCGGTCCGCACCGCCCTCGGCCCACACCTCGTTCGCGCCGTAGTGGGGGCTGCCGCAGCCAGTGCGAATCCTGCGACCGGCAAGGCCGAAATCGACGAGCACCGCTTCGCCGGTCTTGTCACGGAGCACGATGTTCGCCGGCTTGACGTCGAGGTGCGCGATCTGGACCGAGTGCATCGCCTCGAGACCGGCGAGCAGATCGTCGATCACGCGCAGTGCGAGCCGCATGTCGAGCTGGCGAAGCTCGAACATCCGCTCGAGGTTGGTGCCGCGCACGTACTCCATCACCAGCACGGGCTTGGGCTGCGATGCCGCATCGAAGGTGATGAATCGCGCCAGGTTCTTGTGCGTCGGCAACGCGAGCAGGGCACCCGCTTCCTCACGGAACAGCGCCTCGAACTCGGCCTCGGAGAGGTTGCGCGCCGCGGCGGAGTAGTCGGGAGCCTTGAGCGCCACCAGCTCGCGATCCGCGTGCAGCTTGTCCTCGGCGCGGACGGCGAGCAGCACCGAGCCTCCGGCACCACGACCGAGCGGACGCACCACGTGAAATCCGCCGATCAGCCGTGATAGCGGGACCCAACTCGGCAGCATCACCGCGAGTGGCGTCGTCGAGGTCGTGCCCTCGATGCGCGGCCGGTGCGCGAGCCACAGCAGCATGCGCTCGAGCGCCGCCGACAGCGCGAGCGGCAAGGCGGCTCGCGAAGTCTCGATGACGATCGCGATCGCCTCGTCGAGCGCCGCGGGATCGCGCACGAGCGCTCCATCGAGCGCGCGGGTCACCGTCTCGAGCTCGACGGCGCGATCTTCGATGATCAGTCCGAGCCGCTGGTGCGCGCCGAAGCTGCGGCGGGCGAGCGCGGCGAGCTCCACCGCGAGGGCATCGAACGTACCGTGCGCGAGCGACGACTGACTCGACGCCAGCGCCAGCCGCGACATCATGTTGCCGAACCGCGCCAGCGCGAGTCGTACCGATTCGACGCGCGGCGATTGCTCGGGCGGCAGCGCATCCGCGAGCTCGGCGAGCCGCTCCAACATCGCGCGGATCGCGTCGCGATCGTCCGGATCGGCTGCCGCCCAGGTGGCCTGTTGGAGCCGCGCGTAGGCAGCGAATGCCGCGCCCACCTCGGGGATCATCGAGGCCTCGCAGACGATCGCGAAGTCGTCCTCGGGGAACGCGCAGGTCCACGTCAGCAGCAGATCCGTGATCTCCGCATGGTCGTCGCGCAGCAGCGCATCGCCGGCGCGCGTGAGCGCGGCCCACACCGCGCGGCGCAACGGCGATTGATCGGTCGCCGCGCGCGCCATCAGCCGGCGCACGACGGCGAGCCGCGGAGTCAGGTCGGCCTCGCCGGTCTTCCGCACGCCGTCGAGCAGCCGGACCAGGGCGCGCAGGCGGGCGATCCGCAGGCCCACGTGCGCGACCGCGCCGCTCTCGGGCCGCGACTCCTGGGTGAGCAGCGCCGCCTCGATCTGGCCGAGCGCGTCGGCGAGCGAGGCACGTGCGGGGTCTCGATCCGGTGCGAGTGCGATCACCGCGGTGAGCGTGTTGTCGGCGAGCAGCTCGCGATCGAGGTCGCGGAGCAGCCGCATCGAGTGTCGGCGATCGACCGGCTCGTCGTCGGTCGCCTCGCCGAGCCACTCCGCCGCAGCCACGATCTCGTGCACCGCTTCGCGCGCGTGGCGCAACGCCGCCTGGACGTCTCCCGCATCGAGCGCGGTCCGCGCCTCGGCCAGCGGGACCGCGAGACCATCGCTCCGCGAGCGACCGCTGAGCTCGAGCTCGAGCGCCTCCATCAGCGCCCACGTGCCGTCATCCCCGGTGGCGGCCTGGGCCTTCATCTGGTCGCGCGTCCACGCGATCGCGCTCGCGGTAGCGCTGGGCAGGAGCGGTGCGCGCTCCTCGCGGCGAAGGTCCGCGAGCGCCTCCGCGCCATCGAGCGGAGCGCGCAGGATCAGCCGATGCGCGAGCGAGTCCGCATCCTGCGGAGCGCTCAGCGCGAGCCCCGCGAGGCCGAGCAGCGCACCGCGCGCGACACCGGGATCCTTGCCGGCGCGATCGATGATCACGGCTTCCCACCGGGTCGCCGCCCCACCGCGCTCGAGCGCCGCGGCCGCGGAGGCCGCCGCACGCCGCAGCTCCGTCGACGACGAGCTCGGACGCAGCTCGCGATCGATGTCCGCGGCGAGGCTTGAATCCACGTGTGCAAGCAAGCCGCGCGCGATGCTGGCGAACCGCCACACCAGCGCCTCGCGATCCCCGAGCACGCGATCGAGGGTGGCGCGAATCCCGGGACGCGCCATCACGGCAACGCCGCCGCGGTCACCGGCATCGTGCCGCCGCACCGCCTCGCGTGCACCGTGAGCCAGGATCCGCGCCGCGAGCCGGCGGCCGGGGAGCGCACCCATCGCCGGCACTTCGACCCAGCTCGCCGCGAGCATGGGCTGTGCGAGCAGCCCGAGCGCGAGCTCGCCGATCGCGCCAGGCGCGGTGAGCGGCGCCGACAGTACGACCTCGGTACGCGCGCGCAGGCCATCGCTCGCGAGCAGCTTCGGCGCCGAGCGTGCGAGTGCGATCACCAGCCGCACGAAGGTCTCCCGATCTGCCTCGCGCAGCCGGATCAACACGCGGCGGCCGAGCTCGCGGCGCTCGGGGCCGGGCGGCAACGCCTGCGCGAGCTCGAACATCGCGATCGCACCGGCGGCGGGCGACAGCCACTCGAGCTCTGCGAGCATGCCGTCGCCGAGGGTGATGCGTACCGCGAGCAGCAGCTGATCCGCACTCAGTCCCTCGAGCGGCGCCGGTTCGCGCTCGGCGATCTGCGCCAGCATCGCGAGACCCTGCCGCGCGACTCGCTTGCGCTCCTCCGGATCGGCCACCTCGTGGAGCTGTGCGAACGCGGCCAGATAGGTACGCCCCGAGGCATTGCGCGGCCCTTCGGTCAAGCCACTCCCATTCGAGCGCACCCGCGTCACACGACCATCGTACCAGTCGCCGCGTTCACCGGGGCGTCAGGTCAGCGACCGTCAAGGTCTCGGTATAGAAGTGCTCTCCGTCCGCGCCGAGTCCGGTGACCTCGATGCGGTCGTCATAGATCTCGAACAAGCCGGCGTTGTAGCCGGCGTGGCGAAACAGGACGCCGGGTCCGGCGGGGCCGAACGGACCAAGACCGCGCGCGAGCGGACCGGTCTGAAACTCGCGCACGCCGTGAGCATGGCGATGCGCCGCGAAGTAGTGCTGGTCCCCGGTGACGAACACGATGCCCGGGATCCCGACGAGCGCATCGAGCAGCAGCGCGCGTTCGGTGGAGAACGAGCTCCAGGAATCATCGCCGTTGCCGAAATCGAGGGGCACGCTCGTGAACACCAGCTTGAACGTGGCCGTGCTGTCGGCGAGCCCGTCGACGAGCCACGCGCGCTGCGTGGAGCCGAGCATGTGCTTCGCGACGTCATCGGGCGCAGCGTTGATGCTGCGAAACCGCCGGCAGTCGAGCAGGAAGCCCTCGACGTTTGCGCCCCACCGCCAGCTGCGATAGCGAATCTCGCCGACCGCATCGCGCACCGGGAACATCTCGTCCCACACCTGCATCGCGGCGGCGTAGCGATCGGGCTCGGCGGTGACGAACGCGGGGTTCCAGTCGTTGTGGAACTCGTGGTCGTCGTAGATCGCCCGGATGCCCACGCCCTCGAGTAACCGGCGACCCGCGGGTGCCGTGCGCAGATCGATGTGCCGCTGTCGGTACTCGCCGACGGTCTTCGCGACCGGTCCGTTGTCGGTGTACGGGAAGTCGCCGAGCGAGACGAACAGGTCGGGTGCCGTATCGAGCAGGTTGTCGATCAGCGGGCTGTCGAACTCCGGGTTCGGATCGAAGTCCGCGGACACCGCGATCCGCACCGGCCGACGATCATCGTCGCGCGGCGCAGTGCGCACGCGGTTGGGGCCGATCGGCCCGACCGCCGAGAACGTGGTCACCTCGTAGGCGTGGTCGGGCTCGAGGCCATGGATGTCCACGGACCCCAGCCCTGCGGTGAGTGGCACCTCGACGAGAATCACCATCACGTTCGCCTGCCGCACGACGACGTGCACGTGATCGCCACGTGCGGCCCACACCGCGACCAGGAAGCCCTCGGCCCACGGCTCGAGCACGGCGACGCCACCATCGCGATCCGGCGTCAGATCGTCGCCACAACCGCCGAGCGAGAGGGCCGCGGTGCCCGCACCCATGAGGCGGACCCAGTCTCGGCGGGTCAGCTCTCCGCTCGCGGGCCGACGGTTCATGGTGACAGGGTAGCAGGAGCCGTCCCAGAATCGGCTCGCATGAGGGCGTCCGTTCTCCTAGTCCTCCTCGGCGCCTGCGGGTTCTCGGAGGCTGTCGATCCGGTCGCCCACTCGACGCGAGACACCGATGGGGATGGCATCAACGATGTCGCGGACGTCTGCCCGAACGTCGTGGATCCCGACCAGCGCGATCACGATCTCGATCATCGCGGCGATGCGTGTGACACCTGTCTGCACCGCGCGGATAACGGTGCCGATGGCGTTCACCTCGACACGGCGCTCGATCGGGATCGTCGCCGCTGTCGTGACCCGGATACCCACTGGTTCTGCGGGCTCGCCGCCCCGGATCCCAGGCCGAGGTCGATGCGGGCAAGGTCAGCTGGGGCTGTTTGGCGACTCGTACAACTACAACCTCGGCGGATTCGCGGCGAGCGTTGCTGGCGACTGGGCCGTGCTCCGTGCTCGCACTTGTCGCGCGGCGAGCGGTGACACCACGCTCGATTGCTCCGTCGCGCGAAATCGCGTGAGCGGTTTTGCCTCGTTCAGCACGAATGCCGATGCCGCGGGGAGACGACGGGCGAAGGGCCCATGGCGCGGCTGCGAGCTTTGACTACGTGTTCGTCGTCGTCTCTGCGGCGTGAACCCGGACCGTGTGTGCTCCGATGCGCGCGTCGTCGACGGGATGACACCGCTACCGAGGCCAGCAAGCCTCCCGCAGATCGTGCGGGCCCTTACGGGCACGACGACCGGCGAGTCGTGCCGACGCACCCGAACGATCCGGCACACGATGTGCTCGGAGGTTGAGCATGAAGCTCCCATCCAAGCTGTTCCTTCTGGGGTTTGGCAGTGGCATCGTCGCAGCGCTGGCGCTCCAGTACCGCCAGCGCGGGCAGCGGCGACCCTCCGAGTCGATCCCTGCGGACCCGGAGATCGAGGCAGCGCTCGACCTGGCGGCTCTCGACCAGGAGATCGACGACTCCCGGTTCCTCGAGATCGATAGCTCGGTCGACGTCGCGGAGGTCATCCATGACACCGGCGATCTGTACGGCGTGCACGCAATGGGTGCAGTCAACCGCGATCATCCGGACAATGACCGCGCGATGGACGAAGGTCAGAACTGGCTCGAAGCGCTCGAAGCAAATGCTGCGGAGTTCGGCGCTGACCTGGAGCGGCCTCTCGACATGAGCGACGAGCTCAGCGCACCGGGCCACAACAGCGACAGCAAGGACACGCCGGTCGCTGATCGCGGTGCGGGCGGACCGGGCGGTCTGTAGCAACCTGGCGTACGCTCCGCGCGTGCCATCGCAACCGCTTGACCTCGCAGGCCTGACGACGCGGATCGTCGGGCCGTCCGATGCGAACACCACGGTCGTCCTGCTCCACGGGTTCGGCGCTCCGGGCGATGATCTGGTCGCGCTCGCGCAGTACCTCGGCGCGCGCGCACCGTCGACGCGGTTCGTGTTCCCCGCGGCACCGCTCGAGCTCGGCGGCGCGTACGGAGACTCGCGCGCGTGGTGGCTGCTCGATCTCGCTCGCCTCGAGGCCGAGCTTCGCGGCGGCGGTCGCATCGATCGCTCGAGTGAGCTGCCGGATGGTCTGCCGGCTGCGCGCGAGCAGATGTTGCGGTTCCTCGATCAGCTGCAAGCGCGATTCTCGATCAGA
Source organism: Myxococcales bacterium (assembly GCA_043753855.1). GTDB lineage: Bacteria > Myxococcota_A > Polyangia > Haliangiales > Haliangiaceae > JABFXX01. The sequence goes on along the minus strand of JAYUVX010000119.1, from coordinate 30,509 downwards.
GCCGAACAGCTCGTGCTCGGCGGATTCTCCCAGGGCGCGATGCTGTCGCTCGATGTCGCACTTCACCGCCCCACGCCGCCCTCGGCGCTGATCCTGATGTCGGGCACGTTGATCGCGGAATCGGCGTGGGCGCCGCGAATGGCGAACCTGAAGGACATCCCCATCGTGATGTCCCACGGGAAGCATGATGCGCTGCTGCCGTTCTCGGTGGCCGAGACCCTTCGCGACAAGCTGACCGCTGCGGGCGCCAAGGTCTCGTGGCAACCATTCCTCGGCGGTCACGAGATTCCAGCGGCCGTGCTGGCAGCCGTCGGAGATCTGCTCCGGGCGCGCGCCTAGCTACGGGACGACGCGCGTGATCTTGTAGCCGCGGGCTGCGAGCAGCTCGAGCACGCTATGCGGGCCCATCAGGTGCATCGCACCGACGGCGATGAACCCACCGCCCTCCGCATGCAGCTTCTCGATCGCTGGGATCCACGAGGCGTTGCGGCCGTAGAGCAGGTCCTTCATCGAGGCGTCGAACTCCGCCGCGGTGTAGCCGTGGGCGAGCGCCTGTGCCTTCTCCTCATCGGACAGCGCGATCATCTTGGGCTCGTCGCCGGCGATGTACGCGTCGAGCATCTCCTTGGTGTGGCGGTCGCTGCCCTCGACGTCGTCGAGCATCGACTTCACCGCCTTCACGTTCATCCACTTCTCGAGGATCGCCGCCTCGACCTTGGCCTCTTCGAGGTACACGGTCGACTTCTTCGCATTTTGTGCGCGCGCCAGCAGCAGCGTGTCCATCTGCGTCGTCATCGGCAGGCCGCGCATCGACATCATGGTCGCGGCCACCATCGGCTTCATCGATTCGATCCTCGATGCGACCTGTGGGGTCACCACGTTCTCGAGCTTCTTCCAGTAGGCGTCGCCGAGGTCGCGCTTGAGCGAGCAGTTCGAGCACTCGAGGATCTTCATCAGTGCCGGATCCGACAGGTCGGTCTCCATCGCGAACGCCTTCGCCGCGTCGAGCTTGTCCCACACGACCTTCGGCATGCGGGACTCCGCATCGACGCCGACGTGGATCGTGCCGAGTGCGTAAGTCGTGATGCCGCTCTTCTCGATCGACCAGAACAGCGGGTGCGCGAGCGGTTGCTTCGGAGGCGCGGGCGTGGTCCAGGGATCGGCGGTCGCGGCGCTTCCTGGCGAGGGAGCCGGTGACGGTGCAGGTGCGACCGCCGGGTCGCTGGTGCGCGGTGCCGGCGCCGGCGCGGATTGCTTGCAGGCAACGAGGCTCAGGGCCGCCGTCAGCGTCACGAACAGGGCGCGCTTCATCCGCGATGATTAGCACGGGGTGGGTACGGCTGCTCACAGAACCGCGAGCGGAGGGAGCGGACAACGACAACATGGGGGCCGGCAGCTGCGCTTGCGCTGGTGCTCGCGATGACGTCTGCCGTTCGCGCGGATGACTTCGCGCTGTCCGAGCGGTTGCGCCCGATGGCTCCCACCACGCAGCCGGCGATCGAGCAGCAGCTCACCGACACGCTGGCCGGCAACGCCCTCGGCGATCACTGGATACGCTGTCGAACGACCTGGTCGCGCCGAGCTTCGGCCGCAGCAGCGCCGCGCGCGCATGAAGCTCGGGATGATCGATTTGGAGTACGCGCCGCTCACGTTCGACAGCGTCGTGCAGCTCCGCGACGGGATCGCGATGACCCAGGCGCGCATCGGCATCGGCATCGGCGGTCACGTCGTGCACGTCGATCTGCCCGCCATCGAGATGCTGCCGACCGAGTAGTCCTGCGAGTGCGGCTTGCAGCTTCCTGGACCGCTGCTACGTCTAGACCGCCGAAACGACAACCGCCGCGATCTCTCGCGGCGGGTTCGCTCACTTCGATCGGGTTCGGCGGACTACCGCCAGCCGCCCTCGATATAGACCCACGCGTTGGCTTGCTGCTCCCAGCGGCCGTCCTGCCAGGTCTTGCGAGCCATCTCGCGCTCCCAGTGACCCGCGATCCACTGGTACTGGCCACCGCTCCAGCCCCAGTGACCACGCGCCCAGATGAACCCGGTTCTCGGGTTGATGTTCTCGTTCTGCGGCGCCGGCGGAGGAGGCTGCGTGTTCTGCGGCGGCGGGGGCGGCGGCGGGTTGTTCACGACACCCCAGCTGCCCTCGATCCACTCCCAGCGACCATTGCGCTGCTCCCAGCGGCCTTCGTTCCATCGCGCGTTGGCGCGCTCGCGTTCCCAGTGCCCGGCGACCCACTCCCAGTTGCCGTTCTTCCAGTCCCAGCGGCCGCGCACGTAGAGAAAGCCGGAGCGCTGATCGATCGGCTCGGCGCGCGGAGGCGGTGGCGGCGCCGTGGGATAGGGCGACGTCTGCGGTGGCGGATTGTTCGCGACGCCCCAGCTGCCCTCGATCCACTCCCAGCGGCCGTTACGCTGCTCCCAGCGGCCTTCGTTCCAGCGCGCGTTGGCGCGCTCGCGCTCCCAGTGCCCGGCGACCCACTCCCAGTTACCATTCCTCCAGTCCCAGCGACCGCGCACATAGAGGAAGCCAGTGCGCGGCTGGACGTTCTCCGCCTGCGGTGCCGGAGGCGCAGCGGTCGGATAGGCAGGCGCATCATCCCAATCACCGTCGAACCGCTGCCAGCGACCATCGCGCTGTTCCCAGCGCGACTCGCGCCACCGCTTGCCGGCGCGCTCGCGCTCCCAGTGACCGGCGACCCAGTCCCAGTTGCTATTCTTCCAGTCCCAGCTGCCACGGACCCAGACAAAGCCGCTGCGTGGCTCGAACCGCTCGTCGCGCGGAGGCGGCGGAGCCTGGGTCGGATACGCGACCTCGTTGTCCCAGCCGCCATCGATCCTGACCCACGTTCCGTTCTGGTTCTCCCAGCGCGTCTCGCGCCACTTGCGGCCCGGTTGCGCTCCCTCGTAGTGCGAGGGCACCCAGACCCAGTTGGTGTTCTGCCAGTCCCAGCTGCCGCGAACCCAGACGAAGCCCTTGCGGAACGACATCCTCTCGTTGCGGAGCGCAGGAGGCGCCGTCGACGGCCCGCGGCGATCGTCCCTGCGATCCTCGCGATCGCGGCGGTCCTCGCGGCGATCCTCGCGACGTTCTTCGCGACGTTCTTCGCGACGGTCCTTCTTTCGTTGGTCCGGCTCAGCGAAAGCCACACCCGAGAGCGTCGCCGTGGCGAGCCCACCGGTGAGCAGGTAGCGAAACAGCCTTGCGCGCATCCAATCCTCCTAGGTGCCCAGAGGGACGAAATCTACCGCGGTTTATTCAGAGAAGATCCGCCGGGGGGGCGCCATGTTACCTACGAACGGTGAGCGCTCGGGACTGGTTCCGCACTGGGGCGATCTGCCTCGCGGCGTGCCGCGGAGACGCGTCGATGGAGCCGCCCACAAAGCTGGAGGCGAACATCGATCACGCTCTGTTCGAGCGGCTCGGTGTGGCCGTGGTGACGACGTGCAACGGAATGGTCCCGCCGTGCAGCGCGCTGCTTCCTGATGGCACGGCGCTGCCGATCGATCTGACGTGGACACCCGCCGGGTGGGAGTGGCGCGTGCGCGGCCGGGTGATCACCACCGAGCAGATCGAAGCGTATCTGCGCTCCGAGGTCGCGGACCTCGGGGTACCGCAAGGCGTTCGCTGCGCACCGCGGGTCCGCGTGATCGCCGCGACCGACCGGATCGAGTGCTGGCTGCAGCGCGGCGGGAAAGCGTTCGTCACCGTGCGGAGGGATGGCACCACGTCGGTCGAGCTTGACCTCGATGCCGCCGCCGCAACCGCGCGTTCCGAGCTGGTCACCCCGCAGCGCGATCAGGAGCTCGAACGCGCGTCACGTGCGCTCGCCCGGATGGCGGATGACGAGGAAGATTGCGAGAGCTCGCCGGCCCCCGTTGATGCCAGCGTCGCGTCGGTTCCGAGGTAGAGTGCGCGCCATGAGATCGCTGCCGGTCGTCGTGGGGCTCCTGGTCGCATGCTCGTCGCCACCGGCGAGGCAGGACCGCGGACCGCGGCTGCCGCAGCCCAAGTCCGGATCGGTCACACTCTCGATCGTCGGAACCAATGATCTGCACGGCGCCCTCGAGCGGCTGCCGCTGCTGGCCGGCTTTGTCTCGAACCTGCGCGCGGCCCGCGCGGCCGATGGCGGAGGGGTGCTGCTGGTCGACGCCGGCGACATGTTCCAGGGCACGCTCGAGTCCAACCTCGGCGAAGGTGCTGACGTGGTCCGCGCCTACAACGCGATGGGCTACGCCGCGTCGGCCGTGGGCAACCACGAGTTCGACTACGGCCCCGAAGGTCCGGCGGCCACCCCGCACTCGATCGAGGACGACGCCCGCGGCGCGCTGAAGGCTCGCGCGCGCGAAGCGAAGTTCCCGATGCTGGTCTCGAACATCTCAGACAAGGAGAGCGGCGCGCGGATCAAGTGGCCGAACATGCCGGCCTCGACGCTGATCGAGGTGGCCGGGATCAAGGTCGGGATCATCGGCGCGAGCACCGAGTCCACGCCGTTCACGACGATGCCCGCCAACTTCGTCGGCCTGGTGATGAAGCCGCCGACCGCGATCGCGGTCACCGAGGAAGCCACGCGGCTGCGCGGGCAGGGCGCCCAGCTGATCGTCGTGACCGCTCACCTCGGGAGCACGTGCACCGATCTCGAGCATCCGAACGACTCGTCGAGCTGTGACCAGCGCGAGGAGCTGTTCAAGATGATCGGCGATCTGCCGAAGGGTGCGGTCGATGTGATCGTCGCCGGTCATACTCACGCCGGAATCGCGCACCGGATCAACGACATCGCCGTGATCGAGTCGTTCTCGTCGGGCAAGGCGTTCGGTCGGATCGACATCCGGATCGCGGGCGATGGTCGCGTCACCGCCGTGCGCATCCAGAAGCCGCACCCGGTGTGCGCCGGCGAGACCATCGACAACGCGATCACGATCGATCAGTGCAAGCCGGGCGACTACGAGGGCAAGCCGGTGATCCCCGATCCCGCGGTCACCCAGATCGTCGAAGCGGCACTCGCGAAGGCCAACGTGCGTCGCAACGAGAAGCTCGGTGTCACGCTCAGGGCCAAGATCGAGAAGTCCTATGGAGCGGAGTCTGCCGAGGGCAACTGGCTCACGGATCTGATGCTCGCCGCGCGGCCCGAGGCGCAGGTCGCGCTCACCAACGGCGGTGGTCTCCGTGCCGACATGCCCGCAGGCGAACTCACCTACGGCCAGCTGTTCGAGGCGATGCCGTTCGATAACCGATTTGCGATCGTCGACGTCAAGGGCTCGCACCTGCGCAGCATGGTCTCGACGAACATGCAGCGCGGCGGCGGCATCCTGTCGTGGAGCGGGCTGACCGCAAAGGGCCGCTGCAAGGCGGGCAAGCTCGACCTCGCGGTATCGGTCGGCGGCAAACCGCTCGACGACGCGAAGGCCTACAAGCTCGTCACCAGTGACTTCCTCGCCTCCGGTGGCGACGGCCTGATCGGCCGGCTCAAGCTGCCGCCGACCGCGATCAAGATCACCGACGTGATCATCCGCGATGCGATCGCCGACTTCCTGCGCAAAAAGCCGGGCGCGATCGATCCCGCGACGCTGTTCTCACCCACGGTGAAGCGCCTCGACTTCGAGGGTCCCCGTCCCGTGGAGTGCGCACCGAAGACCAAGCAAGGTCCGACGAACCAGGAGCCGCCCGAATGACGTGGTCCCCGACGAGCTGGAAGCAGAAGCCCGCCTCCCAACAGGTGAGATACGGCGATACCGATGCGCTAACGCGCGTGGTCGACGAGATGTCTCGCCTGCCGCCGCTCGTCACGTCGTGGGAGATCGAGAATCTGCGCACCGAGCTCGGGCGTGCCGCGCGCGGCGAGGCGTTCGTGCTGCAGGGTGGCGACTGCGCCGAGAGCTTCGATGATTGTCGCTCCGAGCCGATCGCGGCGAAGCTGAAGATCTTGCTGCAGATGAGCCTCGTGCTCGTCCATGGCACGCGCAAGCCGGTGGTCCGCATCGGTCGGATCGCCGGGCAATACGCGAAGCCGCGCTCCGCAGACAACGAGACCCGCGGGAACGTCACGCTCCCCGCATACCGCGGCGACATCATCAATCGCGACGCGTTCACGGCCGCGGATCGCGAGCCGGATCCTACACTGATGCTGCGCGCCTACGAGCGCGCGGGGCTGACGCTCAACTTCATTCGTGCACTGGCCGATGGTGGGTTCGCCGACCTCCACCACCCCGAGTACTGGGACGTCTCGTTCGCGCAGGGCACCGCACGAGCGCAGTACGAGAACATCGTCTCGACGATCCGCGAATCTCTCGATTTCGTCTCGGCGATCACCGGCGTCGAGTCCGAGGTGCTTCGCCGCGTGGACGTCTACACCAGCCACGAGGCGCTCGCGCTGCCCTACGAGCAGGCGCAGACCCGCCGGGTGCCGCGCCGCGAGGGCTACTACAACCTGTCGACGCACTTCCCGTGGATCGGCATGCGCACCGCACAGCTCGACGGCGCGCATGTCGAGTTCTTCCGCGGCGTGCGGAATCCGCTCGGCATCAAGGTCGGTCCCGCGATGACCACCGACTGGCTGCTCGGCCTGCTCGACGTGCTCGATCCCGGTCATCTCCCCGGCCGGATCACGCTAATTCACCGGATGGGCGCGGCGAACGTACAGACCAAGCTGCCACCGCTCGTCCAGGCGGTGCAGCAGGCCGGCCGCACGGTGCTATGGGTCTGCGACCCGATGCATGGCAACACCGAGACCACACCGCTGGGCATCAAGACCCGGCGGTTCGAGAACATCGTCAGCGAGCTCGAGCAGAGCTTCGCGTTGCACACGAGCCTCGGCTCGCGGCTCGGCGGTGTTCATGTCGAGCTGACCGGCGAGGATGTCACCGAGTGCATCGGCGGCGCACGCGGGCTCGCCGAGATCGATCTCGAGCGCGCCTACAAGAGCCGCGTCGATCCGCGCCTCAACTACGAGCAAGCGCTCGAGATGGCGATGCGGATCGCGGGCCACCTGCGGGAGCTGCCGGCATGAGCGAAAGCACGATACCACCATGGGTCGAGTCCGCCTGGCGCTTCCTCCAGGTCTGGGGCGTGCCGATCGGGATGACCGGCGCGTACCTCGTGCTGATGTCGACGAGCGACACCGACAACACCGGCAAGGCCTGGATGGCGGTCGGCCTCGGCTTCGTGTTCGTGATCTGGTTCGTGTTCCGCTTGCTCACCCAGAACGCTGCGCTCGCTCGGGCGATCGACAACGGTGATGCCGACCGGATCCTCGCGGTCTCCGCCAAGTTCCTGAGCACGCACCGCGCCGACAAGGCGCGCGCGCCGTACCTCGTCGCCCAGGCGTTCGCGCACGAGCTGCGGTCGGAGTGGCCGCAGGCGCTGGCTTCGCTCGACGCGGCCAAGCTGTCGGCGCTGCCGGCGGCACCACGCGTTCGCTGGGAGCTGCGCGTGGCGTCCACCCGGATCGCCGCGCTGCTCGGCACCGGCAAGCTCGCCGAGGCACGCACGGTCCTCGAGCGCGACCTGCGGCCCGATGCGAACCACCCCGTGCACTCCGATGCCTATCTCGCCGCCAACCTCGCGGCCGGCCGCGTGCTCGCCGCCGAGGGCAATCGGACCGAAGCCGCCACCCGCCTCGCGCGCATCACCGCCGACATCCGCGCCAGTGCCGCGATGCGCGCGGCCGTGCAGTCCGCCCTCGCGTAGCGGCGCGGCGTCCACGCTCCTTAGGATCTCGCGGGCGCGACGTGCAGCGTGCACGCGACGCCTGGAGTCAAACCCAAGAAATTGAAGAACCCAAGAAACCCAGCAGAAGATTTTCTGGACGCCGTTCGAACGTCGTCGAGAGCCGTCGCGCGCCGCAGAAGAACTTCTCGGCTTGGGTACCTTGGGTTCTTGGGTGCGCCGATCTGAACGTCGGTGGCGGTGAGGTGCGCAATCGAGGACGTCTCGACGTTCGGCCGCATCGCACCAGAGCCACCGAACGACAGGGCCCCGAGTCGGGCGGCTAGAACGAGCCGGCGAACGCGAGGCCCATGCCGTCCTTGGAGACCGTCGGCGCGAATGCGGTGCCGTCGGAGACCTGCTCCTTGCCGGGCGCGGTGAGGTAGAGGATGCCGCCCGCGACCAGCGCGCCGGCGCCGAGGATGAACCCGCCGGTGCCGACGTAGCGGACGCGCGCCGCGATCTCGTCCTGCTCCTGGATCGAGCTGGCATGATCCCAGTCGCGCTTGCCGAGGTAGCTGTAGACGCCGGAGAACGCCATCGCCGCGATGCCGGCGCCGCCGAGGATCATCGCGGCACGCCGGCGGCCCTCGCCACGATCGATGTACACGGCGACCGCGGCCTCGTTGAAGGCGAGCGCGACCGTCCTGGACTCGCCCTCCTCGAGGTCGATGTGCTCGACGACCTTCTTCTTGCCGGCAGCGGTGCCGACGATCACGTGCTCGCCCGGATCGACCTCGGTCTTGCCGTACTCGGTGGGCGCGACAAGCTTGCCGTCGATCTGGATCTGCGCGCCGGCCTCGGAGGGCTCGAGCTTCACCGACGGAACCTTTGGCGAGATCGTCACCGTGTGACCCTTCGCCGCGTCCTCGTACTCGGCGAGGTGCGCCTCGGCGGCGGCCGCCTGCGCCCTGCGGAACCAGTAGATCGACCTGGCGTACTTGCCGAGCATCTCGTAGCAGAGGCCGAGGTTCAGCATCGTGCCGGTCGCGCTCGCATCGAGCTGGATCGCGGCCTCGAACTTGTCGCACGCGGCCTTGGCGTCCTTGTTCACGGTCAGCAGCTCGCGGCCTTCTCCGAACAGCGTGTCGGCACGCTGCTGCGGCGTATCGCTGCTCGCGAGACCGGCGAGCGCGCACACGATCACGACGGCACGCCGGACACTCATCCAACCATCATAGCCCGCGGTCCCCGCGGGCAGCCGTCAGAAGCGACCCACCGCGACCACGCCCACGCCCGCTGGGTCGATCTGAGGCAGCAGGCTGATCGCCGCACTGCGGGCCTCCTTGGTCCCACGCACCCACAGGTAGACACCCACGGCAGCGGCGGCGACACCGAGGCCACCGATCACCGTGCCCACGGTCCCGATCGTGCGCGCCTTCTCCGTCTCCGTCTGCCCGACACCGTCGCAATAGCGCGTGGTGCGATCGCAGTGCCCCTGATCGAACGCGCGCTCGTAGCGGCGATCCGCGAACACGCCGATCATGAGCCCGGTAGCGAGCGCCGAGCCGCCGGAGATCGCGACGATCTTGCCGATCGTTCGCGAGCTGCGGACCGCGGCCTCGAGGGCCGGAATCTCGACCTCGCGACGCTCACCGTCGGCGATCTTGATGATGATCCGGAACGGAAGCCGATCGGGGGCGGTCACGACCAGCGGGTGCTCGCCCGGATCGATGGCGACCTCGCTGATCGCTGTCATCGCGACCACTCGCTGGTCGACCACGATCTGGGTGCCCGGAATCGGCGGCGTGATGAACTTGAACGCGATGTGCGGCACCTTCGCCGTCAGCTCGGCGAGCCGCTCTTCGGCCGCCTTGCGGTGATCCTCCATGCCGCCCTCGCGCGCGCGATCGCGTGCCTCGGTGAACTTCGCCACCGCGGAGGCGGTACGACCGAGCTTCTCGTCACACAGCGCCACGTTGAGCAGCGTACCGATCGCCTGCGAGTTCAGCCGCAACGACTCCTCGAACTTCTCGCACGCGGCATGCAGATCGGACTTCATCAGCGCGCGTCCCTCGGCGAACAACTTGTCGGCCTTCGCCACGTCGGTGTCGGCGCGGGCGGGCTCCGCGGCGACGGTGAATGCAACGCCGAGCAGCGCTGCGACCCCTCGCGTGATCATGACGCGATGTTACTTCGGACAGCCGTGGGGATGCGAATACACGTCGCAGTTGGACTCGGGCTTTGGGGTCTCCTCGGACGGCGTCTGCTTCACAGCAGCCTTGCCCGCGGGCTTCACCGTCCCCGAGCCGCCCCTGGTCGTCGTGCCCTTGGTGGTGCCGAGCTTCCTGATCACGGGCCTGGTCGCCGTCTTCGGCGTGGTGATCGCCGTGTTCGAGCCTGCGCTGGGCGTCGCGCCGGCAGTACCGGTCGCGGTCGGTGCGATCGGCAGATCCGGCTTCGCGGGTTGTGTGGCAGCGTTGGTGGTTCCAGACGTGCCCGGATCCGGCGGCGCCGCGGTCTCGACGGGTGCAATCGAGGCCGGCGCGGCTGTCTCGGAGGTGGGCTCGCGACCGCTGCGCGACAGTGCGATCGCGGCGCCGGCGGCAACGGTCACGACGCTGGCGAGCAACCAGAATCCGACGCGCCTGCGCCTCGCCGGCGCGCCGAACGCCTCGCTCGGTGCACTAGCCGGCGCGGACGGATCGCCCCCGGTCGGCCGCGGTAGCGGCACCGCGTTCATCGGCGTCGGCGTGCGCAGCGAGCCGGCGTGCAGCTCCGAGCCTCCGTGCCAGGGCGCGCGCACCGGGGCGCTGCCGAGCTCGCGCACATGATTGGGCACCGCGTGCGGGCCGACCCCGGTGTTCGTGCCCTCCCAGGCTCCCTCGCTGCGGCGCAGCATCCGCTCCATGCGCTCGACGAGCAGCGAGGCCTGGTGTGGGTCGGCCACGAACGGCACGAGGTCGCGCGCGAACTCTGCCATCGTCTGGTAGCGCTGTTCCGGCGTCTTCGCGAGACAGCGCAGCACCACCGGCTGCAGCTGCCGTGGCGTCAGCGACATCACCGATGGCGGATCCACCGCGACCTTCACGCACATCTCGGAGAAGCTCTCGGCCTCGAACGGCTTTCTCCCCTCGAGCAGCTCGTACATGACGCTGCCCAGCGACCAAATATCCGTGCGTGCATCGACGAGCCGCGCCGAGCGCATCTGCTCCGGGCTCATATAGGCCGGCGTCCCGAGCAGCGACTGCGTCTGCGTCAGGTGCATGTCGGTGCCGAGCGTGGTCTTCGAGATGCCGAAGTCGAGGACCTTGATCAGCGCGGTGCCATCGGGCCGCCAGGTCACGAACAGATTCGTCGGCTTGATGTCGCGATGAACGATCCCGAGCGAGTGCGCCTCCGACAGCGCCTCGGCGGTCTGCAGCATCAGATCGCAGGTCCAAGGAGCCTGCAGCGTTCCGCGCTGGTCGATCAGCGCGCCGAGGTCATGGCCCTCGAGGTACTCCATCACCATGTACGGAGCGCCGCTCTCGAGCGCACCGACATCGGTGACCTTCGCGACGTACTCGCTCTTCAGCTTCGCCGCTGCCTGCGCCTCGCGCATGAACCGCTCGACCGCTTCGGGATCGACCAGCACGTCCTCCCGCAGCATCTTCATGGCGAGCCGCTGGTTCAGCTGGAGGTGGGTGACCTCGCAGACCACGCCCATGCCACCCTGGCCGATCACCGCCTCGACCCGGTACTTCCCCAGGAAGACCTGGCCGATCCGGACGGCGTCCGTTGGTCTTGGAGTCTGTGCCACCGCGGAAAAAGGGTAGCGTGCCTGACGTCTACGCTCAACCCGCTGCAAGGTGTAGGTTCTCGCCTACGGTAGGCTCAATGCTGGATCTGGTGGATCTTGAGAACGTTGGTCTGAACGCCCGATCCCACCGGCACCGCCATCGTGATGATGACGTTCTCTCCGGGCAACGCGAGGTTCCGTTCGATCAGCGTGGCCTCCACGCGATCGAGCAGCTCCTCGGTGCTCGCGGCAGGCCCGATCAAGACGGGGGTCACGCCCCAGACCAGCGCCATGCGACGAAAGCTGACCTCGTCCGTGGTGAGCGCCACGATGTTCGCCTCCGGCCGGTACTCGCTGATCAGCCGTGACGCGCCGCCCGAATCGGAGACCGAGACGATCGTTCGCAGCTTCATCACCTTGGCCGCGGTGTACGCGGCGAACGCGATCGCGTTGGTCGAATGCGCGAACTGGATGTCGGGGATCTCGATGTTCGCCTTGTAGTAAGCGCTCTTCTCGATCTCCTCGATGATCCGCGCCATCGTGCGCACGGCCTCGATCGGATGCACGCCGGAGGCGGTCTCGCCCGACAGCATCAGCGCATCGGTGGCATCGAGCACCGCGTTCGCGACGTCCGACGCTTCCGCGCGGGTCGGCCGCGGCTGCGTGATCATCGACTCCAGCATCTGGGTCGCGGTGATCACGATCTTACCGCGCTTGTTGGTCTCCTCGATGATCCGCTTCTGCCACAGCGGGACCTTCTCCGGTCCGAGCTCCACGCCGAGATCGCCGCGCGCGACCATGATGCCGTCCGCGACATCGATGATCTCCGCGAGCCGCTCGAGTGCCTGCGGCTTCTCGATCTTCGCGATCACCGGGATCGACACGTTATCTACCGTGAGCAGGCGTTTTGCCTCCACGATATCTTCGGCGCGCCGGACGAACGAAAGCGCCACGTAGTCCACACCGTGGCGCAGCGCGAACCCGATATCGGTGCGGTCCTTCTCGGACAGCGCGGGCGCGGAGACATCTACACCGGGTAGGTTGATGCCCTTGTTGTTCTTCAGCAGGCCGCCGCTGACCACCACCGTGCGGACCTCGTGGCCATCGACACCGGTCACCGCGAGCGACAAGTAGCCGTCATCCAGCAGGATCAGGTGGCCGATGTTCACGTCATTCGGCAGCATCGTGTACGACGTCGACACCCGTTTCTCGTCGCCGAGAATGTCCTCGGTGGTGATCGTCAGCTCGGCACCCGGCTTGAGCTCGATCTGGCCGTTCTTGATCTTGCCGACCCGGATCTTCGGGCCCTGCAGGTCGAGTAGCACCGCGATCGCCTTGCCGCGCTTGTCTGCCTCGCTGCGGACCACGTGCAACATCTTCGCGTGATCTTCGTGACTACCGTGCGAAAAATTCAGCCGCGCGACGCTCATCCCGGCATCGATCAGCTCTCCGATTCTCTCTGGCGTCGACGAGGCGGGTCCCAGCGTGCAGACGATCTTCGCGCGCGGCATGTGGGTGCGGAGTAGAGCACAAGTTGATGATCCCGCTCCGCTTGCGACTTGCTGAAAATCATCCGGTTGGTTATGACCCCGCACGATGCAACGTCTGTTCGTCGCCAGGGTGGCGCCGCTGCTCGCTGTCGTCGTGGCTTCCGGGTGCACGATCGACAAGCCACAGCCAAACCTGGTCGGTCAGGACATCCGGTTCACGCTGATTCACACCTCCGACATTCACTCGCGACTGTTCCCCTATAACTTCGCCCCGAACTCGTTCGATAAGGGATACGGCCTGCTTCCCGCGAACGCTCCGTTCGGCGGGATCGCGCGGATCTCCACGATCGCGAAGCACATCCGCGCGACGTCGAATCGTTCGCTGTGGCTCGATTCCGGCGACTGCTTTCAGGGCGCGCCGGTGTTCAACCAGTTCAAGGGCGAGGCCGAGATGCGCTCGCTCTCGCTCGCCGGCATGGACGGTGCGGTGCTCGGCAATCACGAGTTCGATCTCGGCGCGCGCAACCTGTTCGACAAGATCGACAACTTCGCCACGTTCCCGGTGCTCGCGGCGAACTACGCCTGGGATGACCCGCCGCCGGGCGCCGTCGATCCGAACGGCCGTTCGCTGCGCGATGTGGTCGCGCCGTTCCAGATCTATAATGTCGAGGGCCTGCGGGTCACCGTGATCGGCATGGGCAACACCAGCACGATCACCTCGATTTACGAGGGCGGTAACTCGCTTGGCTTTCGCCCGCTCGACGATGCCGCGGCGCTCTCGAGCTGGGTCCGGATCCTGCGCCCGATGAGCGACGTGATCGTGGTCGTCAGCCACCTCGGCCTCGACGAGGACGAGAACCTGACCGCGGCGCAGGTCGACGATCCGAACCAGCAGCTGCCGCTCCAGGGCGTGGACGTCATCCTTGGCGGCCACCTTCATATCGTCACCAACCCGCCGAAGATCATCCCGAACGATGACAAGGGCCACTCGACGGTGCTCGTGCACTCGGGGGCATTCGCCAAGTTCGTCGGCCGGCTCGATCTCGTGGTCCACGTCGGCGACTCCAACGGCGATCCGGATCGCCGCAGCCGGATCACCTCGTTCACCTACGTCAACCTCCCGGTCGACTCGACCACCAATGATGATCCGGCGGTCGCGAACCTGATGTGGCCGTACTCGGTCAAGGTCAACCAGGAGATCGATCTCAACGGTGTGTTCTCGTACGTCAACCCGCAACCCGCGGGCACCAAGATCACGCGCAACGATGCGTCGGGCGGCGACTCCCAGCTCGGCAACCTGGTCGCGCGCTCGATGCAGCTTCAGGAGGGCGTCGAGGCCGAGTTCGCGATCACCAACTCGCTCGGCATTCGCGCCGACTTCGAGCGCGGCCCGCTGACGATCGAGCAGATGTACAACGTGTTCCCGTTCGAGAACTCGATCACGGTGATGTACCTGTCGGGGCAGGAGGTCCAGGACACGCTGGACTTCGTCGCGCGCAAGAGCGCGAGCCGCGGCTGCCGCACGCAGGCCCAGGTCTCGGGCATCACGTTCGATATGGTGTGCAGCGGAGATTGCGGCACGTCCGACGGCAAGCCGCTCCGCTCCTGCGCCAAGAACATCTATGTCGGCGATCACTGCCGGAAGGACGGCAAGCCCGACGGACCCGTCGATCCGGAGAAGTGCGCGCGGCTCGACACCTCGAGCCTGTATCGCGTGGCGGTCAACGACTACATCGCGGCCGGCGGCTCGGGCTTCCAGGTGCTGAAGCGCAACAGCTCGAAGCAGGACACCGGCATCTCGCTGCGCGATTCGCTGCGCGTGTTCTTGAACCGCCAGAACACCTGCACCGATCAGCTCGATGAAACCGATACCCAGGTCCCGCAGCGCAAGATCGTCGAGCGCTTCGGCAACATCTCGTGTCTCACCGAGACCAACGAGGCCCACGACGGACGGATCAGGCCGGTGTTCGAATGAAGTCCAAGCTCGCGCTCCTCGTGGCGATCACCGGCTGTACGCAGATAAAGGATCCGATCGAGGGCACGCAGTCGCTCAAGATCGACCTCGTGTCCCCGGTCACCGGAGGCAGCTCCGCGGTGCGCCTGAAGGACACCGATCGAACGATCACGGTGAACCTGACGGCGCTGGACGTCGCGGGTGAGCTCGACGCCTCGTTCACCCGCGACGTCCAGGTCTATGCGCAGTTCCTCGGCACGCTGACGCCGAAGCTGACCGAGGCTCCGCTCGCCACGTTCCGCGTCACCGCCGGCAAGGCGATGAACCAGACGGTGACGTTGCCGGCTGCGTTCGGCCCGACTACTTTGTGGATCGATGACGGCAAGGACGCCGACCCGACGTTCGCGACCGGCACGTCGCCGATCCTGTGGTATCGCGATCCCTCGGTCCGGGACCTGCAAATCCCGCGGGACGAGAAGGCACCCGATGCGCTGACGTCGGTCCTGCTCGAGAACAAGCAGGTGACCGTGTCCGGGTCGCGCCACGGCGCGAACGGCCGGCTCGTGGTGACCAGCGCGTTCTCGCAGGGCTACACGATCTCCGACGTGCTCTGCCAGGACGCCAGTGGGCGGCCGCCGTGCACCGCCGGGGACTACGACCACGCGCTGATCTTCTCGTTCTCCGCACCGCGCGGCTCGAACGGCGCACCGATCGTCGAGGGTCAGGTGATCGAAGGGTTCGCCGGTGGGGTCACCGAGTTCAATGGCCTCACCGAGATCGGCTTCCCGCAGACGTTCGGCGAGGGCGGCAAGGATGTCAACAAGCTGCGCGAGCCCGACCCGGTGGAAGCGGACTTCGAGACCACGGTGACGCCGGGGACCTGGTTCGACGCGTTGACCGCACCCGGTGGCGGGATGATCAACTTCGAGCACAACGAATCCGCGCCGATCCTGGTTCGCAACGCGAAGGTTTGCGACATCGATGCCGACTACACGACGTTCAAGCAGTGGAAGCTCGACCCGGCAGGCGTCGGCGGCAACTGCAAGGGCAACAAGAAGGTGCTCAACGTGATCACGGCGGGCACCGTCTCGGACTTCGATCCAACCGCGCACGTCGGCCAGACACTGCCCCGCGTCGTGGGGGTGTTGCGGCCGGTGAGCGTCGGCACGTTCAACGTGTGGATCATCTACCCGCGCTCGGCGGCTGACCTCGGTTTGCAATGAAAGAGCTCATGTCGACAACCCGTAGAATCGCGTTCGTAGCCGCTCTGCTCGCGCCCGCGCTGGCGTTCGCGCAGCCGGATGTTCCCAGTGGTCCCGGCGGCGGTCCGGGGCCCGGTCCGACGGCGCCGCCGGTCGAAGGCAGCGACGACGCGAAGGTCAAGGAGCTCGTCGATCGCGAGGTCGCTCGCATCCTCACCGAGCGCGGTGCCAAGGACGCGGCCGACCGCGCGGCGAAGGAACAGATCGAGAAGGAGGCTGCCGCGCCCGAGAAGGCCGGCGACCTCACCGGTCAGTCCGGGTTCATGGACACCCGCATCGCGTTCACGTTGACCAACGAGAACATGCTGGTGAAGCCGGGCGAGACCATCCCGAGCACGCCGGGCTGGCGGTTTGGTACGCCGAACTCGCTTGGCGTCCTGTTCTTCGACAACTACGACTCGAAGTACTCCGGGTTCGAGACCCTGACCCACGCCACGATGTACCGCAACTACACGCGCGGGCACCTCCAGGCCGAAGCCGCGGTGGTCCTGCGGTTCAACGAGCTCTCGGAGAACGCGATCCCGATCTCCGATGCCGGCACCTATCTCGTGATCTCGAACTGGAAGGATCCGACGCACAAGGATCCGACGCGGATCAGCCTTACCGCGTTCCCGGTCTCCGCCGATCGGTTCCGGCTCGGCTACAGCTACCGACTGTCGTGGGGCGGTAACCCCGAATACCGGCGCGCGCGCTCGTCGACCCCGGGTGTGAAGCTCCAGTACGACTTCACGAACGGCTACGCGTTCGTCGGCGCCAAGAGCGGCGTGATCGTCGATCCGTCTGACGCCGAGCAGAAGACGGCCCTCGCCGGCCTCGCGGGCGCCGGCTTCGATCCGAACGACATGGTGCGACTCGAGGTCAATGGCGGTGTGTTCGACCGCGGGTACAACGAGTCCCAGGACGTCAAGGGCGAGAAGGTGATGCTCTACGGCGGATCCGGACAGGTCTCGATCCACAAGGGGATGCCGCTGCGGTCGTCCGTCGACTACAAGCTGTACAAGAACAACGGCGAGCAAATCAGCCAGCTGTTCTCCCCCGAGACGTACCCGGGTGGGCTGGCGTGGCTCGCGCAGGCCGAGTTCACCGTCCTCGGTCAGACGCTGAAGGATGCGGACAAGGTCGGAGTGACCAAAAACCAGATCGGCAAGGCCGGCGACCTCAACGTTCGCGTCAAGGTCGACCGGGTTCGCCTCCGCGCGGACCTCAGCTATCGCGACCTCGCGTTCATCCTCCACAGCCAGCCGAGCCTCCCGCCGTACTCGGACTTTCCGAGGGCCTACAACGTCAAGCCGAACCTGTTCGCGGCGATCGGTGCCGATCGCAACTGGGGAGACTGGCTGACCCTCGGCGTCATCGCCGGCGTCGAGAAGCCGGCGACCCTCACCTCGCCGAAGGGCGTGCCGGGCGGCGCGACCGATGCGATGGGCTCGTCGACCGCGGTCGTCCGTAACAACAACATCGACACGCTGATCACCATCCTCCCGCAGGGCAAGAAGGCGGTGCCTCAGTTCGCCATCAAGGGCACCGCGAAGGTCGACTTCGCGAAGATCTTCTCGGCCGTACTCGAGGTGTTCTACAGCTACGATGGCAACGTCAGCCGCTATCGACGGACCTGCACCGATGCCGAGACGTGTCCGTTCGAGTATGTGTTCGGAAACTTCAATCAGCTCGGAGTGAACGCGACTCTGCAGGCGCGGTTCTAGTCCCTCGGGTTGAACGTTATTCTCCGGATTGGACGTCTGTCAGCTCACGGTGATTTTGCGAGCTGATCGGGCTGGTGCCCCGGGGATCGAGGCTAGACTTGGCGTCTGGCTGTATGACGACGTCGACCGCACGCTCCCCCGGCATGCTCGCCACTGTGTCGAACGCAGTGACTGCAGGCCTCGGCTACCTCGCCGACCTGCTCGCGAGAATCGTCAATGGCTTCAAGACGATGACCCCGCTCGTCGTCGGGCTCGCTGGCTGCCAGTCGGGCAGCGTCGATGCGCCGTTGCCACCGCAGCCGATGCCACGCGAGATGGGGTCGCCGGCGGCGGATAGCGCGGACAAGCCGCCGCAGCCGATCGGGGACTTCAACATCACCTTCTACTATGTGACGACCGAAGAAGAGGTCGCCGCGAAGTCGGCGGCGAAGGCGGCCAAGGTCGCTGCGAACGACAACGAGCGCACGGGCGAGCCCACCGGCGAGGTGGAGCTCGCCGCGGTGACCCCGCCGAACATGGTGACGTTGTTCTCGTCCGTGGCCGGTGGCTGCGAGGCGATCAGCGAGGTGGCCAAGGAGTTTGCGAGCCAGCTCGAGCTTCAGGGCACCGGCAAGCTCAAGGATGGCCGGGTGCTCAACATCTGGGGTCACTGCCGTTGCGAGCACTCGCCGTGCTTCAAGGTGACCGAGTCCCAGTGGGGAACCGCGGGAACCGGGAAGCCGCTGCAGCCGTTCCGCACCGTGGCGGTCGATCCCAAGGTCGTGAAGCTCGGGAGTCTTCTGTATGTCCCGCTGCTCGAGGGTCGGACCATGCCAGGTCGCGCGCCCTGGGGCGGGTTCGTGCATGACGGCTGCGTGGTCGCGGATGATACCGGCGGCGGGATCGACGGCAACAAGCTCGACCTGTTTGTCGGCCGGAAGGGCTATTACCTCGGCATCTCCGGAACCGGCGGGAGCCACGCCTGGGCACGTCACGTGCCAGTATTCGACGGCACCAAGATCTGCGAGCGCAAGGGCCGTCAGGTCGCGCGCAAGTCCGGCGCGATCTGATCCAGGCGGCGGGTCACGCCGGACCAGGTATCCTGGGCGCGATGCGCACCCCGACCCTGCTGCTGCTCGCGCTGGCCGCGTGCGGTGAGGATTCCCGCGTCCACCACCTCGCCGACGCGCCGTTCCCGCCCGCGGCACGCGGTCTCTATGTCACCCAGGAGGGCGGGTCGATCGTGGTGTTCGCCCCCGATGCCACCGGGAATGCGGCGCCGGTGCGGACCATCGCGGGTGCGGCGACCGGCCTGAACCTGCCGATCGGGATCGACGTCGAGCCGGTGACCGGTTTTCTGTACGTCGCGAATCGCCGGGCCGGAACCGTCACCGTGTATCCACCGGAGGCGATCGGAGATGTCGGGCCGGTGAAGACGTTGACTGCCACCGGGATGGGTTCGCCCGAAGGAGTCGCATTCACGACGTCGGGCGATCTCTACGTCTCGACCTGTCCCGGCTGCGGCGGGGGCAACGGTGGGCAGATCGGCGTGTTCCGATTCTCTGCGGGATCCACCGCCAGCGATGCCACGCTCGGCGGCACCAGCAACGCGAGCACCGGGCTCACCAACCCGGGATCGCTCGCGATCGATCCCGATTCCGGCGAGCTCGTGATCGGCAATTCGTTCGGCGGCAACATCTCCACGTTCCCTGCAGGCGCCTCCGGAGATGTCCTGCCGGTACACGCGTTCTCGCCCGGTGCGATCAACCTCCAGTCGATCGCGGTCGCCGCTGGCACCGTGTTCGTCGCCGCGCCGGGCTCGGGGAGCGTGCTGCAGATGTTCCCGACGGGCGCGACCGGCACCCCGGCGCCGACGCTGATCAAGAACGGCGGCGCGCTATCGGTGACCTATCCGGGCGGCGTGTTCGTGGACGGCGGCGGCAGCTCACCGGTCCTCTACATCGTCGACTACATGGGCAATGCGATCCACATCGTCCACACGACCGGCGTCGCGCCCGAGCTCGTGGTGGGAAGCGTCGATACCATTCGCGGCGCCGCGACCACGCTCAGCGGCCCGCTATGGGTGCGGCTGGTCCGTTGACGGAACGCTCGGCCCGTTACTGGGTCGCATTGGTCGCGGGCGGCGCCGTCGGCTCGGCCGGCGGGGTCGCGATGGGCGTGGGAGCCGGAGCGGGCGCGGGCGCGGCAGGCTTGGGGACCACGATGACCGGCGCGGGCTTGTCCTCGTCTGCGGTCGACACGGTGGCGATGAAGCCGATGAGGCCGACCAGGATCAGGCCGAGGCCGATGTCGCCGAGCACGCTCGCCTTGGTCTTGCAGCTGTCGTCGGGCTGGCCGCCGGGCGCGCTGGTCATGTCGCAATCCGCGCCGCTGTTCACGAAGAAGAGCATCGTGATGCCACCGGCCAGCGTGACGCCTTCACCGAGCTGCGCGTACATCCGGTGCTTCGCATTGTGCGGGAAGCACGCTCCGGCGAGGAGCGACACCGTGATCACGAGGACAACCGCAGCGCGCATGATCGCGGTTGTAGCAGAAGGCAGCCAGACCCGGCTAGCCGGCCGCGGGTGCGACACCCTGGGGCATGTCACGTTCGCGGAAGCAGCGCGGACGCGACGATGCTTCGGTCGGCCCGCTGGGCGAACGCCACGGCGCCCGCGATCTTCCAGCCTGGCTGCAGCGTGATCTCGAGGGTGCCGCGCTTGCCGGCGGCGGCCACACGCTCGAGCCGGCGCACGACGCGATCGCTGCCGAGCGTCTCACCGGCGTTCTCTCCGCGCGGGACCTTCGTGCGCGTGCCGTCCTCCCAGATCGCGACCACGACGTCGGCATCGGCCGGCGCCGTGGCGGTGATGCTGACGGTGGTGGTGCTCCACGTGGCGGTCGCAGCGAGCAGAGCAGGGCGCGGCGTCCTCGCGATCGCGGCCTGGATCGCGATCAGGTTCGAGCCAACCATGCCGGCGCGGCCACCGACCACGAGCTCGGGCGTGTACACGCGTTCATCTCCGAGAGCGTGTGCGTAGGCTCGTTGGCGTTCGGTCCACGCCGGCGACGCGAACGGATCGGGCCAGCCGAGCTCGTCCCAGTAGTCGACGTGAAACGCGAGCGGTGCGAGCGGGATGCTCTCCACATCGGAGGCCGCGAGCTTGTCGAGGATGCGGTCCGCGGGCGGGCACGAGCTACAGCCCTGCGAGGTGAACAGCTCGAGCACGAGCGGACCGCGAGGTCCTTCGGTTCCGCGAGGTGTGCCCTCGGCGACCGTGCAGGCGAGCGTCAGGGCCGAGATTCCGAGCAGGACAAGCAGGGAGCTGCCGCGCATGGCGGATCTACGCGGCCGGATGCGCGAAGTTACGGCTTGCGGAGCGCACGCACGATCTCCTCGCGGACGACCGTGGCGAGGTCGTGCAGGGAGCCGTCAGGTGACATCGTGGAGACGTGCGAGTGTGGAGCGGGCGCACAGGCGACGACCGCCCTGGGTCCCGCCGTTCCCATCAGCTGGGCCGCGGTCTGGACGGCGCGATCGGCGGCGCGGCCGATGTTCGCCTTCGCGCGGGCGGCGAGCAACGGGTCGAACGCGGCCTCGGGCAGCGGTTCCACGCCGCCGAGCGGCACCGCGGCGATCGCGATCGCAGCGAGGTGCTCGACCAGCTCGAGCCGCAGCAGCGCTTGCTCGGGGTCCGCGCCCCACGCGATCACGCCGTGATTGCCGAGCAGTACGGCATCGACCAGCTCGCACCACGGCGCGAGGGCGAGCTTCGCGGGCTCCCCGGGGTGCGCGTATGGAAGCTTCGGGATCCGCGGTCCGAGCGAGACCACCGCCTCGGCGATGAACGGCCGCTCGATCGGATTGTCCCGCGCCGACGCGATCGCGGTGGCATTCGGTGGATGCGCGTGGATCACGCAGCCGACATCGGGCCGGCGCTCGAACACCACGAGGTGGAGCCCGATCTCGCCGAATACCCGACCGGAGCCGAGGACGGCGCCCTTCGCATCGAGCTCGATCAGATCGCGGTCGTTGATCAGCCGCTTCGAGGTGGCGGTCGGGGTGGCGAGGTACCGCGAACCGTCACGCGCGGTGACGTTGCCGTCGTGATTCGCGACCCATCCGCGCGCGTGCAGGTGCCGCGAGACCTCTGCGAGCTCGCGGCGAAGGGGATGCCCGCCCTTCACGCGGTTCCCAGCTCGACGTGATCGACGATGCCGACGATCATCGATCGGATCGGCGTCTGATCACCCTGCTGCAGGAGCTGGCGCACGCCATTGCCCTCGGTGAGCACGATCACCTTGTCGCCGATGCCTGCCTGCACGTGATCGATCGCGACGAAGCTCGCACCGGCATCCGCACCGAGCTCGTCGAGCGGCTGAACGACGAACAGCGGATGACCGGTGAACGCGGGGTGCTTCACGGTGGCCCACAGCGGACCGACGACGCGACAGCACTTCATGGCCGCGCCTTCACCGACCTGGGCGCATCGATCCCATCGACGATCCCGACGATCGCGGCATCCACGGGGACGAACCACGGATCACATGCGAGCGCCGCCTCGCGCGAACCCACGAGGTAGACCAGGTCGCCGACGCCCGCCTGTACGCGATCGACCGCGGCCTGGATGTCGCCTACCGCGGCGCCGTGCTCGTCGACCGGCTGGACCAGCAGCAGCTTCGCGCCCACGAGGCCTTCGGCCTTGCGCTCGGCGACGACGGTGCCCTTGACGATCCCGAGATACATCGCGGGTCAGCCTACCACAGCCGTCAGCGCCTGATCTTGACGGCGAGCTGCACCGGCGTGCCCGCTCGCTCGAACGTGATCGTCATCGCGTTCGCAGTGCGCGCCCGCTTGAAGGCTGCGAGCACGTTGGCGTCGGTGGTGACGGGCAGCTCGTCGACCGCGCGGATCAGATCGAGATCGCGGAACCCGAAGGCTGTGTGGACCGAGCGCGGGCGCACCGCGTAGAGCCGGAACCCGACGACCTTCTCGTCGACGATCGTGGCCACCGCTCGTGCGCCGTCGGCGAGCTCGCTGCGATCGCGCAACAGCTGCTCGACGGTGGCGCGCGGCACCGTGACATGGGTGGCATCGATCTGGCGGATCGATGCGATCAGCTCGCTGCGGCTCTTCGGGACGACCACGTGCGGATCGTCGTCGGTAACCGCGATCGACGAGCCCAGGGCCGTTGTCGTGGGTCCGGATCCGCTGAACAGCTTCACGCCGAGCGCGAGCGCACCGGCGACTGCGAGCACGCGTGCGGCGAGGATCAGCTCACCACGGCGTCGCCGCGGGGCGAGCGCGGTCAGCAGCGCTTTCATGCTCGGCCACCGCCGCGACGGATCCGGATCGAGCCCACGCACGAGCACCGGGCGCAGCCGGCGCGGGATGTTCGCGGTGTCGAGCGCGGCTGGCCCGGCCTCGATCTGCGCGCGCAGCTCGTCGGTGCTCTCGCCGCGGAACGGCCGCGCACCCGACAGCGCCTCCCCTAGGGCGACGCAGGGCGACGCAGAACGCGAACTGATCCGCGGCGGCGCTGACCGTACCGCTCGCCCACTGCTCCGGGGCCATGTACGCGGGCGTGCCGACGACGGCACCGGTCTGGGTCAGCACGACGAGCGGCGTCGGCGTGTGCTCGGAGCCCACGTGGGGAGGCTCGGTGACGTCGACCGCGGCTTCCGAGTCGCGTGCGAGACTGAAGTCGCGGTGGACCATGCCGGCGGCATGCGCGGCCAAGATCCCGCGGCCCGCTGCGATGAATGCCTCGAGGATGTCGGCGACCGACCGCGGAGCCGCGCGGAGCCAGTGCTGCACACCGTTCGACGTGATCGAGGGCGATCCCGCGCGCGAGATCACGGTCAAGCTCGTCGCGATCGTCGCGCCGAACTGACCGCGCGGCGCGGTCCGGTCAGCGTACGCCGACGCCGAGCTTCGTGCGCAGTGGCAGCCACCCGGCGTGGCCGAGCGCGGAGATCAGGTGCTTTGGCGTGGCGCCGCGCGCGGTGGCGAGCGCGACGATCGTCTTTGGATCCCCACCGAGCAGCAGCGCCGCGCGGTCGGCTGTGCGCTCCGATGCGGAGAGGTGATGGCGAACATCGAGGACGAACAGCGAGGTGGTCGCCAGCGTTTGCTCGAGCCGGCTGCGGATCTTCACCGACAGTGCGGCTTTCACCATCTCGTCGTGACCGCGCTGTACGTCCTGATCGACGACCAGGGAACTGGCGGCCTCGCGAAGCGCCGGTGGACCGAACAGGCGCGCCACCGAGGCCAGCAGGCGCGTGGCATCGGCCAGTGGCATGCCGGCGAACACGATGTGCTCGGGCCGCGTGAGCTCGACCGCGCGAGCGAGCTCGGCGCGGATGATCTCCGATGGCACGCCGGTCTCGGCGGTCAGTCGCGGGCCGAGCACGATCACCGGCGTCGCCGCGCTGATCACGGTGACGTCGGGGCCCTCGTCGCGCTGGTACAGCATCACCGCGCCGGTGCCGAGCGCCGTGGTGAGCCGCGAGAACATTGCGGTGGCGGGCACGTGGAGCGTGGCGGGGATGCGCTTCGCGCCGGAGCAGCCCAGGCGCGCGAACGTCTCCTCGAGATCGGGCCATAGCAGGGCGGCGGCCTCGGCGAGTGTGACCGCCACCGGGCCGAGCAGGTTCTCGTCGGCATCGGTGAGCAGTGCGCGCTCGCTGGCATCGAGGGTCGCCTTGTACGACTCGTCGTCGCGCATCGCATACGGCTTGTGGATCGAGAGAAACGCGCTCTGGTGGACCTCGGCGGTGTGGCCCGCGGCGATCGCGAGATCCAGCGCGGCGCGGCCGGCGTCAGCGCGATCGAGGCGGCGAAGCTCCTCGGCCCAGGCGACCAGGTCCGACAGCGCACCGGTGGCACCCGTGATCGCACCGAGGTGAGTCGCGATGTTCTCCTTGCGCGCCGGATCGTCACCCGTACGCGAGAGCTCGACGAGGCCGCGGCGGGCCATCGTGGCGCCCTCGGACTCCGGCGCGAGCGCGATCGCGCGGTCGTACGCCATCACCGCCTGACGCGCATCACCGCGCTGCTGGCGCGCGTGGCCAAGCCGGTACGACAGCAGCGCGCGACGCGCGGTCTGACCCGCGGTACGATCGTCCTTGGCGGTGAGCAGGCGCGTGAGCATCGCCGCCGCGGCCTCGACGTCGCTCTGATCGATCGCGAGACCCGAGGCGAGGTCGACGGCGTCGACGTCATACGGGTCGCTCTCGACAGCGCGATCGGCGGCACCGCGCGCACGGACCCGGTCGCCCTCGGCGAGGTAGTCGCGCGCCGCGCGCAGGTAGCGGGCCGCGCGGTCGGCAGGCGTGGCGCCGAACGCTGCCATCAGCTCCGCGGTGCGTGCAGCGCCGCCGTGATCGCTCGCGAGGTCCTGGCGCTCGAGCAGCTTCTCGAGCAACGGGAGGTGCTTGGCCTCGATCGGCTGCGCAGCGGCCACTGCGGCCGCGAAGCAGGTGCGCGCGCGCTCCTCGTCGTGCAGCATCAGCAGCGCCATGTCGCCGAGCGCCTCGAACAGCCGCATCCGCTCGACGGGCTCCTCGGTGGCGGTGGCCTGCCGGGTCAGCAGGTCAGCGGCCTTGCGGTGGTCGCCTTGCTCCATCGCGATCTCGGCGAGCGCCTGCAGCGCGGGCGCATAGTTCGGCTTCAGCTCGAGTGCGCGGACGTACAGCGGCGGCGACTTCTCGGGCCGCAGGCTCCGGATCTCCGCGAGCGCCGCGTGATAGAGGCCCTGCGCGACCTCGGTGGGATAGCGCGCCGCGTCCTCGTGCCCGGCGAGCGGCGAGAGGTGGAGCGCGGCCTCGCGCCAGCGCCGCGCCTTGTAGCGGTTCTCGCCCAGCGCGAGCTTGATCAACAGGTGCCCGCGATGCAGGCGATCGGCGGCGACCAGCGTCTGGTAGGCGTCCTCGTCACGACCGAGCTTCTCGTGCGCGTTCGCCATCCGGCGGTGCAGGTCCGCGATCAGCGCGGCGGGTGCGGCGGCGAGCGCGGTGCTGTCGAGGATCTGGCGGAGGAACTGCTCGAGCTCGGTCCAGCGCTCGGCATCAGCGTAGAAGTCCGCGAGCGCGACGACGGCCGGCAGGTGATCCGGGACGCAGCCGAGGGCCTCGAGCAGGTGACGCTCGGCCGCCGGCTCGACGCCGGCCGCACGCGAGAGCGCCGCGAGCTGGGTCATGATCCGCGCCTTCTCGGGCGGCGTGAGCGATTCGTCCTCGAGGCGGTTCTCGAGCACGCGGGCGGCAGTCTCCGGATCGCCGCCCTTCTCGACCAGGCCGGCGAGCGCCCAGGTGGCATCGGTGTGATACGGGCGCAGCGCGAGGACGCGCTCGTAGGTGGTACGCGCTGCGGAGATGTCGCCGACGCGTGACTGCAGCACGTCGCCGGCGGCCATCAGCGCGGCGAGCTTGAGATCGTCATCGGTGGCGCGCTCGGCCTCGCGGAGCTTGGCATCCGCGAATGCACGCGGATCGTCGTCGGGCGAGGCGACGTTCGCGAGCACTGCGAGCGCAGTGGGATGCTCCGGCACCAGCGCGAGCGCAGCCTCGATCGCGCTCTTCGCGCCGATCTTGTCGTTGAGCCGCTCGAGCCGGAGCTGGGCGAGCCGGATGTGCAAGGTGGCGAGCTCGCCGCGCGGCAAGCTGCTCGCTGGGTCGCCCTTCGAGAGCGCATCGATGCGGCCCTCGAGGATCGCCGCGGCCTCGCGATCGCGGCCGGCCTTGACCAGCGCGGCGACCAGCTGATCGGCGAGTGCCGGATCATCGGGCGCGATCGTGCGTGCGTGGCGGAGCGCGGCGGCCGCCTCCTCGGGCGCGCCGAGCCAGTCGATCAGCACTTGGGCGCGGCGCGAGAGCAGGGCGGCGCGCGCGGCGGGATCTCGCTCGAGCGCGGCGCGACGGCGAAGCACATCGGCGAGCTCGGTCCATCGCGCGTTGGTCTGGTACAGCGCATCGAGCTGCGCCCACGCGCCGACATCGTCGGGCCACGTGGTGACGAGCTGGTTGTAGGCGTCGAGCGCGCGATCGGGTAGCTCGAGCTCCTTGACGTAGATCTGCGCGATCGAGTGCAGCGCTTCGCGAGCCTCGGCGGAGCCCTCCGAGACCTCGCCGACGCGTGCGAGGGTCTCGATCACCTTCGACCACCGGCCGACCGAGCCATAGAGGTTGGCGAGCTGGAACAAGATCGCGGTATCGGCGGGAGCCATCTGGCGCAGCCGCTCGAACGCATCGATCGCGTCGTGCGGACGCTGCAACTTCTCGGTGTACATCGTGGCGAGCTCGCGCAGCAGCTGCGGGCGCTCGCCCTCGGGTGCCGCCGTGCCGAGGCGCGGATCCGTGCGCTCCTCGAGCGAGGCGGCCAGCTCGACCCAGCGTCCCTCGCCGCGATACAGCTCCTCGAGCCGCGCGCGCGCGGATGCTTCCGTGGGGAGCATGCCGAGGACCCGGCGCAGCTGCGCCTCGGCCTCGCGGGGCTTCTTCTGCTCGGTGCGAATCGTGGCGACCTCCATCAGCAGGTCGGAAGCGGCGGCCGCCGTCTCGGCCTGCTCGGCCATGCCCTCGTAGAGATCCGCGAGGCGATCCCACGCGCGATGCTCCTGCGCGATCCGATGGAGGCGGGCCCGCACCTCCGCATCTGCACCGGCACGCCAGCGTTCGCTCGAGGCCTCCGCGTTGGGACCCGGCGAGCGGCGCGCTTGCGCGAACGCACGGGCGAGCGCATCGAACGCGCGCACGATATCCTTGCCGCCGGTCTCCCAGACCTCGGCCGCACGGTACAGCCAGCGCAGCCGCGACTCGTGATCGGTGACCGGCAGGCTCTCGTACGTCACCGCGAGCTCCTCCCACGGCGACTCGAACGAGCGGTTCGGCAACGTCGGCAGCGGTGCGCGACGCACCGAAGCCTGCGCCTTGCGCGGCGCAGGCGGCGGGCCGGCGGTCGGCGTGCGAGCACGGGCCATCCCCGGAACTGGTGGTTTGATCGACGGTGGTCGCGGTGGCGGCTTCGGCGGGCCCTTCGCACCGGGCGGTAACCGCGGTGGAACGATCATGTTGCGCAGCTCGTTCTGCGATAGCGCCATCGTGGCGTTCTCGTTGACGAACTCTCTGACCGGGAGCTTCTTCTTGTCTGCCGCGAGCGACATCTCGATCTCGGTGAGATCGAGCGGCTGCGTGGCATCGCCGACCTTCAGGTTCTGATCGGTGGTGTCGCCAACGCCGAGATCGGCATCCGCGAGCGGCTCGGTCTGTAGCCGCCGCGGGATCATCGCGCGGCCGGCAACCGCGCGGTTCGACACCGCCACGGCCTCGGCGAACGCGGGCTCCGCCTGGATCGTCGCCGACGGCGGCTCGGCGTGCGGCGTGCGATCGGTCTCGCGGTACTTCCCGATCACGCGTGCGAGGCGCCACAGGTGCGAGGTCGTATCGGCATCATCGGGCTGCAGCAGGAGCGCGATCAGGTGCGTGCGGAAGGCGCGGGGCGCATCCTTCAGCTGCTCCTCGATCACCTGGGCCTTGCGGCGCAGCAGCTCGACGCGGCGCGCGGAGGTCTGTGCGCGCTCGACGAGCGCCGAATCGACCGCGACGACATCGTTCCAGGCGCGGGCCTTGGTGGCGAGCGCGACCAGCGTGGTGCGGGTGTCCTCGCGCTCGGGTGCCCACGAGAATGCGGCGAGCACGTCCGCCACGGCGGCCTTCGGATCGTTGACGCGCTCGTCGAGGATCCGGGCGCGGCGCAGGTACAGCTCGACGCGCTCCGGTGGGGCGGCGGCGGCGAGCGCGACGTCGAAGGCATCGAGCAACGACTTCCAGGCGCCGCGCTGATCGAGCTCCGCCGCGAGCCGCTCGAGCTCGGCGAGCAGGCTGCCATCGCGCGGTGCCACGGCGAGCGCCTCCGCATTCACCGTGATCGCGCGCGGCTTGTCACCGAGCCGGCGCTCGAGCAGACCGGCGAGCTCGCGCGACAGCGATACGAACCGACCGGGCTCGGCGGGGACGCCGGAGGCGCCGACCGCGATCAGCCGCTTGCGCTCGTCGGTGAGCACCTCGGCGAGCTCGCGCCACAGGCCGTACGACTCGCCGGCGCGGCGAACATCGGCGAGCGTCTGCTCGTCGGGCGCCTCGTCGTGCGCGCGGCGCCACCAGCGGAATGCGCCCTTCGGATCGGCGAGCTTGTCGGCCGTAGCTGCGGCGATCCGCTGGACCAGCGCGCGGCGATCCTCGGCGTACGCCGCGGCCTCCGGCGTGGTTCTCCCGCCGTCCGGGCGTAGCCCTGCCGCCTCCATCTCGGGCCCTGGTAGCAGCGCGAGCATCCGCTCGAGCATCACCACGTAGTCTTTCCACCTGCCGAGCTTCGCGAGCAGATCCGCCGAGGCTGCGAGCGCCTCGTCCTGCTCCGGGTCGAGCTCGAGCACGCGCTTGAACGCCTGCAGTGCGCGCGTGGGGTTGTTGAGGCGATCGCGGCAGATCATGCCGATCTCGAGACCGCGCGCGACCTTCCGGATCGGCTCGGGTGACAGGTACATCTCGCGCTCGGCGATCCGCACCGCAGCATCGAAGTCACCGCGCGCCTCGTGCAACCGGCGCAGCGCGGTGTGCGCGTCGAGGTGATTCGGATTGAGATCGCGGATCAGGCCATCGAAGACCTTGATCGCCTCGGCAGGTGCACCGAGCGTCTCCTCGAGCAGCTCGGCGCGCTCCATCGCGGCCTGACATGCATGTTCGCGATCGTCGGGGGCGACCAGCTGCGAGAACGATGCGATCTGCGCGCCGAGCACGTCGGCGAGCTCGCGCCACTTCGAGGCACCGCGGTAGAGGCGGGCGAGGGCGGCGAGGGCGGTGCGATTGCGCGGTGTCAGCTCGAGGACGCGGTGCCACGCCTTGATCGAGCGCTGCACGTCCTGCAGCTGGGTATCGACGACGGCCGCGTAGCGCTCGAGCTCACCGGAGCGCATCGCTGCCTCGGGCGTTCCCGGGGGAGGCAGCGGACGTCCGCCGTCGAGACGCTCGAGGATCTGGGCGAGCTCGGCCCATTGACCGACGCGCTCGTAGAGCTCGGCCAGCGCGGCGAGCGCATCGGGATCCGAGGGCGAGGTCTTGAGCGTCTGCTCCCAGCGATCGAGCGCGGCGACATCGTCCTGGCGCTCGGTGGCGAGCTTCGCGAGCCGCTTGAGCAGCTTCGCGCGCTCCGCGGGCGAGGTCGATGCGGCGGCATGGTACTCGAGCGTCTTCTCGAGCCGCGGATCGTTGGCCTTCTCGAGGACGCGCTCCATGCGCTCGAGCGCATCGCGATCGCCGGTGAGCAGCTCGAGCACGGCGCTCGATGCGTAGACCACGCCGTCGACGTCTGCCAGCCGCGTCTCGTACAGCAGCGCGAGCCGCCGCAGCATGGTGAGCCGCTCGGCGCGCTTGGCAACCGGCCACTCCTTCGGTGCCTCGGAGCTCTTGCCGGCGCGGCGCATCGCCTCGAGGACGCGACCCTCTTCGAGATCGAGGACCCGGCGCAGCGTGTTCGCGAGCCCGGCGTCATCGCCTTCGCGCTCGTACATCTCGGCGAGGGCCTTGAGTGTGGCGTCGTCTCCGGGGTTCTCCTCGATGATCTGCTCGAACAGCTCGATCGCGCGGCGCGGATCGATCTGCCGCTCGCGATAGGTCTGCGCCATCTTTTTCAGGAT
>JAYUVX010000118.1:0-1943 GCA_043753855.1 Myxococcales bacterium | reverse complement strand
GACTGTACGAGCGCCCGGCATCAGGTGCAACGCGCCGAGCAGGTGGCGACCGCCTAATTCTGCCTGCCGGATCAGCCAGGTAGCCAGATCTGTCACATCGGAAGGACGCCGTATCTACCCTGGTGATGCAGCTCCTCCAATTCACCCGGGATGGCAGGACCCTGGTGGTCGGTGATCCCGACGCGGTCGCGCTCGTCGAGCTGCGCGGAGATCAGCGTCGCCGAATCCCCATCACCGGCGTGCAGGCGCTCGCGGTGTTCACCGACCAGGTGTGGGTCGCGACCCGTGTAGGTTTGCTGCTGAACAGCACGTCGGCGGTCTCGATGCGCTCCTTGCCGATCAGCGCCTCGTCGGTGGCGAGCGCGTCCTCGAGCAGGCGGATCGCACCGGCGTAGTCCTTGTGGTCGTTGTGGATGACGGCCAGGCTTAGGTCGATGTTCGCGACATACGGGCTGCGTTCGCCGACGGTCGCCACGTAGTGCGCACGCGCGGTCTCGAGGAGGGGGCGTGCCTCGTCGTCATTGTTTTCGGTTGTTCGGTTGTTCGGTTGTTCGCTAGCAGCGCGGCGGCTAGGTTGACCACGGAGTTGTCGGCGAACTGATCCGCGCCGCACTCAGGGCTTCGCTGACCTGATTCGCCTGCAGAAGGGACGCCGCGTAGTCGGCCAGCGCCGTACCCACTTTCGGGTGGTCAGGCCCGAGCTACTCGGCCAGCGTCGCGATCCCGCGCTCGTACGCGGCAACTACTTCACGGAGGTGCCCACTCCACATCAACACGGCGCCCTCGATCATCGACGACTGAGAGATCACCGTCTTCGCCGTGGGGTCGAGCTTGCGGGCGCGGTCGACATACCCCATCGCAGCCGCCGCATCACCGGTGAGATCCGCAACTCCGGCAGCGTTGAGATAGAGCTGAGCGGCTATCCACGGCGTGCGCGTTGCCATGCGCTCGGCATCGGTGGTGGCCGTGCGCAACCAGGTTGCCACCATCGGATCTTCCGGCGGCTTTTCGGTCGCGACCGATCTCGCGCGGAAGGCTGCGGGTCGCATCTGCCATGGCGTCGTCGCACGACAGCTCGTTCGCGTGCCGCGCCATCACGAGATAGCCGACCACGCCGATCGCCGCGAGCCCGAACGCACCCGCGCTGAGGATCACGCGCTTGCGCCGTTGCCGGAGCCGAGCACGCAGGGCATCGAGCAGCGCCCGCATCGATCGTCGGCGGCTCGCCGTCCGACACCGGATCCCCCCGGCGACGCGACCGAATCGCAGCTAGCGTTTTCCGCCCTTGGTGTACGACACGAGCTTGGCCTCGACCTCGTTGGTCGTGCCGTGATGCGCGTAGTGGAACCGCGAGATGCCGGTGCCGGGCTCGATCTCGAACGTCTGCTCGTCGGGGCCGGTATAGAACGACAGCGCGTAGCCGGTCTCCACGGAGCTTACCAGCCAGCAGTAGACGACCTCGGCCGACGGGCAGATCTTCTGGCCATCGAGCACCGGCCACGAGAACCAGCCCTGCGCGCCGTCGAGCGTGGGCTCGGTGGTGGCGCCGAACAGAAAGCTGTTGCCCGAGCGCAGCAGCGTCTTCTCGCTGGCGACCGGACTGCCGCTCGCTCCGGAGCCTTCGAAATCGGCGAGGTCGGTGGGCCAGCCCTTGACGCGATACGCGACGACGCCGTTCGACTCCTTGGCGTCGATGACCTCGGTGGTCCACGACATCGTCTTCGTGATCTCCTGGTCGGCCTCGGCGTCGAACCGCTTGACGGTGACGGCGTACGTCCACTTCGCGCCCTTTGCGAGCGGCAGTGGATCCGCAGAGATCATCTCCTGCGTGGTCATCGGACGCTTCTTCGACGGACTGCTGCACGCAGCGACCGCACCGATCGCGAGGGCGGCGCACGAAACATGGGTGAGAGAGATCATCGGGACGACGCCATCCTACTCCC
>JAYUVX010000117.1:0-18518 GCA_043753855.1 Myxococcales bacterium | reverse complement strand
CCGGCGGCGCCGGGGCCCCCGGGGCCGGCCCCGGGCCCCGCCGCGTGACCTGCCGCAGCGCGAGCCCCCGCCGCCGCGCGAGATGCCCCGCGACATGGATGGCGGCTCGCCGCCGAGCGCGGGTGCGGGCCCAGGCCGTGCGATCCCTCCGTTGTCGTCGCCGCCCGGTGACGGCCCGCGAGCCCGGCCGCCCATTGGTCGCGCACCGGGGGGAACGATGCCGCCGCCGATGGCGCCGATCCCGCCAATGGCCGCCCCGATGCAGCCGCCGCACCTCGATGCGCCCGCTCCGCAGGCCGCTCCGCAGGCTGCGCCGCCGGCGATGGCAGCTCCCTCGTTCGCGCCGCCTCCGCAGCCGACGTTCGCGCCCCCCCCACCGGTGGCGCTGTCGCAGTTCGCTGCGCCGTCTCCCGCGCCGTCGTTCGCAGCTCCGGCCCCGGGCGGCATCGGCTCGCCCGCGCCGGTCGTTTCGCTCGCCGGCAACTCGGCCAGCAAGGCGCGAACCCTCGTCGGCGCCGGAGCCAAGCGTGTCCCCGGTCGCGCGGTCTCGATGCCCAGCCGCCGTGGCGTGCACATCGAGCCGCTCGATCCGAAGGTCGTGAAGATGCTCGATCTGCAGTCGCAGATCCTCGAGCGCCTGCGCGCCAAGCTCGACCTCGACAAGATTCCGATGGAGCGCCTCCACGAGGAGGATCTGTGGCAGCGCGCCGAGCGCGCCACTATCGATCTCGTCGAGACCCTGGAGACCTCCGGCGAGCTGCCGAAGTACATCGACCAGGACACGCTGATCAAGGAGACGCTCTCCGAGGCCCTCGCGCTCGGTCCGCTCGAGGATCTGCTCGCCGACGAGAAGATCGACGAGATCATCATCGATCGGCGCGATCGCGTGGTCGTCGGCAAGGATCGTCAACTCCGCGGATCGGGGAAGGCCTTCTCCTCCGAGGAGGTGTTCGAGCGCGTCGTGAAGCGCCTGGTCGCCGAGGCTGGGGCCCGGCTCGACGATGCCAATCCGATCGTCGATCTGCGGATGCGCGATGGCACGCGGTTGACCGCTGCCGTCGGGCCGGTCGCGTCGCGCGGCGCATGCCTCGTGCTCAAGAAGGTTCCGGCGCGGATGCCGAAGCTGGTGGACCTCGGCTCCTCGGGTGCGATGAGCCCGGGCATGGCCGACTTCCTCACCACCTGCGTCACCGCGCGGCGCAACATCCTGGTGTGCGGTGGCCCGGCGTCGGGCAAGACCGCGGTGGTCGCCGCGATCGCCGCCGCCTCGCCCGCCGGGGAACGCGTGATCTCCATCGAGGAGATGGGCGAGCTCTCGATCGCCCGGGAGGAGTGGATCCAGCTCGAGACCCGCGTCGGTATCGGCAAGAATGCAGACGTCGATCTCGCGGCGCTGCTCGAGACCGCGCTCCGCCTCAACCCGGACCGTCTGGTCGTCGGAGAGGTGCGCGGCCGCGAGGCCCTGCCGCTGGTCAACGCGCTCAATGCATCGATCGATGGTGCGGTGGTTGCGATGACCGGCGAAGGTGCGAACGTTGCGCTGACCCGGCTCGCCACGCTGGCCCGCGTCACCGCACCGTTCGGTGCCGAAGCCGCGGTCCGCGACCTCGTCGCGCAGGCGTTCGAGATCGTGATCCACGTGTCGCGCTGGGCAGACGGATCGCTGAAGGTCATGGCGATCGAGGAGGTCGTCGGCTGCACCGAGACCGCGTTCGATACCCACGTGCTGTTCCAGTACTCGAACGGTAACTTCGTCGCGACGGGAACGGTTCCGCGGTTCTACTCGGAGCTCGAGGCACGCGGGATCCCGGCCGACCAGGCCGTGTTTCGGTAGCTGATCAGTTCGCGACGCGCCGCGCGAGATCGAGGACCTCGAGGTCTCGCGGCCACACGGCCTTGAGCAGGTCGACCAAGCCCTTCGCCGAGGCGGTGTCTCCCGCCTCCAGGCACTCGCGGGCTCCGGCGATCTGCGCGCTCTTCAGCATCGGACCGAGCAGCGAGGACCGGGTCGCGGCCTGCGCACGCAGCACCTCGTCGCCGGTGAGGTTCGCGAGCCGCGCGAGCTGCGCCCAAAAGTAGCCTGCCTGCTCGTGCTGTGCGCCCTCCGCGGTCTCGGCGGCCATGCGGATCTCGTCGAGCGCGTTACCGAGCTCGCCGAGCCGCTCGGAGATCCTGCCGAGATCGAGCCACGCCCACGCGAACGCCGGATCGTCAGCGACCGCCTGCTCCAGCTCGTTGCGCGCATCCTCGGCGGCGCCCTGTGCGATCAGCGCGAGGCCGAGCCGCCAGCGCGGACCGGGTGCGGCCGGATCGCGCTTGAGCCGCGCGCGCAGCTGGCGTTCCTCGACCACGGGCAACAGCTCGCCATCCTCGTCGAAGATGTCCTCGGCGAACTCGCCATCGCCGTCGTAGAGGATCGCGGACGCATCGACCGCGCCGGCGAGCCAGCGATCGATCCGGGTGCCGTCGCAGATGTCGTCGTCGAGGATCTCCTCGGCGCGCCAGATCTTGCCGCGATGGTCGATGCTGATCGGATCGCCCTCGAACGTCGCGAACCGCCAGCGAGCCGAAGTCGGCATCGTGACCTCGCGTGCCGGCAGGATCTCGATGGTGTCGAGAAAGATCCGCCCGCCGTCGCAGCGCGCGTACAGCTCGATCAGCGGCTCGGGGAGTCCCTTCGGAAGGTTTGGTCCCGGCGGATCGAGGTCATGGAGTCCCAGAGGCGCTGCTTCGAGCACGCCGATGATGCGATCGAGACCGTGATCATCATCCCGTCGCTTGTTCGCCATGAGGTGGCGATTCTAGCGCGACAGCGGCATCGCGCCGACCGCGACGACCGGTTCGCCGGCGCTATCGACACCGCGATACACCGCGACCACGCGGGTTGCGGTCGCCGGAGCCGGCACCCGGATCAGGTCGCCTTGCGCAGGTCCACCGGCGACCTGCGCGGCGCCCAGCGACGTCCGCACGCCGCGATCGTCCTCAGCCAGCACCTCGACCGTGCCTGCGCCGAAGCCCGCACCGCTGACGACGACGCCATCTCCGACGTTGATCGTGAGATCGCCGCGCAGCAGGAAATCGAGCAGACCGGCCTCGTACGCCGCGACCTCGGGGAGGATCGCCGCGATCTGCTCGAGCATGCAGTCGTCATCGATCCAGAACCCGAGCACGCCGTGATCGACCTTGTAGCGAGCGAGGCAGATGCCGCTTGCATCGCGCAGCGTCGTGCCGTCATCGCGGCTGGCCGCCATCAGGTTAAGGCGCGCGGGCAGCGCGGGCTCGGGACGCGACAGCTTCGGGCGGGTCTCGGCCCCGACGCGCGTCGACGACGGCAGCGTGTGCGGCGAGAAGTACGAGCGCGCGATCACGTCAGCCAGGCCGTCGCCCTCCTTGGTGTGGCCGGTGAAAAACTCACGCAGGTGGGTGCGGGTGATCACGCGGGTGGGCGCGGCGACCCCGAGCCGGCCGTGTGCGAGTGCGGCGATCCGCTCGAACCGCGAGCCGAGGTCATCTGGACCTGCGCCCATCGGCTCAAGGTGGCTGAGCTCGTCACCGCGAACGCGCGACGGCGCGCCGAGATCACCGAGGGTGTGGATGATCGCACCGGCTGCGATCAGGGCCGCGGCCATGTGCCGCGAGCGCTCTCCCGCGGTCTTCGCAGTCACGGCCTTCGCGTACTGACCGAGGAAGTTGTCGAGGTTGAATGGGTTGGTCTTGTCGGTGACCCAGTCCGGTGCCGGCACTCCGCGCGGGGGCAGCGCAGCCCGGCCGATCGCCTCCCGGATCTTGTCGGAGGCGCCTGCGAGGACGCCGCGCTCGGGCGCGAACCAGCCGCGCCGCGTCGCCGGATCGTAGAAGTGATTGGCGCCGTTCGCCGCAGGGACATCGGCGAGCGCAGCGCCGGCGGCGAGCCACGACATCGCGACCTGGCGACCGCGCGCATCGGGCACCGCGCCATGCGTCGGCGACAGCAACTTGATCGCGGCGGTGAGTGCGGGCGCATCCGCCGGCGGAATCGTGAGCTGCTCGAACAATCCGCCGGTGAATCCGAGCGTGACGAGGCGTTTGTGCAGCCGCGATGCGAGCGCGGCCTGCTCGGCGAGCCCCGCGTGCGTGGTCTCGGGTTCCCACGCGGCAGCCGGCGTTGCGAGCGCTGCGATCACGATCAGTGCGGCGAGCCGATTCACTTCGCACCTCCCGGTGCCGCGGGCAGGAGAGCCTTGAGCCGGCCATACACGGTGGTCGCGAGGAAGATGGCATCCTCCGCGTTCGCGCACTGGTTGGTGCCGCAGGTGAGGAGCAGCACGACCCCGCGCGGCGCATCGAGAAATCCGATGCCACGGATGTCGTTCTCGAGCGCGACGAACGAGCGGCTGCCGATGTCATCCTTCTCGACGGTGCCGGGTAGCTGCGTCACCAGCTCGTCGTAACGCTCCTGCGCCTTGCCCGGATCGAGGCGCCACATGCGGATCGCGACGTCCCAGGTCTCGGGACGGCCGAGGGCTTTGAAGTGCTGCGACGAGTAGGTGGCGGTGTCGGGCTCGTCGGAGAGTGGGCCGGTCTCGAACGCACCGTCGTACTTGGTGCGCGCCTTGATGTCGGTATCCGTCAACAGCTGCGCGGCCACGACGTACTGGCCTTCGCCGCGGCCCGGCCGCAGATCCTGGCCGGCGTTGCGCTTACCATCGATCTCGGCGCTCGCGTCGCCGAGCTCCCACTGGGTGAGCGCCGCGACCGCGGTGCCGCCGCCGACAAACCGGAGGTGACGCGCGTGCGAGAGGTCTGTACGCCAGCGATCGAGCAGCACCTGGTTGTCGCGCTGCGAGAAGTCCATGCGCATGCCGAGATCGTTGAACCGGCGATCGCTGCGGTACGCGACGTAGCCGCGCTTGTACACGAGCAGCGTGAACTCGGTGACCCGAGTACCGCGCGGTACCGAGGCGAGCTCGGGGATCCGGTAGGCGCCGCTCGCATCGGTGGAACCGACGAACTCGCGCGCGCCGGCCGGCTCCGACAGCGCGGTGCCGCGCTCGAGCGTCCAGGCGCCGTAGACCAGCGCGCCGGCGACCGGGCCATGGGTGGTGGCGTCGAGGACGCGGCCGTTGAACGGACCGGCGAGCTGGCCGGCCTCGGGGGCATCGGGACGGACGCGGAACGGGGCCGTGCGAACCGCCGAGTCCACGCAGCCGGTGACTCCAACGATGCCCCACAGGGCAACCAGGAGAGCGACCATGAGGGCAACCGCCTGGCCGAGTGCGATGCGGTGAGCTGATTTGCGTGGCACGGAGCCGGGCGGTCTTAGCAAGACGGCTGCTGCGTTGCAAACCCGCCCCGCGCCATTCAAATCACCGAGTGTTGTTGAGACACTCGCGAGTGATTCAACCCCAGGGGTCCGATGCGTTGTTCGATGTGCAACCACGAAAGCCCAGCCGGGTCATCGTTCTGCCTCAACTGTGGCAGCTCGCTGGCGCCTGCTGTGGCGGCACCGATGTATGGGCAGACCCCGCCTCCGCCACAGGGGTTGCCCACGATCTGCGGTGTGTGTCGTGGGGAGAACCCGTTTGGTATGAAGTTCTGCCGCAGCTGCGGCAGCGCGCTCGGCAACACGCTGTCGGGGCCGATGCCATCAGGACCGCACCATGCGCCACCGTCCCCGTCGGGGGGGGCGCTGGGAGCGGTGGGTGGGGGTGCGCCGATGGTGTCGCCACCGCCGATGATGGCGCCGCCGCCAATGTTGGGAGCCGCACCGGGGCAGGTCCCGTCGACCGCGCCCGGTATGTTGCCGCCGATCTCGGGATCGTCTCCTCGCGTCGAGCCGGTTCCCGCGCAGGGCAACATGATCACCTGTCCGCGCTGCGGCACGCCCACGCCCGTCGGGTTCGCGTACTGCCAGCAGTGCGGCCTCCACATGCAGGCGATGCAGCCGACGGATCCCGGGCACGATCCGCGGCCGCGCGCGCCGTCCTCGCCGGCCCTGCCACACCTCGTCCAGCGTCCGCTCGCCGGCGTGATCGGCGGAGGCAACCTCGCGGTCGATCCGCAGGGCGCGACGCTCGCGACCGAAGCTGGCGGCGGGATACGCGCGGGATCGTTCTCTCAGCCGGCCGGTCGTCCCGAGCCGAGCACGAGCCCCGGATGGGGTACCGCCGTGCTCGTCAATCGCGATGGATCCGATGGTCAGCGGTTCGCGCTCGCCGGCGAGTACACGGTGGTTGGCCGCGCCGGCGCGGACATCGCGTTCGAGGACGATCGCTTTCTCGCGCGTCAGCATGCGCGGTTCGAACGCACCGGGGATGGCGTGCGCGTGATGTCGCTCGACACGCTGAACGGCGTGTTCAAGAAAGCGGACCTCCCGATCGATCTGGTCGAAGGCATGACCGTGCTCGTCGGCCGCGAGGTCCTGCGCTACGAGCGTGTCGAGCCGGAGGAGGTCAAGGTTCATCCGCTGGTCCGTCACGGGGTGGCGCTGTTCGGGTCGCCGCCGCGCGAACCGTGGGGCCGGTTCGTGCAGATCGTGCCGTCGGGTGGCTACCGCGATGTTCGCCACCTCGCCGGCGAGGAGATCGTCCTCGGTCGCGAAGAAGGTGACATCGTGTTCCGTGACGACGCGTTCATGTCGCGCAGGCATGCCGCGGTCACCTGGGATGGCAAGCGCGCCCAGATCACCGACCTCGGCAGCTCCAATGGAACGTTCGTCCGGATCACCGGGCCCACTCCGATCAAGCATGGTGATCACGTCCGCATGGGCGATCAGCTGCTGCGGGTCGAGCTCGGCAAGTGATGTGAGCGAGCCGCCCGAGGCAACGGGGGCAGAGCCGCGCCCCCAGCTCGTCGTTCAGGTCGCCGCCGCGAGTGATGTCGGTGAGGTGCGCGAGCACAACGAGGACCACTTCCTGGTCGGCGATCTCGATACCCAGCAGAAGCTCGATCTCGTCGATCAGCCGTACCGCGGCACCGGCGCGCGCGGCCCGTTGTTCGTGGTGTGCGATGGGATGGGAGGCGTCGAGGGCGGCGAGATCGCGAGCGAGCTCGCATCGCAGGTGATGTGGCGCGAGATGAAGGGGACGCCGGCGACACGCGACCCCGAGGTGTTCGCACGGCTGCTCCGGCGCGCGGCTCGCGTTGCCAATCACGATGTTCACGCGATGGCGGAGCGCGAGCCCGGCTTGCGCGGGATGGGCACGACGCTGTCTGCCGCGGGCATGATCGGCGATCGGCTGATCGTCGCGACCGTGGGTGACTCGCGCGTCTACGTGCTGCGCGCTGGATCGCTCGTGCAGGTCACGCGCGATCAGTCGCTGCACTCTGCACTCCTCGCGGCCGGCCACTCCGCGAACGAGGCCGCGAATGCCGGCGGTGCGATCCTGCAGGCGCTCGGCGTTGGAGATGACGTGGATCCGTCGCTGTCGATGACCCAGCTGCGCGCCGGCGATCGGATCCTGCTGTGCAGTGATGGACTGTACGGCCTGGTCGGTGATCCGGCGATCGCGCTGCTGCTGTCGGAGCCGCATGACGTGCAGCGATCGGTGCGCTTGCTGGTGGCAGCGGCGAGCGCCGCCGGTGGCAGCGACAACATCACCGCGATCGTGTGCGAGGTGCGCGGCGAGCGCCTGCTCGATCCGGAGAGTGAGGACGACCTGCCATCGTTCATGGAGTTCGATCCGCAGAAGGAAGGTGACCCCGCGCTGACCGAGACCTCGTACGTCGCGCGCCGGCTCGCCGCACGCATCGGGATCCCGCAGAGCTCGATCCCGCCGAGCATCCCGGTCACCGGCCAGCACGCGGTGATGCGATCGTCGATCGGCATCCGGCTGCGAGTGACCTCGCTCCCGGTCGAGCTCGATGGACCGGCGCGACAGCGCCTCCGCGAGGGCGTTCTCCGCTGGTGGTTCCTGCCGATCGTGCTGGTGGCGGTTGCGATCGCCTGGTGGCTGGGCGGCCGGTGATAGCATACGCTCCGTGCGGGTCGTCATCGACCACGTCGCGGGTTCGCGGCGCGGCCAGCGGCAGGAGTTCCCTGCAGGGACGCGCGTGCGGTTTGGGCGGCATCCCGAGTGCGAGGTTTCGTTCGATCCGCATCGCGACATCGACGCCAGCTCGCGCCACGCCGAGCTGAGGGCCGTCGACGGCGGCTGGGTACTCGTCGACTCGGGGTCGTCGAACGGCACGTACGTCGAGGGTCATCGGGTCACCGAGGCGCCGGTCGCCCGGGATGCTCCGATCGCGATCGAGTTTGGCCTCGGTGGGCCCCGGATCCGTCTGTTCGTCGGGGATGACGCGGCGATCGAAATGCTCCCACCCGCGCCGGTCGAGGCCCGCCAGACACCGTGGATGGTCTACGGGTTGATCGGCCTGATCGCCGTGGTCGGTTTCCTCGTGCTCCTGGTCGCTCGTTGCTAGCAGCCGGAAGTCTTAGAATTGACGCAAACTTGCGTGCGGACGACGGAAACTTCTGCGAAAATTCGCATGGGATGAACTGCCCGTCGTGTAGCTCGTCGCTCGAGCCAAACGCTCGATTCTGCGGCGTGTGCGGGTACCGCCTCCAGGCCGTGCGAGCTGCTGCTCCTGCGGCCGCGAGCCCTCCGTCCGCGAACGGTATCCCGCGCGCGCAGGCCCCTCCGAGTGGCGCCGCCGCTGCACCCAAGCCGCAGGCGCAGCGTCCGCCCGGCAAGCCGCGTCCCAAGAGCGCCGACGAGATCTACATCAATCAGGTCCTGAATAATCGATTCAAGGTCGAGTCGAAGATCGGCGAGGGCGGCTTCGGTGCGGTGTATCGCGGCGTGCAACTCGCGACCGGCCGCAAGGTCGCGCTCAAGCTGCTCCACCCCGAGATGACCAAGGACGAGAACCTGGTCGCGCGGTTTCGCCGCGAGGGTATGGTGCTGTGCAACCTGCGCGACGCGCACACGATCACCACCTACGACTTCGACCAGACGCCCGACGGCACGCTCTACATCGCGATGGAGCTGCTCGAGGGGAAGAGCCTGCACCAGATCTTCCACGAGCAAGCGCCGCTCGAGTGGAAGCGCGTGTTCAAGATCCTGACCGAGATGTGCAGCTCGCTCTCCGAGGCGCACGCCCAGGGCATCGTGCACCGCGATCTGAAGCCGGAGAACATCTACCTGGAGAGCCGGCCGGGAAATCCCGAGTTCGTGAAGATCTTGGACTTCGGGATCGCCAAGGTGATGCGCGGAGAATCGATCGATCCGCAGTCTCCGCAGCTCACCGCCACCGGGCAGACCCTCGGCACGCTCGAGTACATGTCGCCCGAGCAGCTGATGGGGAAGCAGCTCGATGGCCGCAGCGATGTCTACGCACTCGGCGTGGTCGCGTACGAGATGATCACCGGTCGCTTGCCGTTCCCCGACGCGAAGGGCCCGGCGGGTCTGATCACCGCGCAGCTGAAGCAGACCCCGCAGGCGCCCTCGGTCGCCAATGGCAAGGCGAGTCTCCCCCCCGCCGCGGATCGCGTGATCCTCAAGTGCCTCGAGAAAGACAAGAACAACCGCCACGCGGATGTCACCGCGCTCGCGGTCGCGCTGCAGGAGGTCGTCGCGCACAACTCGAGCAACGAGTCGCAGGCGATGTCCGCGTCCGCATCGGCATCGCTCAGCTCGGGTCGGCTCGCGGGCCCGGATCTGCTCGAGACCCGCCGCGGAGACATGCCGAACCTCCCGCCGCCGCCGATGCCGCCGCACCTGCAGCGGCCCGGCTCACCGGGCAACGCGGTGGGGCTCCCGGGTATGGGACCCGCGCCGATGCAGATGCAGCCCCAGATGCATCCGCAGGTGCCGCAGCATCATCCGAGCTTCCCGCAGCAGTCGATGACGCCTCTCGGTGGAGGCTCCCAGGGTCCGATGGCGCCGTATCCGCAGGCGTCGGTCTCGCAGCTCCAGCACCTCGCGCCGGGGACGGCCGCCGGGTCGTCGAGCTGGTTGTGGTGGGTGATCGGTCTGCTCGCGCTCGGCGCGGCGGCCGGTGCGGTGCTCGCGCTCGTGATGCGTTGAGCTAGCGAGCGAGCAGGGCGCGGGCGCGTTCCTCGCCCTTGGGATCGTCGGGGCCGCCCTCGATCCACGCCGCGTAGGCGGCATGTGCGCGCGCTGTGTCGCCGCGCTGCTGCGCGATCAGCGCCTCGAGCTCGAGCGCCTCGGGCAACGTGGGCGCTCGCGCGCGCGCACGGGCACACGCTTCATCGGCACGCTCGGCGTCTCCGGACTGTAGCGCTCCGCGAGCGACCCGAAGATCCGCGCGCGCCGCGACCAGGTTCGGCAACCGGTCCGCATCGAACGCCGGATCGATCGGGATGTCTGCGGAGGGTGCCGCGCGATCGCCCTCACCGCGTAGCTCGTGCCGGAGATCGAATGCACGCATCCGGCCTCCGCTGTGTGGATCGGCGATCCACAGCTCGAGCGAGGATGGATCGAGGATCACCGACTGCACCGCGCGACCATCGTCGACCACGCCGCGGTGTCCTGCAGGCCGCGGCGATTCGTCCACCGCGCGTTGATCGCGGAGCACGGCGGCCAGCGCACCGACATCCGCGAGGGGCGCGCGCAACAGCTTGGTGGCGCGCTCGACCCGCGCGTGCGAGGCCAGCATTCGCCGCGCGCGATCGTTCTCGGGATCGCTCGACAGCGCGTTGGTGGTCAGCACGTCGCCGAGCGCCGTGAGCTTCGGCGACCGCTCGATGATCGCCTTGCTCGGCGTGCGCTCGACCAGCACCCACGTGCCGCTCGTCCCATCGACCAGCACGATCACGGCCGCGCCGAGCGTCGGCGTGGTCTCGATCAGCTTCACGGCTTCGTCGAGCGTCTTCGCCTGTTCGAGCACCGTGCGTGCGAGCAGCGCCACCGGACGCGCGGTTCGCGTGGGCCGCACATCGCTGGTGCGAACCGGGTTGACCATGATCGCGATCCCTTGTGCGTTGACGCCGGTGACGACGCCGACCTGGCCGGGCCAACCCACACCCGCCCACGCGATCCGGCCCTCGGGATGCGCGATCGTCAGCACCGGGATCTCGGCGTCGCCGCCATCGTCCATGCCCGGCAGCGAGAAGGTCCGACCGATCCACACCCGCGCTGGCGCCTGCGCTTGCTGGGCGATCACGGTGAGGCTCTGAGCGAGACTCTTCTGCTCGGCTTCGTCGGTGCGCGGAGACGGCGCACCGACATCGAGCACCGCCTGG
The DNA here is from genome assembly GCA_043753855.1 of Myxococcales bacterium. Classification (GTDB taxonomy): domain Bacteria; phylum Myxococcota_A; class Polyangia; order Haliangiales; family Haliangiaceae; genus JABFXX01. Next base: position 7,333 of record JAYUVX010000117.1, on the reverse strand, counting down.
GAGCGCACGAGATCGGTGAACGATACGTTCACACCGCTCGCCTCGGCGCCCCGCGTCATGCCCGCCACCATCCGGCGGTCCTGGTCGACCAGGCCATCGTCGATGAATCGCCAGCGCCACGCGAGCCGCATGGTGTGGGTCGTGCTACCGAACAGCCCATCATCGCTGACCGTGTGCTCGATCGAGGGTGTTGCAGCCGCCACCACGGCAGGGAGCCAGGGGGCGAGCAAGCGGCCCTGCGCCGCTCCGATCACGTGCGCCTCGCCAGCCACGCGCAGAACCGGCAGGCCACCGACCCAGGTCAGGGACGAGCTGCCATACATCAGCGCAGGGGGCGCACCGGGCGCGGTCTGAACCGAGGTGATCGCTCCGGACACCTCTCCGCTGGGCACCTCGTAGCTAACCGATCGCCGGTAGATGAACCAGCCGACCACCAATGCAACGCCGAGCATTGCCACGGCGATCACACCCGCGCGCCACGGTCTCGGTACACCGGAGCGTCGACCGCCGATCACCAGGTCGGGCACGGGCCGCGTCATACCCCCGCGATCGCGATCATGGAAGCGTTGCACCGACGGTGCGAACCGATTTCCACATTGACCGATCTGTACGTGGTTGCTAGCGTTCGTGGACAGGGCCCCTCGATGTCCGGATTTACTCCATCGAGCAACGCCATCGCCTCCGGGCCGATCACGTCGCAAGCGCTGCTCGTCGTGGTCGTCGGCTTGTTGGCGCTCGTGATCCTCGGACTGCTCGCGATGGTGCTGCTGCTGCGCCGTCGCACGAAGACTCCGGCGGCCGCCGGGCACGAGCAGCGCGAGCTGCTTCCGCTCAGCGCGGTTCCGCCCGCAGCGACTCGTCCGCGCTCGCGTCCCTCGATGATCCGCGGCGGTGGAGGAGGAGGTCTCGCCGTCGCGACCTCCAGCGCGATGGTGTGCCCGACGTGCCGCACCGAGTACCACGGCATGACGTACTGTACGCGCGACGCTCGGCGGCTAGTCCCACCCGAGGAGATGCTCTCCGCTGGCAACGTCGGCGCAGCGCGTGCGATGGGACGCAGCGCGGGTCTCGTGTGCATGGTCTGTCGCCGGGCCTACGAGCCGGGCCTCCGCAGCTGTCCCCACGATGGCAACGAGCTGATGCCGTTCTCCGTCTACAACGCGTCACGGCCGCGTGCGCGCGCGAAGACCAGCGAGCCCGCTGGCGTCGTCGCCCGGATCTGCCCGGTGTGCAGCGCGAAGTACGATCTCAACGCCCGGTTCTGCGGCCACGATGCCGGAGAGCTCGTCGTGATCAACTGAGCGCCTTGATCTAGATCGTCCTTAGATCGTCTCGCAGAACTCGATGCGGCGCGGGACCTTGTACGGCGCCAGGTTGCGCGCGCAGTGATCGATGATCTCCTCGGCGCCGCACTTCTGCTTGGTGACCACGCGCGCGACGACCATCGCGCCCGACATCGGATCGGTGACGACCGTGGCCTGCGCCGCCTTGATCTTCGGGAACGCCTCGAGGCAGCCCTCGACCTCGCCGAGCGCGACGCGCTTGCCATCGACCTTCACGACGTCATCCTCGCGACCGGTGATCTGCAGCCGCCCGGTCTTGTCGAGCTTGCCGAGATCGCCGGTGCGCAGCCATCCGGCCTTGTCGGTCGAGCCGATCGCGACCATGCCCGATGCACGCGTCGTGGGTTCCTTCTCGTCATCGAATGGGCCGATCGACTTGGGCGAGAGCGTCTTGCTCTTGACCCAGATCAGACCTTCCTTCGCGGCTGCGGGCTTGCCATCGGGCGTGGTGATCCGGATCTCCACGCCTTCGATCGGCTTGCCGACGGTGGTCGGGTACTTGCCCGAATCCTCGAGGGTGACCGTCGCGGCCTCCGTGGAGTGATACGACGACAGCACCGCGATGCCGTACTTGTCCTTGAACTCGTCGGCCACGAGCTGATCCATGCGGGACCCGGCGGCGACGAACCGCGGGTTCTTGACCTCGAGCTTCTTCGCGGTCGGCAGCTTCGTGAGCTCGGCGTACATCGACGGCGTGCCGGGCAGCAGATCGATCTCGTGATCGCGTAGCAGCTTGCCGATCCGGCGCGCGCTGATCTCCTCCTCGAGGAACATCGTCGAGCCGAGCTTGAGGGTCGGCAGAAAGCCGAGGTCCCAGCCATAGGCGTGGAACAGCGGCACCGCGACCAGCACGCGGGTCTTCTCGGTCATGCCGAGCGCGGCGATCGCGTGGTCGACGCCCGCGATCGTGTTCTTGTCGGTCCGCAGGACGCCCTTGGGATCTCCGAGCGAGTCCGCGGTGAACAGCACGGCGATCGGCTCGACGCCATGCTCGGGCGGACTGCGCTTGTACACGCTGCAGGTCAGCAGCGTGCCCTGCAGCCGGCGGCGAACCTCGGCGGCATCGGTGGCCGGAACCGTGTTCGGCAGCGCATCGCGCGGCGGCGGCGCGGTGGGCCGGGTGACCCGGGCGCGGGGCAGGGTGCTCGGCGGGACCGGCGCGCTGGTCCCGTTGGCCGAGATCGATCCTTCGCTCCCGCGCGGGCGGGTGACCAGCGCGCGGAGCGGAGCGGCGGCCAGGATCAGCTCGAGCTCGCGGCCGCCCGTGGTCGGATCGATCGGAACGATCGCCGCATCGAGCTTCGACAGCGCGAGCGCGAGGATCACGAAGTCCGGGACGTTGCCGAGCATCAGGCCGACCCACGCGCCCTCCTTGATGCCCATGCTCTTGAATTCCTGCGCCCTTCGGTCCACCCGGTGAAGAAGGCCGCGCCAGGACAGGTAGTTGTCTCGATAGACAACCGCCTTGTTGTTGCCCTGGGCTTTCGCGGCTTTTCGCAGCCAGTCGTAGAGCAGGGTCATGCAAATTCCTCGCTCGGGATGGCTGCCATCCGTGCACTCCACGAGCGCCATTACTGTACCCCACGAATCCGGTACCCTCAACGTGTCGAACCGACTTGATTTAGGGGCCATTCAGGGGGAAACACGGGCCCGTGACCGCGCAGCCCGTCCCGAAGCTCGAGCCCGACCCGGCCCCCGAGTCGAACGCGGCCGACGCCGAGGGCTGGGCGCTGCTCGAAGCGCTCCGCCGCCGGCTCGATGACCAGGGCGCGCTCGGTCGCAAAACCCAGTCCCAGGTCGGCCAGCTCGCGGAGTCGATCGGCGCCCTCGTGGCCGAGCAGCGGCGTCGTTCGAAGTGGGCGAACCTCAACTCGTTTGTCGCCTACGTCTTGTTCACGTTGCTGGTCGGCGCCGGGTTCTATCTGCTGTACCGCAGCCGCGCGCACGAGCTGGTCGAGGCCCGTGACTCGGCGCAGCGCGAGCGCGATCAGGCCGTGCAGCGCGCGGACGAGCTGACCGCGAAGGCCACCGCCCGAGATCGCGCCGACACCACCGCGTGGGACGTCTATCAGCTGCTCGAGGCCGGCAAGCGCACGGAGGCCGCGGGGAAGCTCGCGGCGCTCAGCGAGCTGCCACTGTCGCGGACCGAACGCGCCGTGCTCGCCGCGCGCGCGCACGAGACCCAGGTGATGGAGGTCGATGCGGCGCTGAAGTCCGCGGCCGGCTCGTTCAAGGCAGGTCGCTACGCCGACGTCGTTGCGCCGCTTGAGGCCGCGCTGGTCAGCGAGCCCGCCGGCGCTCGCGCCGCGACGATGCGCTACTTCCTCGGCGTCGCGTACGCCAAGGGAACCCAGCTCGACAAGGCCGCCGCGCTGCTGGCCGCTGCGGTCGCCGCGGAGGTCGATCAGGACGATGCACGGTTCCAGCTCGCCAGCGTGCTCGATCGCTCCGGGCAATACGCGCGCGCACGCACCGAGTACGATCGGTTCGCGACGGCGCATCCGCAGTCGACGCTCGCGGTGTTCGCGATGAGGCGCTCGGCGACGCTCGCGCGGATGCCCGCCACGGCACCGACCACGCCATCGCCCGGTGCTGTGAAGCCGGCTGCTGCTGGGAACCCGACCGGTAGCCTGACGACGCCATCGCCGGGCGCTGCGGGTCCCTCCGGCAGCCTGAAGGCACCATCGCCGGGCGCGGTGACTCCGGCCGGCGCTGACACTCCGGCGGCATCGCCGCGGTCCGCCGTCACCGTACCGAGTGCAGCTGCGCCCACATCCAGGCCAACCGCACCGAAGACCGCGCCGCTCAGGCCAAAGCTGCTGCCGGGCCCTGCGAAGTTGCCAGCGGCGCCGGCCGACACCGCGGGCTCCGCGGCCGAGCCGATGTCCTCCGGCGAGCCACCGCCGGACGACTCGCGCACTCCGAAGCGCGAGCCCGCGCCGCGCGCGGAGCCGGCGCCCTCGCAGCTTCCGTCGTTCGATGTCGATCGCGCGCCGCCGCCGTCGCCGCTCGGTCCCCCGGTCGATCGCGATCCCGCGCCGGCGCCAGCGAACGTACCGCGTGGCGAGCCGCCGCCGCCGCCGCTGCGGTTCTGATCGTGGGTGCGCTGCTGCGGGCACCCGGCCGCGCGTTCGCCGCCGAGCACCGGCCGGTCCCGCCCGAGGTGCGTGCGCGGATGGAAGGCGTGTCGTGGCACGGCGACGATCCGCGCTGCCCGCGCTGGGACGCGCTGGCGTACGTCCAGCTCGATCACGTGACGTTCGAGGGCACCGCGCGCGGCGAGCTCGTGGTCGCTGCAGCCGTGGCTCCGCGCGCCGTGATGGTGTTCCGCCGGTTGTGGGAGCTCGGGTTTCCGATCCGGCAGCTGCGGCTCGTCGATGACTATGGCGCGTCGGATGACGCATCGATGGCCGCCGACAACTCCTCCGCGTTCAACTTCCGCGTGATCGCCGGGACCTCCGTGCTGTCTCAACACGCGCTCGGGCGCGCCATCGATCTCAACCCCGTTGAGAATCCGTGGCGCAAGCCCGATCGGATCGTCCCGGAGGCCGGCAAGGCGTTTGTGGATCGCGCGGACATCCGCCCAGGCATGTTCGTTCGACCGGGGCCCGTGGTCGCGGTGTTCGACGAGCTCGGCTGGGAGTGGGGCGGCGACTGGCGCCACGCGTTCGACGATCACCACATCGTGTGGTCGCGCCCGCTGTGAGCGTGTTCACGGCTCGGTGACGGGATCCGGATCGTCGTCATCGTCGTCGCCGAACAACATGCCGACGAACAGCTCGACAGAACCGAACGGCTCGGCGCGAACGCGCTGACTGCGGTCGGCGATCAGGACCTCGATGTACCCCGCCGGGTGCCAGCGATACACCGTCAGGGTCTCGTCCACCGGGTCGACGATCCAGTAGTGGCCGACCTGGTTGCGGTGTAACGCACGCTTCTTCTTGATCAGATCGTTCTGGCGATTGGTGGACAGCACCTCGCACACCCAGTCGGGACACTCGTGGACGGGCATCTCTTCAGGAAGCACGGCGAGCCGGTCGCGCCGTCAGCCAGCGAGGTCGGGACGAACTACCTGCGAGCTCTCGAGCTGGATCTCGACCTCGGTCACGAACCACTAGCCGCCGGGCAGGCGACCACCCGTCTTCCGATCGTACGATCCGAACTGTCGAAACAGCCGACCCTGTGCTCTGCCATGTGGCGGCGTCGCGGCGCCCTTCTCGACCACGAAGCCATCGATGATCTCGTGGCGACGCTCCTCCTCGGGGATCGCCAGCAAGTCCGCGATCGTCGCAGGACCGAACTTCGGGGGCGCACTCATGCTCGTCGGCATACGACCGATCGCCACAGCACGTCGTGCGCCATCGACGACGCACGAAGATCCGGGACCTTGCATGCGCGCCTCGTCCGGTTCCGGCCGTTGGTCGGACGCGTCTGTCCGGTTCCCGGCCGCCGAGGCCGCAATCACCGCTGCTGGTGTACGCTCACCCTCGATGCCTCAGGTCGTCGAGTTTCCGCCCATCGGTCAGGACACACGTGGCGCGCTGGTCGCGCTGGTTCGCGTGTGCAAGGAGACTCCGGCGAAGGGCGAGACGTTCCGCGAGTTCCGGTCGCGCCTGCGTGGCGCCAAGCTGTGGGATCGCGAGAAGCCGCACGTGATCCTGCGGTTCCTCGGGACCGGCGGTCCCACCGTGATGCCGTCGCTGTTCATGCAGACGCTCGCCGCCGCCAACGGCGAGGATGCGGTCGCCGAGTGCGTGTTTGATCGCGTGTGGCAGCTCAATCCGCTGCTCGGCCGGACCATCGTCGACCTCTGCGCGCAGCGCGCGTACCACAAGGACGAGATCTACAAGGTGCTGGTCAGCGCGTCGTTCCGCGGCGAGCTGCCATCGCGCCCCGGCCTCGAGACCTGGCTGCAGATCGCGCTCGGCACCGGCATGCTGAAGAGCGTGGGCATCGCGGTGACTCTCGGGCCGCGCTCGGAGCGCTACGTCGCGCTCGCCGCCGGTGTCGACATCGAGGAGTTCCTCGCCGAGGACAAGCCCGATCCCGATCCGATCATCCCGAACCTCGTCGCCGAGGAAGATGGCGCCGCGCCCTCCGAGGCCACCGCACCCGAGTCCTCGACTCCACACGCCGCTTCCGCGCCCTCGGGCTCGCCGCTGCCCGCGCCGCTGCGTCATCTCTCTGCCGACGGCGTCCCCACGCCACGCAATCGCGAGCGCCCGGTGCCGGTCTCGCGGTTCGCACAGGGCTTTTCCGATGACGTCCTCGACGAGACCCGGCAGCGGATCGCCGCGTGGTGGGCCGAGGCGCAGAAGCCCGCGCTCACCTACCTGCCATCCGATTTCGGGCTCGATGCCGAGGCGTGGGTCGAGCGCGCCGACGAGGTCGTCTACCGGATCGCCGTGGCCGCCGCGCTCGCGTTCCGCCTCGATCGCGATCGCAAGGGCGTCATCGCGTCGTTCGATGCCCTCGACAAGGCCGGCGTCCTCGGGGATCTCTATCAGGGGGTCGTCCCCGAAACGCTACCCGCGCTGGTCGACGCGCGCGCCTTGATGCTGGCCTCGCTGGCCGCGCGCCGCTGCGCCGAGGTCCCCGAGCTCGCGGCTCAGCTCGAGGGCCGGGCGTCCGCCTCCGAGGCGTTCGCGTCGCTCGACAGCGCCCTCGGCCGCGGCCTGTTCCGCACCGAGCTGTTCTGGATCGTCGACATGCTCGCGAAGCTCGGCGTGCTCCGCTACGACGACCTCGGCGACTTCACCGTCACGCCGCACCGGATCGTGCGCGACACCCTGTTCCGCCTCGGCTTCATCGAGACGCCGTACGCCAACGACGGCCCGGCGCTGACCCGCGCCACGCGCGCCGCGCGCAAGGCGATCCCCGAAGGGCAGGCCGACGAGATCCTCACCGTGTTCGCACTGGCCGCCGGCTGCGCCTACGACTGCGCCCACCGCAAGACCTGCGACTTTCCCTGCCGCGAACGCCTCGAGTAG
>JAYUVX010000116.1:0-6170 GCA_043753855.1 Myxococcales bacterium | reverse complement strand
GGAGAAGGACGCGATGCTCGGAGTCGCAATAGTCGCAGCGAAACGGGGCATAGAAGCTGAACACGCGGCCGCCGCCCGCGAAGTTCGCGACCATGTTCAGCTGATCGACGACCTTGGGAGAGCACTCGATCAGGATCATCGAGCGGACCTGCTTGCCCGCGGTGACGACGAAGTCGACCCACTCACGAATTCCGAACGAGGAGATCTTCTTCACCCCGCCGAGGTCGAGGACCAAGGTGTCGCCCGCGACGGTGCCACCGAGCTTCTTGCCCTCGAAGCCTTCGTCGATCGTCCCTGCGAACTTCAGACACGCGATCGCGCCGTCCGCAAACTTCTCGATGCTGAGCTTCGGCCCAGCGTCTCCGAGCGTCGGGGACGCGGGCGGGCTCGTGCTCTGTTGTACAGCTTGCATGACTCAGTGACTCCAGTAGTGCAGCGACTTCGCCTGCGTTCGAAACTCGCGGAGATTCATGTCGAGCTCGAACATGGCCGTGACCTCGGTGTGTTTGCCACGCACGACGTCGAACACCATCGCCGACGAAGCGTTGTGGCAGACCATCATCCCCAGCCCTGCCCCACCGTGTGATTGATCCATCTCGCCGCCCGCCAGCCCGCGTGCGAGCCCGTCGACAACGTGCCCCCGCTCGAGGCGGCCGAACGGATCGCGTACCTGTAGGACGAGCTTGGAGCCGTCGGTTCCGAGCCGGACCCGCGGGCGCTCGTCATCGGAGAGGACGACCTCGGCCTTGCGATCACCGGCGTACTTCGGGCGGCCCTGCGCGTCGACCGGTGCGTCGTACATGGCGTTCATGATCAGCTCGTGCCCCAGCTCTGCAAACATTTCGGCGACGCGCTTCGGAACGCCAAGCGCGCCTACGAAGTCCTGGATCTTGCCGGCGGCGATGTCCCGGTCGGCGGTGTTTCGCACGTCGAGCTCGATCGCGTGATAGCCCCAGTCGAGGAAGGCGGACAGCGGCGGTGTTGTGGCACCCGCGAGCCGGCGCGCGACCATGACGGTCTCCCAGGCCCGGGGCGGCGATTCGAAGTCCTTGCGGCCGAGGACGTGGTCGATCGCGGGCGATTCCATCATGTACTTGAGCGTTCGCTTCAGCGGCTCGGCGGTCCACAGCACGCCGCGCATCCCGGGGCGGGCACGCAGCTGCTCGGCGACGAGATCGGCATCGAACGCGTCGGCACAGATCAGATCGGCGCCGGTCAGCGCATCGGCAACGAGCGCAGGATCCTCGACGCTGAGCGCGGTGGCCCCCGTCGACATGAACAATCGGGCGACCTTCCGCCCGACCAGCTTGTTGCGCTCCAAGATGACAGCGTGCATGACGTGGTCACCCAGACCACCACCCGGAAGCTACCATGTGATTTTCGTCGGCAAACTAGCTGGTTCGCAACCCAGACTACGCTCCGGTAATCCTCGTGGGCCGTGCTACGATCCAGCCCGTGCGGGTACGAAGAGGTGTGACAGCGATCTGGACGATCGTCGCGCTCGGAACAGGCGTGGCGGTCGCGCAGGCACCCACACCTTCGCCGTCGCCAGCACGCACGCCCGTGGCAACTTCGTCCGCACCGGGGGGGGGGACCATCGACGATGAGCTCGCTCAGAACGTGAAGACGAAGAAGTCACGACTGGAGATCTCGCGGTTCCTCATCGGTCCGGCACGGAGAGCCGAGAAGGCACGCGACTGGGCGCGCGCGATCCCGCTGTACCAGGCGTTGGTCGTCGCACGAGGGCCCGCAAGTGCTGAAGCGAAGCTGCTCGCGACGCTGTGGACGCTGGCAGGTCAGAACGAGCGCGCGGCGGAAGCATGGCGAGCGTTCGCCGCGGCGGTCACCGATCCGAAGGAGCGCCAGGCTGCGCTCGCCGAGTCAACGCGCCTCGCGACCTTCGTCGATCCGTTCGCCGACAAGCTCGCGCTGGTGCCGCTCGCCGCCGAGGCGAAGCAGGCGTTCACGGCTGGCCGCAAGGCGTTCGCCGCCCAGCAGTACGGCGATGCACTCGTCTACTTCACGATCGGCTACAATCTCGCGCCCGAGCTGCCCGGGTTTCTCCGCGAGCTCGGCTCGACCTACGACAAGCTCGGCGCCGGGGACCCAAAGCGCGAGTTCTATCGCCGCTACCTGGTCCAGCGCCCGTTCGGTGCGAATGCCGATGTCATCCGCGCGGAGCTCGCCAAGGACAAGGACGTGCTCGGGACCCTGCTGGTGTCGTCGAGCTTGCCGTGCACCGAGCTCTGGGTGAACCGCCAGCGGATCAGCGGAAAGCTGCCCGACAAGGGGATCGTCGTCGCTCCGGGAAGCTACAAGGGCCTGTGCTTCAACCCGAAGTACGAGATGGCGCTGTTCGAGTACGCCACCGTCGAAGCCGGCAAGCCGGCGTCGATGTCGTTCCGCTGGTCAATCATCGAAAACAAGCTTCAGCGCCCCTTGGGGCGGATCACGCTGGAAAACCCCAAGGCGCCGGGTGTGATGGTCGACCTCGGGATCACCTCGGATGAGGTGGGCGTGGCCGCCCCGGCGGATCGACGAAAGCTCAAGATGATCCTCAAGGACGACAGCGGTGTCAGGACGGAAGAGAGAATGGTCCAGATCGAGCCGGGACAACGGCTCGTGGTGAAGTGGTAAGGTCCGCGCCGTGGTTTCGGAGCGCCCCTCGCAGGAAGGAAAGCTGTCGCCGGGGGCGCCGAATGACCCCGTGGCGTTCGGCCATTACTTTCTGCTCGGGCTGATCGCTCGCGGCGGCATGGCCGAGGTCTATCGCGCGAAGCCGCAGGTCGGGCAGCGCCGGCTGTACGCGGTCAAGGTCATGCGCCCCCAGCTGGCTCGCGAGGCGCGATTCATCGACATGTTCCATCGCGAGGGCAAGCTCGCGATGGTGCTGAAGAACCGTTGCATCGTCGAGACCATCGAGGTCGGGCAGAACGACGGGCGACACTTCATCACGATGGAGTACGTCGCCGGGCGCGATCTCACGCAGGTGCTCAGGCGGTGCCAGGAGACACAGCAGCGGATCCCGGTGCCACACGCGGTGTACATCGCGGCGCGGATCGCCGAGGGGCTGCACTTCGCACACACGCTCGCCGACAAGGATGGTCGTCCGCTCAACATCGTAAACCGGGATGTATCGCCGTCGAACGTGCGGCTGTCCTACGACGGTGACGTCAAGCTGCTCGACTTCGGCATCGCGCAGGCGCTGATGAAGTTCACGAGCGAGATCGGCATCCTCAAGGGCAAGTTCAGCTACATGTCGCCGGAGCAGATCCGCGGGATGCCTCTCGACGCGCGTACCGACGTGTTCTCGGCGGGGATCATCCTCCACGAGATGCTGACCACCGAGAAGCTGTTTCGCGGGGACACCGAGTTCGCGCTGATGGAGAAGGTCCGCAAGGCCGAGGTACCGCCGCCATCGAACTTCAATCGCCGCGTGACGCCGGAGCTCGATGCGATCAGCCTCAAGGCGCTGGCGCGAGATGTCGCGGATCGGTACCAGACGGCCGCGCAGCTCGCCGCGGACCTCGATGCGCTGATCGAGGGCTATCGGTTCGATCCAAAGGAGCTGCGGCAGTTCATGCGCCAGCTGTTCCGCAAGGAATATGCGAAGGAGCAGGAGGACACGACGATGTCGCTCGAGGTCGAGCCCGGTGGGCTGTCGATGTCGATGACGATGACGACCAGCGGGCGGCTGGCTACGTCGCCGCCGGTGCACACGCCCACCGAGACCGTGCCGCGGTACGCCGTCCAGGGCAGTGGGCCGCAGCCCCCGCCGCCCGACATCGTCACCGAGGCCGCGATCCCCGGCCCCGACCCCGACCCCGACCCCGACCCCGACGATGACAAGCCCAAGGGCTTCTGGGGATCCTTGTTCAAGAAGCGCAAGTAGCGCATGCTTGCGCAACATGGCTGATCGTCCCCCGCCGGATCCTCGCCAGTCGATGCAGATCGCCGGGCTCGTGACCACGGCCTGCGTGATCGCGAACATCGGGTTCTACTTCCTGTCGGACCTCTACTTCGAGGATCGCAGCGCGATCTACGGCTCGGTCACCGGCGACCATGTCAACGACGTTCGGATCGCGTTTGCCGTGTTCACTGGCTCGATCGGCCTCGCCTCGGTCATCGCGGCGTTGCAGCCGATGTGGATCGGCCACGGCATCGCGGCGGCCACCGCGGTCGCTGCCCTGGTCGGCGGGGTCAGCGCGGCCAGCCACGACATCACTCCGGTCCTGCCCGCATCGCTGATCGTCACGGGCGTCGTGCTCGCCGTCCTGATCTGGAAGTCGCTCGAAAAGGTGCGCGGCGCCTGGGCATTCCTGATCGGCATGACCTCGGTGCTCTCCGCAGTGCTGCTGTTCGGCGCGACGAAGGTGCGGGGCGTCCTCGGTGTGGGGCTGTGGACCGCGCTGATCATCCCCGGGCTGCTCGCCGTGGCGACGATGGCGCTGTCGATGACCCGCGACGACTACCGCGAAACCTAGTCTCGCCCGGGCTTGCCGGCTCTGCATCCATCCGCTACAACGGATGCAACAACACCATCACGGAGACCGCCATGACCCTACAGCTCGGAGACGACGTTCCCGATTTCACGGCCGAGACCACCGAAGGTCCGATCAGCTTCCACGAGTACCTCGGCAACAGCTGGGGCGTGCTGTTCAGCCACCCCAAGGACTTCACCCCGGTCTGCACGACCGAGCTTGGCCGGGTATCGGCGCTGAAGCCGGAGTTCGACAAGCGAAACACCAAGGTCATCGGCCTCTCCGTCGATCCGCTCGGATCTCACAAGGAGTGGGCGAACGACATCGAGGAGACCCAGGGCCACGCGCTCAACTTTCCGCTGATCGCCGACGCCGACAAGAAGGTCGCGAACCTCTACGGCATGATCCACCCCAACGCGAGCGACACGTTCACCGTCCGCTCCGTCTTCGTCATCGGTCCGGACAAGAAGCTGAAGCTCTCGCTGACCTACCCGGCCTCCACCGGCCGCAACTTCGACGAGATCCTCCGCGTCATCGACTCCTTGCAGCTGACGGCCAAATACAAGGTCGCGACCCCTTCGGACTGGAAGCAGGGCGGCGATGTCATCATCGTCCCATCGCTGAAGGATGATGACGCGAAGGCGCTGTTCCCAAATGGCTGGAAGACGGTGAAGCCGTACCTGCGGCTCGTCCCCCAGCCCAAGTAGCCGAGTAGCCGGCCGGACCGGGGGTCGTCGAGGAGCGCGGCGAAGCAGCAGGCGCGCTCACCGGCCTGCTCGAGGCATGGACCAGGACTCGCGGCTCTTCGGGCCCACGCCGCGACGGGCCTGGGGCTTAGCCCCAAGCACGTGCGCGAGCTTTGCGTCTCAATTTGAAACGCTGACGATCGGGACGCCGGCGAAGCGCCGCAGCCAGTAGGTTCCGAGTGGGAATGGTATCGGCGTTCCCGCGAGCCACGCCGTGCGAGCGCTTCGATAGTCGCGCAGGAACAGCCCACGGCGCGTGATGAGTTGTTCGCGCCGTTCCGGATCGCGCGTTGCGAACCGAGGACTGATCTTGGTGCGGTCGCGCCGCTTCAGGGGTGCCTGCGCACTCGCTGGCGAGCCACGCCACGACTGCCGGAGGACGCGATCGCGCCCCAATGCGCGACGCCCCTGCTGCCGGCGCGTCTCGTTGAACTGATCGACGGCGCTGCGGACGCGTTCGCCGATGATCTGCAGAAACGAATCGGGATCGCCGAGCTCGGCAGGCACCACGAGCTCGAGCGTGCCGGTCTCGGGCATCGGTCCCTTGTCGCGGAAGTATTCGGGACGGCGCGCGGTCACCGCTCGCCGCTCGAGCAAGGCGCTGAGCCCATTCACACCTGGCCAGTAATCGACACACTCGACGAGCCCATCCTTGACGGGATTGGTCGCGGCATAGACGACAGCATCGATAACCGCCGAAACGTCTGCGAGCTCCACGACGGAGGGCGCTTCCGCCGACCAGAAGTTCTCGCTCCGACCTCGATGCGAGTTCAGGCATCTTGCCACCAGCGCGTGGAACCGCTCTCGCAAGGCCGGCTCGTTGCCGAGTGGGTCGTAGATCACTGTGTGATGGTGGTTCGAGAGCACGCACGTCATGATGACCGCGACGCCGGTCTTCTGGGCCGCTTCAGCGAGACAGTAGATGAACGCCTCGTTCGTCTTC
>JAYUVX010000115.1:0-18715 GCA_043753855.1 Myxococcales bacterium | reverse complement strand
CCCAAGTGGTGTGGGAAGTGGTGTGGAGCGGAGCGTCGTTCGTCTAACTATGGAGCGGGAGAAGGGATTCGAACCGAGTGAGAGGCTGCGAAAATCCTGAAGATTGACGCCGTCTTGCAACGATTCTCACCGGTTCGAGTTCCGCTTCGTCCCACTCCGGTCCGTAGAAACAACGCCTTGGACCGAACCTCTGGGCAAAAATTGGGCAAACGGGTTTCGCGTACTTAGGCGATGGCGGGAGAAGGGCACGATCATTTTCCTCGTGATCATCGCGGCTGCGTTCCGTCCGCCCCTGGGCAAATTTGCCCACAGGCCAATCCGTGGCGGAGCCGCCTCCGCGAACGCAGTCTCGTCGCCCGTGTGAGCCCGCTTGCTCGCCAGGGTGAGCTGCCGAAGCGCGTCCATCGCAATTGTCGCCGCAGTGAGGCGACAATCGCAAATCAGGTTCCACGCACGACCTAATAATCACCGCTTCCGCTTCTTGGTCTTCGAGGTGGTCCGGGCAGGCTTGAGAGCAATCGCGTGTTCCTCACGTTCGACTGCATCAGCGACGAGCGGAGCGAAGACGCGCAGCCCATCGAGGTCGAGTTGCCCGGCCTGATACCTGGCGTAGTAGTGCCGGCGCCAGCGCACGATCTTCTCGCCGTCGCCGAGCTTGAGCCGCTTCAACGTGAACTCGGCGATTGCCTTCATCGCGGCTGGCACCTTGCTCGTCACCCGCATCTGAAGCGACGGCAGGATGATCTCGAACCATCCACTCTTCACGAGATAGGGATCTAGGACCGTCGCGTCCGCGGTCTTCTTCGACGAGTTCAGGATGTAGGAGACGAAGCGGAAGTTGCACCACTCGTATGCGAGTTCGGGACGGTTCTTCCAGCTGAGGTAGTGGTCGACCGTCCCGCCCGTCGGATCGAGCATCGCCGCGTACCCGCAGAGATGCGCGAAGCCCTCGGCCAGCTCGGGCAAGAAGGGAGACCACAGATCCTTCGGGCGCTTCGCCGTCGGGTTCGCCCGCAGCCAGTCATCGCCACCCGTCTTAATGCTCGCGTACCCCGACGGTCGAGCGACCTTGGCGACCGGAATCACGTCGTCCTCGGGCGCTTCTTCTTCGGCTTCACCAGGTTCATCGCATTGCCGTCGATAATCCAACGCGGCCAGAACTGATCATTCGCCGGGAGGAGCCGTTGCAACTCCTTGTGGATCGCCTGCTTGGTGGCCAGGCCCTTTGGCAGGTGCTTCTCGCCCCGCATGAGCGCTTCGGCCGCTTCGATCGCCCGCTCTGCATCGAGCGAGCGCGGCTGCTGCAGTCCGAACACGTCTGAGAGCAACCACTCCGAGACGTCGCCTTGTGTGGCCCAACCGCCAGTCTCGAGCACGACCTTCCCATCCACGACTTTCAAGTGAAACAGCTCGTCGAGCTCGCGCGAGAAAAGCGGCTCGACCGAGGCGAGCACGAGCGGGGCATGTGTCGCCAGGAACAGCTGCGCCGACGGGCCCTTGTCTCCACGGAGTGCGTCGATCGCCGTAAGCAAGCTGGGCACGATCGTCCGCTGCCACCGCGGATGCAGATGCGTTTCTGGCTCGTCGAACAGGATTACGAACCGATTCTCCGGCTCACGATTGAGCAGCTTCGCCGCCACGCGATGCTCGTGCCAGGCCCAAACCAGGAAGTACGCGAGGGCAAGCGCCCGACGAACGCCTGCCGACGCGAGCGCGATCGGTACCTCTTGGCTGCCGACCAGGAGCGTGGGGCGATCACGGCCCTCACCGAGGAATAACCTTCGCGGTGGTCCCGCTCGAAGCGTTTCTCCGACGGGCGAGAGCACGCGCAGCACTTGCTCCAACGCCTCGAACTGTGGCTTGCGGCCCTCCTGCCAGTTAACCCAGTCACGCTCCAGTCCCTCGCTTGCGCGCCGATCGCCAATGGTGATCCCGTCCCAAACCTCGGATGCAGTGAAGTGATACGCGGCAGCGCGATCCGGATCGCTCCGCCAGTAGTTGCGCGCTGGGTCCCATACCGAGAACCCGCCGTCGATTCGGATGTACACCACGATCCCCGGCATGGGGGGCCGCTTGGCGTTCAGCGGCCAGCTCTCGTCTTCACGCCGGAACTTGGAGAGGACCGGCTCCGCAGCCCCACCCTTGCCGTGGACGACGTACTCGATCGTCCCGCCCTTCGGCGTCGTCGGAAGCGCGATCGTCCCCGCCCAGGTCCGCGTCAACGCCCACCAAGCGACGTCGAGCAGAAAGCTCTTGCCGAGCCCGTTGTCACCGGTGATGAGGTTCAGCCGTTCGGCTGCGTCGAACCGCATCTCGGGTGCAGGCCCGACGTTCTTGAGGTGGAGGTACTCGAGCATCAGCGGCTTCTTTCGGATCGATGGGTCACGATGTGGCCAAGCACTACGCCGCTACTTTTGATGTTGCCGAGCAGCAGGTGGCGAAGTGACATCTGATTGGTTCCAGTTTGCTAGGAGTTCGGACGAACGGGGAACAGTGCTTCGCAATCGGCTTTCAGTTCGGCCATCGACTGGCGATCCAAGGGTCGGCTTTCGCAAACAGCTCGGGCAAGCGCCGCAAGTCGCCACTCAAGGCGTCGAGGTCGAGGCTCGTCGCGGGCTGCGCGGCAGTGCGGACGTAGAGCCACATACCTTCACCGACGACCTGTGCTCCCGAGCCGAGGGCCGAAGCGAGCGCGGCGAGTTCGAGCCCCGTGTGCTTCGACGGAGTCACCTTCAAGTGGAACCACAGCAATGCCTGTGCGCCGACGTGGCCGAGAAACGAACCGAGCACGACCGAGTAGCCCGAACTTCGCTTCTTCCCCTGCTTGGCTCGCGCGGCCACGTACTCGGCGTTGATATCGATGTCGAACATCCCTTCAGTATCGTTGCGGACGCTCGAAGCGACCTGCTGCTTCTGCTCGCCCGCGGCCTCAAGCATCAAGGCGCCGAGAGCATCCAGCACCTTCGCGCGCTCGCCGCGGAAGATTTCACGTGCTGCCTCGAGCTCATCGAGGTTGCGCAGGTACTCGATCGCGATCGGGTTGAGCTTCGTTGTGAGGCTTGATGGCATGGTCACCGTCCTTCGAGGTAGGTCGCGAGCTCGGAGAGGCCCTTCAGGATGATGCTCCGGTTTGCCGTGGTGCTGGGCATCACCGACAGCCCGAGCAAGTCTTGTTCGATCGACACGAGCGTCAGGATGATCGGCCAGAGATCGATCGCGGTCTGTTGATCGTTTGACCATTCGCGCCGAAGCGCGTCGCGAAGCGCCCAGCCGACGTCGCGCCAGGACACGTGGACATAGTCGGATGGGTAGTCGCCGGGCTTCACTCCCTGCCGTTGCGACAGCAAGACCAGGCCAAGCCGTCGGCCGGGCTCACCCGCGAGACGCTTCTGCGCGATCTTGCGGTAGCGGTCGGCCTGCGGCGCCTTGAGGCCATCGTGCCAGTCAGCCCAGAGTTTGTTCTCGACCGCAGCGACGATGCTCGGGGTCGTGATCAGCAAGTCCAGCGTACCAAGGTCTCCATCCGAGACCTCATCTTCGACCGTGGGCACCTCGAGGGCCACGATATCGCGCCAGTGGTGCTGATCAGGAGGATCGCTATCCCCAGACGGGGCGATGAGCGCTGCGCGTCGCGCCACGGCCTCGCAGAACGCACGCCACGCCACGCGCGCACAACGTTCGCCGCTCTCCGGCCGGAGGATGGCGGCGAACCACTGCGTCCAGCGGATCTCCTCGTGCTCGACATCAAACAGCCGGAATACGTTCCAGGCCAGCCGGAGGGGCTCGACAGGGAGGAGGCAGGCGTCGATGCGCACGTTCAGCGCCTTCACCTCTTCCTCGTAAGAAGCTTTCACCCGCTCGGCGACCTTGCGGAGCATGGCAACGCGTCGTTGCTCTGCCCCGTGATCATGCTCGCGCTCCTGGCGCACGAGTTCGCACATCGACGCCATCGCAGCAGTCATCCGAGCATCCTTCGCCGTCGCGATGATCTCGGCATCCTTCTCGTCGGCGAACGGAACGAACTCGTGCGGGACGAACTCGCCGTGCTCCATGATGCCGAAGACAAACCCGCCGTCGACGATTCTCGACACCGACAGCGGGCCCTCCTCTAGCAACTCTTGAAGGTGGAGGTCCGGCTGCTCACCGCGCCCAAGGAAGAGGTCCACCTCCTGGTTGCTGGCGAACCTCATATCTCCGCTGATCTCGAGCATGTCGCGAAGGATCTCCCAGAGTGTGCTCTCGGAGTGATCTGTCCAATCATCCTCCCGTTTGAACAGCTGGAGCGAGATCGTCACACCTCCGTTGTCGTTGATGTAGCTCGCCTGAGGCGAGGCGCGGAAGTAGTCGCCCGGGAAGCTGCGGAGCCTGAAGACTCGAGGCAGCCTCGCGATCTCCACGGCGACCCGATCCTCGGCTTCGATGTCCGCGGTCATTGGTCGCTCCTGCTTCCGCATCGCCACTGTCCCGCTTCATCTCCGCGTAAAGGGCGAGCGCAGCGAGCGCCTGCGAGAGTCGGCGGCCGAACCAAACGCGCCCCAACTCCGGCACGACGAGCTTGCGATAAAGCCGATCGACTCTGCAGTCCGAAGTCCAGCGACGCCCGTGATGCTGTCAACTCGCTTGGCGCTGGTGCAAACCATGTCGTTGACTCGTCCTGCCTTGTAAGCGTCAGACCACTGGAGCAGCCTCGCCTGCCTAGCGGAGACCGTCCTTCTTGGCTAAACCTGAATGCGCGCGAGGTTCGATCGATTCGCCTTGCACTGCTGTGGCGCGACATCATCCGGGGCCAACCATTACAAGCAGGGGTCGCAGATGCGTTAGCAGCAGCAGCTTTCGCGCTGACGTGAAGTCTTCAAATCGTTCTAACTCCCAAAGTGCAGGCTCGGGCGGAATGAGGTGTTTAGCGAGGTACGCTGGATCTTTGTTCGCGAACCATACCGCGGGCAGAACATCACTCTTCCCGCCGGCACCGTTCTCCTCGCGGCTGAGAAGCATGCAGTTCGCTAGCTGGTCACGCATCGCCGCTGGGTATCTTTGTTTGTCCTTGCGCCCAGTGCGCGGGTTCTCGACCTTGAGCCGATTCAGAGCACTCTGCGGGAAGATGTGGTCGATCTGCGGAAGGTTGTTGTCATATGCCGGTGTGTGATTGAAATCTCGATACCAGTAGTTGAACAAGAGATGAATGTTGTCGGAGCCATACCCGAGCTGCCAAAGTCGCTCCTCGGGGAGTTCTAAGCTCCGGTTCTGCGAGCGGATTACGGCGAAGACTTCGTCGATGTCGAAGGCACCAAGAGCCGACAGTTTCTTAACCAAGGCGTCGAGAAGATTGTCCGAGTTTCCACTGAACGCACTCGCCAACAGGGACCTCAACAGGTAGCTGTCGACGTCCTTGGCTCGCTTCCATGCGGCTGGATAGTGGTACCGAACGTAAACTAACGGGATTAACGCCAAGTAGGACGGCAAAGCTTTGTCACACTGGACGTAGGTCTTGCCGCGAATGAAATCGACGACCTCCTGAAGTGCGTCGGAGATGTCGTCCCATTGGGCCGACAATTCTTCGCGAACCCCTTCCTTGCGAAACTTCTCGACCTCGTAGCGAGCACCTTGGTTCAAAAGGGTGAGCGCCGTTTTGAGAACGAAGTCGCGGTCAAACGCGAACCCATGCTGGTTCAGCGATGCGAGCAGGCTCTCCATACGCTCGTCGGCCTCGTCCCACCCTGCTTGTAGGAGAGAAAAAAGGAGGTCCGACTTACCGAGACGTGTGCCACCAGAATTCGCTCGTATGAACACCTCTACAACATCGTCTTCTGTGTAAAGACGCGGATTGTCGATGCTGTCGAGTTCTTGATAAGTGATGGCCTCATCAATCTTGAACGTGCGATCAATGAGATCGAGATGATCTTCGAGCTTGTTCAGCTCTGTGGGCGTCAGAGGTCGTGCCGCCTCCGCTGTCAATGACTCAAGTATTTCCCGCTTCTTGCGAGACGTAAACACTAGGGTTTTGAACTTGACCATTGGGAAGATGGCCGCATCAGCGGCACTTTCCAGGAAACGAAAGCGGTACTTCACGTCGTCTGGCGCTGCGACCTCCCCACTGAGCATATCGAAGTAGAGCTCACGACCATTTGACGACCCGATCAGCCCAATAAAGAGGCTCTGAAGTCGTTGCTGTCCATCGAGGACAAGACTCTTCTTTCTATCATCGGGCAATACGTTGAAGTCGCTGAGCCGAAGGTCGTCCTTCCAGTTCTCGATAAACTTGCGTCGCTTGATAGTGCTGGTCGTCTTCCACACGAGGAGCGTGCTGATCGGGTACTCACGCAAAATCGAGTCGAAGAGCCGGCAAATTTGATCTTCACCCCATACGAACGGACGCTGAATATTCGGAAGCCAGAAGCCACCTTCCTCCTCGACATTGTTTAGGAAGCCCACGAGCTTTCGGATGGTCTGTTTCTGGTTCTTCACTCGAAATCTCCGGTTGCGCCTAGTGCGTGGTTAGTCATGGGGAGTGTTCGAAGACTCACCGGTCCCTCACGTTCGAGGCCGAAAGCTTCTTCCTGCTGTCGGCATCGATAAGGATGACGTTTGGATCTTGTTCGATATCGAGCTTCTTCAGGATGCGTTTGACCTTCTTCAGCTCGTCCAGAGTGAAGCTCACGATGACCTTCAGCGCCTTCTTGGTGCTGTTCGCCCGCTTATAGACCTCGACCTGGTGTTTGAGGTTTTGCTCAAGCTTGCTATTCTTTGCCAGCTTGAACTCGACAAGAGCTGAGTCAGCGGCACCTCTCGAGATCTTGTAGTCCACGGGGCCGCGACCATTATTGACCTCGCGATTCACGTCTGAGAGCGACGCGTACCACGTGAGCCGGAAGAGCAACTGGACGACCTCCTCGCGGCGAACCGGCTTTCCGTCCAGGCCGTAGAACACCTTGTGCCCATCCTTGTTCTCGATCACGTCCTTTAGGAACAGCACACGGGCCCGTGCTTCCTCCAGAGTGTCGCCGGGGGTGGCGTAGAACGCGGTCTCACGATGCAGGCGTTGCACCATCTCCGTCAGCCGGTGAAGGAATAGTTGCTCGACCTCTTGGACACGTTCCGCGCTGATCGCCGTAGCCTTGTCGCCTTCCTGCTCCTTCTGGCGGATGTAATGATCGATCACTGTTGGGAAGTGGCGGATGGTCGACAGAATGGCCTGGTGGATATCGTCGCGCGTGGGCCCCTTGTCCTTGCGCCCTTGTGGCTTCGGCAGCCGCGAAGCGAAGTACTGGCTTAGCTGTGCTCGCAGTTGGTCATCGGGAACGGCACCAACGATGTCCGAGAAGTCGTGGAATAAGTCCGAGCGATTAATCCACGCTTCGTCGCGAGTCAACATGTCTCTCGGCGTCAGGATGACGTGGTCATTCGCCCAGAACGGCAGCTCGAAACTTTCAGGCTTCCACGTCCGAGTTGAGTAGCTGAAGGTAACTTTGTCGACGCGAACCAAACGGCGCTGATCGGCGCGCAAGTGTTTGAGCGCGAACTTCTGGGTGTAGTCGAGTAGGTACTTCTTGATCAGGTTCGTCGTGAAGTCGCTGATGTTGTCGCGACCAACCCCCTCGTCAATGAGACAGAGCTTCTCGAGGTGGCTTCCCGCGGTGATGGATTCCGAGCCGAAGTCGTGAAACAGAACATTGAGGTTCTTCGACAGGGAAGTCGCAAACTTCGGACCAAGTCCGCTCCCCGAGTTTCCAACCTTGGAGAATCCGAGCCAGTTCTGCTTAACTTCGGGGAACGTGTACCAGGCCTTCAAGAGGCCCTTGGAGATGGGGCCCTTTGCGGCCATCTCCCGGAGGAATGTGACGTACTCGATGATCTCCGCGTGCAGCTTCCGATACGCCGGCTTGTCGCTGTTGAACAGCAGGAACGGGTCGATGAACAGAGGCAGGTCGTTGACCAACGAGAGGTTGAACGCCCCGAATCGGGTCAAGACGGTGGGCTTCACACCGAAGTAGTCGGTGAAGTAGATCCGAACGATCGGCTTCGCAGCCGTGTTGCTGCGCCTCCCCCGTTTGCTCGCTGTCGACCGCCCGCCCATGCTCTTCGAGGCTATTCCCAGGTCTTGTTCTTGAACCCGAGACTCGTGGCGTTTTCAGAAACGGCGCGCTTCACCTGATCGGAGACGCCATTCGGAAACTCGGCGGAAATCTCCAAGGTCACGTTGACCACGGCTTGGGGGTCGCTGACGAGTTGAGCGAGAATTTCCTCAGCGATCTGGACTAAGCGCATCTTCGCGCTCGATGCCTTCACGTCGACGGTGCCGATGAACGCGCGAGCCTTGGGCTCACCCGCGACGGGGCCACCTGGTAACGGCCCCCCGGCCGGTGGCGGCTTCGATTTCGAGCCCGCCCGAGACGGCGGTGGACTAACGGTGCTGCCCGTTTCCCAGGCTGGCCCGCTTCCACCTGTGGCGTGGCTCGCGGCCGGCGCCTGTGCCGCCTCATATGCCGTGGCCGCTTCGAGCTCGATGAGAAGGAGCGTGTCGTCGAACTGGATGTTTGGATCGCCGAGCTTGAACCCGTCGAACTTGCCGTCCCGATGTCCGTAGGCGGTCCCGAAGAAGTCGCGGCTCGCGACACCCTTCACAATCGCCTGCTGGAGGACGTTTCGGTCCTTCATGCGGGGCAAGTAGAGGTAGCGCATGGTGTCCTCCCAGAACGCCATCGCGCCGACGGTTCGCTTGTCGTCCTTCCAGTACAGCTCACCGAGCTTCGCGCGTAGGTGGATCGGTGACCAGGTTGTGATCACCAGCTCGTTCTCGGTGCAAACCCGCTCGATCTCGTTGCCGAGCGCCGAGCCACTCGTGTTCAGAGGGAATGCCTCGACCGTGGGCTTGGTGTCAGTCGCCGAATGCTGGACTGGGCAGAGCAGCCACTTGTAGCACTCGCGCGCAACACGAGGCAGAACGCTCTCTGCGGCCTGGAGCTCCTTCTCGGCCTGCTGCTTCTGAAACAGATCGATGTTGAGCCGGCCATCCTTCACGTCGTCGACGATCGACTTCCAGGCGAGCGCAACTCGAATGCAGTCGGAGAGCCGACCCTGCGCGGAGTGCTCCGCCGCGAGGAAGATGAGCCGATTGCCGCGGTACCGGGGCTTCGCACCGTTGTTGCGGACGTAGTCGAGCACGGCATCGAAGGCCATCCGTGACTCCTCGCGGGAGTACCACTGGTCAGGCGCAAGGAAGACAAGTCTCAAGGCACCGTCATCGGTGACGTCGGCGTGTGGCGTGAAGCGGTGAATTCCCTCGAACATCGAAATGCCGGATGCATGCTTCTTGAGCACCTCGTCCAGCTTTTCGCGTACATCGGTGAGGTCGTCGAAGCGCTGCTTGCGCTCTTCCATCTCGCGGCGAAGGTTCGCGCGCGTGTCGAACCAGAACCGCGTTGCGTCGTTAGCCTTGTCGCCGGAGGTATTGAGGTAGTGCAGGCGATCGGACAGGCGGTTGAGTGCGTCGGAGTAGGTAGAGGACGTCTGGCCTGGCTGCAAGCAGCCGAGCAACACCCGACCGCGGTCGAGCCCGCGAATGGCCGCCTTGGTGACCACCGACGATGGGGCGCTGCCGAGAAAGATCGTGCGCGCCACGCGACGCGCGGCGTTCACCGCGCCGAAGCGAGGCTCGCGGTTCTCGAGCTCAGTAGTCTCGGCCCGATCACCGTCGATGTCCTTTTCGAGTACGGCGTCCCAGCCAGCGGAGAGATAATAGGTCAGCTCATTCCGCGAGCCACCGTCATACAGAGGCAGGCTCCCCGGCATGATCATCAGATCCTTGTTGTCGTCCTTCCACAGTCGATGGATGACCTTCGCCATCAGCTTCAGCACGCCGCGGGTGCGCTGGAAGCCCTCGATGGTGGTCCAGTCCTCGAATAGTCGATCAAAGATCTCGGGATGGATCGGGTACGCCTGACGCAGACGATCGGCGTAGCGCGCCTCCTGGGTCTCGGTTGGAAGCTTCGCGCCTTCCCCCACGTACGCGTCGGCGAACGCGCGACACACGGCTTCGCGGCCCTTCTCGTCACGCAACGGCTCGAATAATCGCCGGCGCACGATCTCGAACGCCTCCTCGGTGGCCACCGGCTTCCACAGTGCCTGCACGCGGCCGACGGTTTTCTCTAGCGAACGCAGGGCGACCACGCCACGCTGGCTGCCAGCTTCGATCTCGGACTCCGGCAACGAGGCGAGGAGGATCGCGTTCGGGACGAGCTTGCACGCCTCCGTGAGAGCCTGAACGAAGGAGATATTGCTATCGAACGTGCCACCGCTCAGCGACACGCCCTCTTGGAACTGACGCACGTACGCGACCAACTCATCGATGAGGACGACGCAGGGCGCGTAGGCGGCGAGCAGATCCGTGAGCACGTTCTTGCCAGGGGAAGTCCCTGTCGCATCAGCTTCCTTGACCATTGCGAACCCCTCAGCCTCACCGAGCTGCCACGCGAGTTCGCCCCACAAGGTCCGGATCGCCTGCTTGCCATGCTTCCACGGCTGTCCTGGCGAATGAGCGTTGCCATCGAGAACGGCGACGCGTGCACGAGGTACGTCCATCAGCCCGGCTTGGTCGATGAGCGCGGGAATTCCAGCCAACTCGGAGAGTGGCCCCTTGCGAGTGGCCAAGTGGTAGACGGCAAGCATTGTGTGCGTCTTGCCGCCACCGAATGCCGTCTGAAGTTGGATGACGGGCTCACCTCCCTTGCCGTTGAGCCGTTGTGCTACCTGCATAAGAAGCAGACGCATTCCTTCGGTGATGAAGGTGCGTTCGAAGAACGGAGCCGCGTCCTTGTACTCCGACATCGCCTTGCCGTCGCGCACGGCCGTGATATCCGCGGCAAACTCAGATTGAAGGAACGTGCCCTCAAGCACGTCACGATGTGGAACAGCTACCTCACGCCAAGGCTTCATCGATTTCACTTCCGGTTGCTCCCTCAGTCGAACAGCTTGCCCTGGACGGGCTCAACGGACGCCGTACTGGCAGCGCTCTCGATGCTGCTCCAGCTCGCAATGAGTTCGTTGTAGGCGCGGGCATCCTCGGCCCAGCCTTGACGTTCACACAACGTGTAAAGACGGTACGCAAGCTGTCTGGTTGTCTCGGTCTGGCTCCTGACGGCTGCCAGCAAGCGTCCGGCGCCGAGCTCGCCGTCTTGGTTCAAGGCGCGGATGAGGTGATGCAAGGTTTCCCAGACCGGGTTTCGCACGTCGGTCTTCGGGTCCCACACAGACGGATACTCGGACCATTTGAGCAGGCGAACGAGACCGCTCCCTGATTGGATAACGCCCGCGTTCTTCACGCCCTCCACGCTCGTACCCTTCGCACGGGACAGCGTATCTGCGTCGCCGAACTTGCCTGCCTTCCAACCAACTTGCTCGAACCATCGCAAACAGAATTGAGTGTCGGGCTCGAAATCGTCTTCAGCGAGAAACCGGTTGATAAGTTGGAGAGCCGTGTGAACGCTCATCGGTGCACCATTGGCCTCCAACACCGATGCGTATTTTGAGAACACAGCCATCCCTGGCCCGATGATCGCTTGCGACAGATCCACGGGAGCGACCGGCGAACGGTCGTCTCCGGATCCATTGATCATCTCATCGAGGGCCTCGGGGAGTGCGGTGTTCAATTCGCGGGAGAATTCGCGTCGAGAGACGGTGACCGCGTTCCCAGGTCTTTTGCGGCAAACAAGGACGATGCTCGACGCCAACATGTTGTTCCCGTGCCCGGAAACCTTGTTTGCCAATTCCGTCCGCATCGGCCATGTACCGGTCAGCTGAAGACCGGAACGGTGCACGGCTTCAAGGAATGTCTCCCAACCGTTCGACGACGTGCCTCCATCCGCCTTGGTCTCCGACGCCTTGAACGCGTAATAAATTGTGATTGGAGCGCCCGGGTGGGCTTGCTCAGCGATGCTGCGCATCGCCCGGGTCATGCCTTCGAGAAAAAATGCCTCAGCCTGCGGTTTGCCCCCGTGCCGATAGGCTGCTGCTACCAACTCTTCTGCCTTGGGAACAGCAATGGTGGCCAGGAGGTCCGGGAAGGTGCCCTTCAGTGCACGCCGAAGCCATACATAAAAGAAGTCGGACAAGTCCGCATAGCCAATGTTGTCGTAGTAGGGAGGATCCGTGGAGACAAATTTATCAAGGGATATTGTCTGACTCTGAGCATCGGCGTGGACCGCCGATCCCTCGCCACTTGCATACAGCCCCTTAATCGCTGGCTCGATCCAATCGAAGGCGCTGTTGAACCCTCCGCCCGAATCGCTAAACGGATTCGCTTCGCCGAAGTCCCATGCCATCGGAATGGCCTGACGGGCGAAGAGGTTCCTGAGGGAGGCTGTGCGCGCTGAACCGCCCGTTGAGGACTTCGTACCCAACGGTCCTGAGTCCCACGTGCATAGAGCGTTGTTTCGGTCGGCAAAACGACTCGTCGCTAGCGCTAGATAGACACCTACAGCCTCGGCGTACGCGACTGCCCCTGTACCGCCAGCATCGAGCCCTCTTGCGTCCTCCGACATGCCTGCGGCGCGCGCGTCATGCGCAACATGATCACGAACTTCACCCACGAGATCGCTGAACGTCGTCAGCGCAACTAACTGTCTTGGAGTAAACAGATCACCCCATACGCGAAGTCCATAGGGCACGCATGTGCCACCCGTCAAGCGCGCAGGCACGTCGCCACTTGGCCTCCAGGATGGCTTGGCCTGCGCTGCGATGGCTTCAATTTCGGGCGTGGGCGCGAGGTAGACACGGGTGCGTGTGCTCTCGACCACAACAGCCATAAGCTTCGCGCCGATGCGACCCGCGTGGCCCTCCGCCTTAATGTAGTCACCGCCGATTGCGGCGCCCGACACGAGGCAGCGAAAGTTCGAGCCACGTCCCTTAACCTTTGTTCCGTCTTCGGCGTCCGGCGGCGGGGCGCCCATATTTACTGTGAAGTGGTAGCGGTCTCCCATCACCACCGGCTGCACATACGCGACCTTGCCTTCCTTGACCGAAAGCACAAAAGTTGCAGCAAGCGGCACGTCAACGTGTGAGAACGCAGGACTTGGACTCTTCACCGTGCGCGCCCAGAGCCAGGCGATAACAACGAGTTTCTTGCCGACGAGTGGTTCCAGATCGGGTCGTGCGAGTGCCATCTCGGCCGTGATTTCGATCGGCGGGTAGAGGTGCCCGATGCGCCTCTGCGCCTCGGTGCGCATCCAGGTTCCGTATCGGCGGACATCCTCCGCAAGGCCGGTCGCTCCGGGCCATTCTTGAGAGATCGCGAGCTTCTTGCCGTGCCGATCTTCGACCGACGGCCCCACCGGATTGCGGCGCCCGAACTTCGCGGGGATGTCGATCATTGCCTTGTTGATAAGAACCGCCACTGGGTTGAGGTCAGACGCAAATGCGCCAAGCCCGAGCCGTTGCGCTTCCAGTGGAATCGCTCCACCTCCGGCAAACGGGTCATGCAATCCAGGAAGATTCTCCGGGTTGAATAGACCGGCAGCCTGCGGATGGTCCTTATTGAGCTCGCATACCTCGCGCCACGAACGACGGATTTCCACCCGAGCCCGCTCAAGTATCTCCTCGTTATTTGTGCTTTCCCACAGCACGAGGTCCTCCATGATTTTGAACAAGCGCTTCCGCTCAATTGCGGCTTCCTTCTTGTTCTTGCCGTACCTGAATCCACCGCCCGCTTGGTAGCCGGGGTCGTTGACGAGCTGCGCGAAGATGACCACTCGCGCAGCAGCCAAGGGCCGCCGCGCCCACCACATATGCAGCGTGCTGGGATGCCCGTGACGGATCGATTTCTCACGGGCGCACGCAACGTTGATCGCATCTAACGGCAGCGCAACCTCGATCAGCTTGCGGGGTAACTTCACCGGATAAATCATTTGGTGCGCACTGCCTTCTCGAGGAGAGCCTTCAGCTCGTAGTTGATCGACGCGACGCCCCAACCAGGTTCGCTTTGGAACGGTTTCATCACGTAGTGAGGGCCGTCGATAACGTTGTTCTCAGCGACGAGCACGATCGCGAGCACAAACTTGTCGGCCTGGTTTAGCGCGTAGATCATCTCGTTGCGGGTGATGGTCACCGTCGCTGCACCGAGCACACGACCCTTGACCTCGATGTGACGAGGCTCGAGGAGCTTGCCGTCGACAGCCGGCGGATACGAGGTGAGATCCCAACCGCATTTCTGCGCCGAGACATCGACGACTCTGCAGCCGCGGGCTTCCTCGGCTTTGCGTACGGCATCCATCGCGAGCATCTCAATCCGTCGCCGTGCCTCTGCGTCCGCCGAGAATGTGCCGACCTCGTCTGCGGGTTCACCACGGAGCTTGCGCAGCATCCCAGCGGGCACGACCAGCGCACCACCGAGGACCACCGGAGTGGCCGAGGTGACGTGTCGCATCGACTGGAGCTCCTTCTTGCGATTGTCCAGCCGCCCCTCGAGATCGGCGACTGTGCGTCGCGCGTTCTCCACGTTGAGGCGAACGTCCTTCCCCGCTGCCTGATCCTCTTTGAGCTTGATCCAGCGATCGGACCAAAACGTGATTTCCTTCGTCAAGCGCTCGTGGACCGCGGTCAGCGTCTTGTCTACGTGAGAGATCCGGCGCTCGGCGACCTCCTTGAAGTGCTCCGGCACCAGTGTGGAAGCCGCGAGAGCGAGCGCACGCTGCTCCTGGTCCGCAGAGATCCAGGGCGCCGCGAGCAGCTCCTTGAGTAGGGAGCGGTCCCTCGGCTCGATCGGGTCGAGGTCGAGGTGCGGCGCCCATCCGGCGAACGCCGCCGAACCGTCCGGCGCGACGCGCACGAACTGCAGTCGCTTCGAGAGCACTTGGTCGTTGCCGGACTTGATCTCGTGCGAGAGCATGAACAAGAGGTGGGGCTCGTCCCCGTCATCGGCAGGATCGACGAGCACGGCGCCACGACGTAGGAGATTGCCGTGCTGCTCGAGGATAATGTCGCTCACGGCGAGCATGAGCGGGTGACCTGGATGGAGCATCGCCGCGAACGCGGCGCCCGGCTTGTCGAGTGGACGGACGGCATCGCGCGTGAAGCACACGCGCTCATACCGCTTGAGCACGGGTGCGAGGTCGCGGCGGTTGCGGCCGGTGATGCGACGATCACGCTCACGAATCGACGCAGGCACGTGCGTGATCTCGAAACGATCGGCCTCCCGCGAATACATGGTGCCGCCGAGCGCCTCGAACCCCTTCGTGAAGAACGAACGCACGAAGTACGGCTGGAGCCGGCGTGCCTCGGCCTTCTCCATCTCCTCCTTAACCGCGAACAGCCTCTCGGCGTTCATGCTCTCTTGCGCGAGCGCGTTCCGATCGAGGATGCCGCGAATGTGATCGTGATCGAACGCGTTCTCGACGCGCTGTTGCAGTTTCGCGCGAACTTCCGGTTGATCACCGTAGCGAATCGCCTGGAGGAGCAAGTCCTTGAGGCTCGTGCCTTCGAAGACCTCGCCGAGGATGTCGAACACGCGGCCCTTGAGCGCGGCACTCTCGACACGAAGCTTCTCGAGCAGTCGGAAGAAGACATCACCCTCGCGCGTCTCTTTCGCGACGAGGTTCCACAGATGGCAGATCTCCTGCTGCCCAATGCGATGGATGCGCCCGAACCGCTGCTCGAGGCGATTCGGGTTCCAAGGCAGGTCGTAGTTGACCATCAGATTGGCGTTCTGGAGATTCACGCCCTCGCCCGCAGCATCGGTGGCGATGAGCACTCGCACATCCGGATCCGAGCGAAACAGAGCTTGAATCCGTCGACGCTCGTCGCGCTTCGTGCCGCCGTGGATCGTGACGATCGCATCAGCTGTCCGGACGACGCCTTCGATCTTGGCGTGCAGGTAATTTAGCGTGTCGCGGTGCTCGGAGAAGATGATGATCTTCCGCTGCCGACCGGCGGCATCGCGCATGTCGGGGTTGTTCTGGAGGATGCGCGAAAGCTCCTCCCATTTGCGATCCTGCCCCGAAGCGACCAGCACCTTGGCCTGCTGTTCCAGATCTCGAAGGCTGAGGATCTCGGCGTCAAGCTCGGCAATCGTGCGCGCCGCCGTGGCCTGATCAACCAGGGTCTCCTCGAGGTTCTCCTGCTCGTCTGCGTTCAGATCGTCGTCGTCCTCGGGAATGTCCTCGAAGACCTCGGCGACGAGCTGCTTGCCGCGCGTCCCGAGCTTCTCCTCGCGAAGCCGTTTCTCGAGTCGCTCGCGGCGCCGTCGCAGTGACTGGTAGATGGCCTCGGGGCTCGAAGCGAGACGACGCTGGAGCGCGGCCAGGGCGAAGCCGACCGCCCCCCTCCGCTTTCCATCGAGTTCGTCGGCCTTGCCCATCTCGAGCTGGACGTATTGCGTGACCGACTCGTACAGCGCCGCTTCAAGATCCGAGAGCTGGTAGTTGACCGTGTACGCCTTCCGCTCGGGGAATAGCGGCGTGTTGTCGAACTTGACCATCTCCTCCTTGACCATGCGGCGCATGAGGTCGGAGCAGTCGACCTTGTGCGCCCCGTCGCGGAACTTGCCATAGAAGCGGTCGGAATCGAGCAGCGACAGGAACAGTTGAAAGTCCTCTTCCTTGCCGTTGTGGGGCGTCGCCGTCATCAAGAGCAAGTGCCGGGTATGGAGGCCTAGCTTCTGCGCGAACAGGAAGCGTTTCGTGTGCGCGACCTTCTGGCCCTGGAAGTGAGCCGCGAGCTTGTGTGCCTCGTCGAACACGACGAGGTCCCAACCGGCGAGGCAGAGCTTCTCCTGAGCCTCTTCGCTCCGAGACATCTGATCGAGGCGCACGATCAGGTGATCGTGATCCTCATATGGATTGCCGCTTGGGGATGCCGTCTCGAGATCCTTGGAGAACACGCGGAACTCCAGGCCGAACTTCTCGTACAGCTCATCGCGCCACTGCTCGACGAGGCCGCCGGGGGCGACGATGAGGATCCGGCGCGCATCGGCTCGCATGAGCAGCTCACGGATGTAGAGCCCGGCCATGATCGTCTTGCCCGCGCCGGGATCGTCGGCCAGGACGAAACGGAGCGGTTGGCGCGGCAGCAGCGACTCGTAGACCGCGGTGATCTGATGCGGTAGCGGGTCCACATTCGACGTGTGGACCGCCATCATCGGGTCGAACAAGAAGGCGAGATCGATCCGCTTCGCTTCGACGGCCAGCTTGAAGTCCTCGCCCTGGCCGTCGAACGACCACGGCCGTTCTACCGTCGCGAGGCTGATGGTGGCCTCGTCGGCACGGGTGAGCAGGCGATCCTTGAGCGTTCCCTCCGAGGTCTTGTAGATGGCCTGAACCGCTCCTTCCCCGATCGGCACCACGGCAACGATGGTCACGACCAAGGTCGGCTCTATGCCAACGAGGGAGATACCGGGCGCTAGGCTTTCCAGGGTGAGCATGGTTCGCGACGTCTCCGGACGCCCTCCGCTGTCGAGCAGGCCCCCTGCTTCGATAGACGGAACGCCACGTTACGCGCTGGGGCTGACATCATCAAGGCTCGGGCCAGGGCACGTGGTCGGGGTATTTTCCGCGCACCGCCACGTAAGGTGACGCGGTTCCGTGCCGGGCCTTCGCCTCGCGCAGACGGGCGCCTCTCAAGGGGGACGAACGGCGAAGGATCGGGTGGACCCTCCCGCACCTCTTGGCGTTGCGCTCTCCGTTCGGTTCCGCCGGTACGGGCCACTTCGTTCACCGCTCGGTCTGTACGGCGCTCGGACGGATCCTCGCAGACGTGCCCCAATCGCCAATCATCCGGATTAGGGCGTGATCACTGAACAAGAAAGCAGTGTCACAGCGATCCCTTAGGTTGCTTGCCAAGGGAGATGGAAATGGACCAGCAACCACATACGCCACAGCAACTGTGGCGAACCGAATTCGACAAGCAGGCGACCGACGCGACCATGGCCGCCGTCTACAAGTACGCCGCCAGTATCAGCCGCCGTGTAGCCGCACATAGCCGCCAGCGCGATCCTCTCTCGATCGAGGATCGAGTTCAGGCCGCGATCGCGGGCACGCTCGAAGGCCGGCTCTCCTGGTGCCCGGAGCGGATCGATCTCGGGCGGCACCTCATGAGCGTGATCAAGACGGAGTTCACCCATGAAGCACGGCACGCCAAGCGGTTTCCACACGTGTCGATCGACGACGACAGCAAGAACACCGACGACCTCGATGCAGAGGTGACGGACGTGCTCGCGGCCCAACGAGCAACGTCCGATGACGATACGATCGCCACGGAGCTCTCCGAGACGCTCGCGCAGCTGCGCATCCTCACCGGGCAGGACGAGCCCGTGTTGCTGCTCCTCGAAGCATTCAGCGCCGGCTACACCGAGAAGCCCGACGTCATGAAGGTCACCAGCATGTCGTCACGCACCTATCACAACGCGCGTCAGCGCCTCGTGCGCCTCGCCAAGAAGCTGCCCATCGAGGTTCGCGAGTCCGCCCTCCACGCAATCACCTGAGGAGATGACCATGACCCGATTCGAAAAAGACCTGAACACGTTCATGGCGGTGGCACACGAAGTCGCCCTCGCCGAGGCATACGAAACCCCAACGACCCCCGAGGTGCGGCGCCACGCGCGCGCTCTCTCGACATTCGCGAAGGATCGCCTGGCTCGGATCCGGAGAGGGGAGCGGGCGCAACGACCCATCCGGGTCGTGAGCGGGGACGTGCGTCCGTCGATCCTGGCGATGGCGCGAGATGCGGTGTT
>JAYUVX010000114.1:0-18760 GCA_043753855.1 Myxococcales bacterium | reverse complement strand
CCGAGGATCACCCACGACGCCACGCGCTCGCCCTGCGTGTGGTTGCGCGTCCCGATCACGAGCGAGATCGCCGCGAGCACCGCGAGCACCGCGCCGAGCAGCGCCTCGTGGCCCATCGGCAGCACGACGTTCGGCGTGGCGAGCGCCGGCAGCTCCCAGCGCGGCTCGGCCCACAGCGCGCGCACGAGCGTCAGATCCTCGGGCGAGAGGAAGCGCTCGGGGAACGCGATCCCGAGCACCAGCGCGAGCAGCACGGCGGCGGCGATCCCGGCGATCAGGTAGAGCAGGCGGCGGCCGCGCAGCTCGTCGATGCTCACCGCCTCGGCCGCCGCCGCGGGAAGCGCGATCACCAGGATGATCCCCGCGGCCATCTTGTGCGTCAAAACCGCCGCGATCACCCCGGTGAGCGCGAGGTAGATCCGCCGCCGCGTTCGGATCTCGAGTGCGCGCAGCACCAGCCACAGCGCGGTCAGCCCGATCGTGAGGCCGATGCCGTTCTTCACGAACTCGCTGGTCAGGAACGCCGAGCCGGCACTCGTCGTGGCGAGCGCGGCCGCGACCAGGCCGCTACCCCGGCTGTTGCCGAGCCGGGCACCCACGCCGTACGCGGGCAGCGCGATCAGCGCACCGAACAGCGCCGCACCGAGCTTCGCGCCGGTCATCGGATCGGTGATCGCGGCGAGCGGCGCCATCAGCCAGAACGCCAGCGGCGATGCGGGATAGGCGAGCGTTCCGTGCGCGAGCAGCGAGCGCAGCTGGATCGGATAGAAGTAGCCATCGATGCCGACCGGGAACGGCGACGCGGTCAGGGTCGACCAGCGCGTCCAGAACGACATCGCGACCAGCCCGGCGAGCGCTGCCGCGACCGCGACGGTGGCCGCGAGCTCGAGCTGCTTCTTGCGATCCATGGCTCGGTCGGGAGGAGACTTCCGACGATAACATGCGCTAAGCATCGGCCATGCCCGACGCTGTGGTCCTGCTCTCCGGCGGCCTCGACTCCACCACGGCCCTCGCGGTGGCCAAGGATGCAGGATTCACCTGCCGGGCGCTGACCGTGCGCTATGGCCAGCTGCACGAGGTCGAGCTCGCGGCGGCTCGTCGCGTGGCGGCCGCGCTCGGGGTCGTCGATCACCGGATCGTCTCGGTCGATCTCTCGTCGCTCGCCGCGTCGGCCTTGACCACCGCGGGGATCGCCGTCCCCAAGGATCGCTCGCTCGCGGAGATCGGCGCGCCCGGTGATGTGCCCTCGACGTACGTCCCCGCCCGCAACACCGTGCTGCTGTCACTCGCGCTCGCGTGGGCCGAGACGCTCGGTGCGCGCGACCTGTTCATGGGCGTCAACGTGCTCGACGCCAGCGGGTATCCCGACTGCCGCTTGGAGTTCATCCGCGCGTTCGAGGCGCTCGCCCAGGTCGCGACCCGTGGCGGCGGATTTCGAATTCACGCGCCGCTGATCGAGCTGACCAAGGCGCAGATCATCGGCCTCGGGCAGCGGCTCGGCGTTGACTACAGCATCACCCACTCCTGCTACGACCCGATCGGCGACGCCGCGTGTGGCCGCTGCGATGCGTGTGCGCTGCGGAAGAAGGGCTTCGCCGAGGCCAGCGTCGCCGATCCGACCCGTTACGCGGTGTAGACTCCGTCCGGATGAAGCTCGGCACGCTGCTGTTGCGCAACGCTGCGATCGGGCTCTCCCAGCTCGAGAGCGCGCTCCGCAATCAGGTGCTGTACGGCGGCCGCCTCGGCACCAACCTCGTCGAGCTCGGGTTCATCGACCTCGAGTTGCTGTCGTCATACCTCGCGGAGCTCAGCGGATATCCGATGGCCACGCCGTCGCTGCTCGACGAGGCCGACCCGGCCCTGCTCGCAAGGCTCGGCGCCGACGAGGCGCATCGCCAGCGCGCGATCCCGCTCGGGTATCTCGGCGAGGCCAAGGACACGCTCGCGGTGGCGATGGTCGATCCCACCGACACCGAAGCGCTCGCGCAGCTCGCGCAGCAGCTCGGCGCCACGATCGCGCCGTACGTGGTGCCGGAGCTGCGCGCGCTGTACTACCTCGAGCGGCTGTTCGGGACGCCGCGGCGGGCGCGGTTCGTCCGCTCGGCGCGTCCCGGCAGCGAGGCCGAGCCGTCGAACGAGGATCGACGCCGCCAGCAGCCCGCGCAGGGCATCGTGATGCCGCCCGCGTTCACGCTCGAGCCGCGGCGCCGGCGGCAGAGCTCCCAGCAGCTCACCTCGGGCTCGGCCGTGCCGCGCGTGCTGTCGTACAGCGCGGCGTGCGAGCGGATCGATACCGCCGCGCATCGCGAGCAGATCGCCGACGTACTCGTCGACTACGCGAAGGGCCGCTGCGATGCGCTCGTCGTGTTCCTGATCCGCGATGGCAACGCGCTCGGGTGGCGTGGCTGGATCGCGCCGCCCGCGGAGGTCAAGACGCCGATCGAGGAGCTGTCGCTACCGCTCGGTGGTGCATCCTCGCTGCAGTCCGCACACGACGCGGGCGAGGCGTTCGTCGGTCCGTCCCCATCCTCTGCGAAGCCGGTCGAGACCCAGCTCTGGGCCGCGCTCGGCACCAACCCCGATCCGATCGATGTCGTGGTGATCCCGATCCTGGTGAAGCAGCGCGCGGTGAACTTGATCTACGCCCACACGGTCGGCGGCCCGCCTCCGCAGTTCTTGATCAGCGAGCTGCTCGACCTCGCGGTCCGCGCGCAGGCGTCGTACCTGCGCTTGATCAAGCAGGCGCGCGGGTCTTGACCAGGTCCGGATTGTTGGCACCCGATTTGCGCCCCAACTCACTGAAATAAGACGCGAACTTGGGGTTTCCGGATGGTGCCGTGAGGAACTTGATATTTCCCGCCAAACAGGGAAAGTCACCCTCGTGCCCCAACGAGTAACCCTCCCGAGCGCCCGCATTGGCGCCGGTACGATCGCTGTCGCTCTCGCTGCCTTGTCGATGGCTGTCCTCGGTCACTTCTTCATCTAAGCCCAGTGATTCCGCCTGACTGGCGCTAGCGAAGCCCGGTCAGCGACGACTACCTCGGATTACTGCTGTGCGTTCCAGTAGCGCACCCAGTCGCCGTCCTCGATCAGCTCGCCGTGCTTCACCGCGCCCGGATCAGCGAGCGTGTAGATCCAGGTCCAGACCTCATCGCCGGTCGCGAGCGTGACCTGCTTGATGACGCGCGCGAAGTCCGCGTCCTCGTACGCATCGAGCAGACCGAACGTGGCCGCGAGATCGGTGAGCCACAGCACCTCACCGTGAACAAAGCCGCTGCTGTCGGCTTCACAGAATCCGGGATAGCCCATCGGGAACGCGTAGATCCTGCCGGTGGTCTGCGCGGGCACGCACTTCATGACCTGGTTGGCGATTAGCGAGCGCGCGGTCTGGCCCTGTCGCATCGTGCCGTAAACGAACAACCGATCGAGCACCTCGTGCGAGCCCGTCGTGCGCTCGACCTCGAAGGTCCCGGTGCTCTTGCGTCGCAGATCGCTCACCGTCACGGTTCTTTACCCCCGAGCGACCAGTGCCGCCACCTGATCCAGCAACGGTAACACCATCGCAGCTCCTGTTCCCTCACCGTGACCGAGGCCGACCTCGAACACCGGCGTGAGCCCGAGGTGCGCGAGGATCCGGGTGTGCGTGAACGTGCCCGCATGTGCGGCGATCAGATAGCCGGTGACCTGCGGAACGAGTGCAGCCGCGACGAGGGCCGCCGCTCCCGTCGCGTAGCCATCGAGGACGATCGGCACGTTCATCGATGCCGCGGTCACGATCATCCCGGCGAGCACCGCGGTCTCCGGACCGCCGAACGCGGCGAGCAGATCGAGCCCGCCCGCGCCGGCGAGCTCGGCACCGCGCGCACCCGCGGTCTCGGCCACCGGATCCGAGAACCCGGTCGGTGGCGCTCCCAGCGCGGCGCCGAGCAGCGCCATCGATGCGACGTCCGCACCGACGCCGATCGCGCCGATCGCGAGCACATCGATCCCCGGATCCGCGAGCGAGATCGCGAGCGCGATGCCGGCTTCGAGGCCGAGCGCCGCATCGACGATCGTCATCGCAGGCCCGCGCAGCAGATCGAAGCTCGCGCCGCGCCCGAGCCGCACCGCGGTCGCGGGCATCGCCGCGGCCTCCTTGGCGCCGGCATCGACGAGCAACACCGGCGTCTTGCTCGCGCGTGCCACCTGCGCGAGCGCCGCGCTACCATCCGCGATCGAGCGCGCGGCGATCACCGTGGGATGCGCCGCACCGAGCGCGATGCCCGGGTCTCCGGCGCCGTGATCTCCGGCGACCACCACGATCGTGCGGCGCTCGGCGCGTGGCCGTGCGGTGTGCTGTGCCCCACCGACGAGCATCGCCAACCGCTCGAGCAGCGGCATGCCGGCGGCAGCGACGTTGAGGCGCGCACCTTCCGCGTGCGCCGCGGACGCCGGCGAGATCGATTCCAGCACGTGGCGCAGTACGCGATCACTCACGGTCGCCCCCACATCGCCGCGCGGCGCTTCTGCTTGACCAGGATCATCACGAAGAACGGTCCGCCGAGCAGCGCGGTCACCGCGCCCGTCGGCAGCGGTGCGGGCGCGGTGACCGTGCGCGCGAGCGTGTCGCAGATCGTCAGCAGCACCGCGCCACCGAACACCGACGCGGGGATCAGCAACCGATGATCGGGTCCGAGGATCGCCCGCAGCGCATGCGGAACGATCAGCCCGACGAACCCGATCGGCCCGGCGACCGCGATCGCGGCCCCGACCAGCAGCGATGCGAGGAAGAACACCACCGCGGTGGTCCGCGCCACCGGCACCCCGAGCGACGCGGCGACATCGGGCCCCGCCGCGAGCGCATTGAGCGCGCGGCCGTGCAGCGCGAGCAGGACCAGCCCACCGAGGATCGGCGCCGCCGCGTACTGCACGGTGGTCAGCTGCATCGAGTCCAGGCCGCCGAGCATCCACCGCAACATCCGGGTGACCTCGGTGAAATCGCTCGTGTACTGGATCAACACGCTCGCCGCCGAGCAGAACATCGACAGCGTGACGCCGGCGAGGATCAGCGTGGCCGGTGGCAAGGCACTGCCGACCTGCGCGAGCCGCCAGACGATCAACAGCGTCGCCATCGCGCCGAACAGCGCCGCGGCACTGACGCCCGCGCCTCCGAACGCGCCCTCGACGCCGAACCGGATCGCGAGCACCGCCGCGAGCGAGCTGCCCGACGAGATGCCAAGCGTGAACGGCTCGGCGAGTGGATTGCGCAGCAGCGCCTGCAGCGCGCAGCCCGCACCGGCGAGTGCCCCACCGACCAGCAGCGCGGCGATCACCCGCGGGATCCGGACCGCGAGGATCTTCGCCTCGAAAGTGCCCGCGGTCAGCGCATCACTACCCAGCAACTCGAGGTGACGACCGCCGCGATCGGTGCCGACACCGATCATCAGCGACGCCACTGCGACCAGCGCTGCCAGCGCTGCGCACACCGCGAGACCGATCACGAACCGCCGCGCCGTCAACCGGTGACCACGTCCGCTGATGAAGCCGCTCACGCCTCCGCGCCCTCGCGCCACACGGTGAGATGCTCGCGATCCGCGGCGATCAGCGCGCGCATGTGCGTGATGAACCGCCGGCGCTTCGCGTGCTCGGGGCGCACCCACACGTCGGCCTCGACAGGCCGCCGGGGACCGTGGAACACACCGCTCATGACGGCACCGCGAACCGCACTCCCGAGGGTAGCTCGCCCACGTGAATCGTCACGCGGAACGCCTGCTGCGTGGCAGCCGCGGCGAGGACGTCCGCCGGTGCGCCCCGCGCGGCGATCCGTCCGCCGGCGATGAGCCACATCGTGCGCCCATAACGGAGCGCGAGATCGAGATCGTGGGTGACCACCACGGCACTCGTCCCCGCATCGCACTGCGCGCGCAGCATCTCGAACACCGCACGCGCATGTGCCGGGTCGAGGCCCGCAGTGGGCTCGTCGAGCAGCAGGCAGCTCGCGCCCTGACACAGCGCCTGCGCGATGATCACCCGCCGCGCCTCGCCGCCCGAGAGCTCGTCGAACCGGCGTGCGGCGAGCGCATCGACATCGCACGCGATCATCGCAGCGCGCGCAGCGGCGAGATCCGCATCGGACGCGAGGCCGAGCCCGCGCTGCCGAGCATAGCGCCCGAGCAGCACGACCTCCTCGACCGCGAACGGAAACGCGAGCTCGTAGTGCTGCGGCAAGTACGCGAGGTCGCGTGCGATCACCCCGCGCGCGACCACCGATGGATCACGGCCCATCACCCGCACGCTGCCGGTCCGCACCGGCACCAGGCCGGCCACCGCGCGCAGCAGCGTGGTCTTGCCAGCGCCGTTGGGTCCGACGATCACCACCAGCTCGCCCTCGCCGACCTCGACCGAGACCTGGCTCACGACATCGCGGCCACCGAGACCGACGGAGACGTCCTGGAGCGCGAGCCTCGCCATCACGCGCTACCATATACGTCAGGCCACGCGGCGCAGCTGACTCCTTGCCGGAAACGCGCTACTCCTGTCGTGCGTGCGTCGTCGAAATCATCGCGTCGCGATGAACCTCCCGGTCGAGGTGATCGCGAACGGCAAGAAGCTGCGGGCCGTGTCGCAGGACCTCTCGGCGCTGGGCATGTTTATCCGGATGTCGCCGCCACTGCCCGCGGGCACGGTGGTGCAAGTGGTGATCTCGCCGAATGGCCAGCGGCTGCTGACCACGGGGCAGATCACGCACAGCCTCACCGAGGTCGAGGCCCGGACCCTCGGACGATTTCCGGGCGTCGGCGTGGTGTTCCGTGATCCGGTGCGCCCGGCCGACGAGCAGTTCGCCTCGGCGGTGCACCGGCTGCTCGAGCACCACGACAAGCATCCGCATCACGCGGAGATCCGGATCGTCGTGGGCGATCCGTCGACGCGGCTGCTCGAGCGGCTATCGACCGCGCTCGATCATGCGGGCTTCTCGGTCGCCACCGCGACCAACGGCATGGAGGCGATCGGCGCGTGTCTGTCGAGGACGCCGGATGTCGTCCTGATCGAGCGCGACATGCCGGTCGTCGACGGGCTGCACGTGCTGCAGGAGATGGGCCGCCATGCCGAGCTCGCGAGCGTGCCGGTGATGATGATGTCGGAGGATGCGAGTGATCTGTCGCGGCTGCAGGCCGTGCAGCTCGGCGCGATGGACTTCATTCCGAAGCCGTTCACGGTGCTCGAGGTGATCATCCGCGCCCGGCGCTGGGCACGCGTGAGCCAGCGCGACACCGAGCGCGTCGTGCTACGCGGTGCGCTCACCGAGGTCAACCTGCC
The DNA here is from genome assembly GCA_043753855.1 of Myxococcales bacterium. Taxonomy (GTDB): domain Bacteria; phylum Myxococcota_A; class Polyangia; order Haliangiales; family Haliangiaceae; genus JABFXX01. The sequence goes on along the minus strand of JAYUVX010000114.1, from coordinate 11,464 downwards.
ATCGCTCTTGACCATGTTCGAGCAGGAGCGCAAGAGCGGTCAGCTCTCGGTGACCCGCGATCAGTCGGTAGCGTGGATCGACTTCGTCGAGGGCAAGATCGTCCGCGCCCGGTCGAGCGCGATCGACGACGATTCGCGCGCCGTGATGATGGACGTGCTCGATTGGCAGGCCGGGTACTTCGAGCTGTCTGCGGGGGCGCCGGCGGTCGCCACGTCGGACCTCGACGGCCGCGTGACCCATCTGCTCATGGAGCACGCCAGGTTGCGCGACGAAGCGGCGCGTTGAGCGGCTAGCGTTGCGCGATCGCCTTCGCGAGCACGGCGAGCGCAGCTGCCACGCGAGGCGAGGGCGCGATCAAGTACGGCTCGGCGAGCACGACCACGCGGCCGGTCTTCGCCGCGGGAACATCCACGGACTTCCAGGGATCGAGGCCGTGGTCACCGCGTGCGGCGAACGAGAGATCGAGGATCACCTCCGGTGCGCCGCGCAGCACCTCCTCCATCGACAGCTTCGGATACCGCGCGCCCGCACCGGCCAGCACGTTCTCGCCGCCGACCAGCGCGAGCAACTCGTCGACATAGCTGCCGGTACCCGCGGCGACGAGGCTGCCGAGCCCGCCGGCCTCGCGATCGATGATCGCCAGCACGCGCGGGCGCTTCGCGGGCCGGCTCGCCACCGCGGCGGCGATCGCCTGATCGATCTGTGCGGCCACCGCTTCGGCTTCGGCGGCCTTGCCGATCCGCGCGCCGACCACACCGAGCGCGGCCTTCACATCCGGCAGCGAGTGCATCGCGCACTCCACGGTGGCGACACCCGAATCCTTCAGCGCACCCGCCGCGCCGGCGTGGATGTCATCGACGATCACCAGCGAGGGCGCAAGCTTGATGATCACCTCGAGGTTCGGCGTGAGAAAGCTCCCGACCTTGGGCAGCTGCTTCACCTCGGGCGGGTACTCCGAGTACTCGTCGACGCCGACCAGCATCGAGGTCGCCCCGAGGGCGGCCATGACCTCGGTCGCCGACGGGGTCAGCGAGATCACCCGCAGGGTACCGGCGGGCGCGGGCGGGTCGTCGGCGCGCTTGCCACACCCCAGCGCGGCCACGATCGTCAGTCCGAGCAGCCAGCGCACGCTCGTGACGTACCACGATCCGGCAGGGCTCCACCTGACGCCGCCGGCCTGGTCGCGCTAAGCTCGCTAGCGTGCCTGACGGGGAGCTCTCCGGCGCCGTCCTCGACGGCAGGTACAGGGTCATGGAGCCGATCGCGCAGGGCGCGATGGGCATCGTGTACAGGGCCGAGCGGCTGAAGCTCGGCAAGATCGTCGCGATCAAGGTCCTCCACGACGAGCTGCCGAACGAGCTGTCGAGTCGCAAGCGGTTCGAGCTCGAGGCGATGGCGATGGCGAAGCTCGAGCACCCGCACTGCGCGGCCGTGCTCGATGTCGGCACCCACGAGGGCAAGCCGTATGTCGTCATGGACTTCATCAGCGGTCAGGACCTGAAGAGCCTGGTCGACAAGGGGCCGGTCGCGATGCCGCGCGCGATCGAGATCGTGCGGCAGACGCTGTCGGGGATCGCCCACGCGCACGAGCTCGGCATCATCCATCGAGACATCAAGCCCGCGAACATCATCCTCGGGCACAAGGCGGGCCTCGGCGATCATGTGAAGATCCTCGACTTCGGGCTCGCGCGGCTGACCCAGGAGTCGCAGACCTCGAAGCTGACGTCGGGGATCGTCGTCGGAACGCCGGCCTACATGGCACCGGAGCAGATCCGCGGGATGCAGATCGATCACCGCTGCGATCTCTACTCGTGTGGCGTCCTGCTGTTCGAGCTGCTCACCGGCAAGAAGCCGTTCCACTCCGAGCGCGACGATCCGATGGAGATCGTCTCGATGCACCTCAAGACGCCCCCGCCGCGGCTCTCGGAGCTGCTGCCGGGGACCGATTTCGGCGAGCTCGAGGCCGTGGTCGCCAAGGCGCTCGAGAAGAAGCCCGACGACCGGTACCAGACCGCGACCGAGTTCGCCGCCGCGCTCGATGCGGCCGAGCAGGTGGCCGCGCCGCTGCAGATCAGCGCGTCGATGATGATCCCGCAGGGCGGCACGCAGCTCGGGGTGCCGGTGGCGTCGTCCTCGCTGTCGATCCCGGTCAGCGGGCCGGTGCCGACGCCGCAGGTCGCGAGCGCATCGTTCCCGCAGCCCAGCGCCCCGTATCCCGCGTTCTCCGAGGCTACCGAGGGTGGTCAGCCGGCTGCGACGCGCCCGGTTCTCCGCTCCGGCAACATCGATGGACTGCCGTTCACCCGGCGCCAGCTCGCGATCGGAGCCGGCGGGTTGCTCGCGCTGATCATCGTGATCGCCGCGGTCGCGGGTGGTGGTGGCAGCTCGAAGTCGGCGGCCTCGGATGCGGCGGTCGCCAGGGGTAGCGGCGAGATCGACAGGCAGCCGAGCACCGCCGATGGCGCCAACAAGCTGCTCGCCCGCGCCGCGGATCTGGTCGCCAACGGCGAGCGCGAGGCGGCGATCGATACACTCGGCAAGGGCCGGGCGGTGTACCCGGACAACGCCGAGATTCCGTACATGGCCGGCAAGCTGTACTTCGCCAAGCTGTGGTGGACCGATGGTCTCAAGAGCTTCCACGACGCCCTCCACATCGACCCTCGGTACAAGACCGATCCGGAGCTGATCAAGCTGGTGCTGAAGGGCTTCATCACGACTCCGTCGTACAACGACGAGCTCGCCTCGTTCCTGCGCAACGAGATCGGCGCGCCGGCGGTCGAGTACCTCGAGGAGACCTCACGGGATCACCCGAACGCTGCGATCCGATCCCGGGCGAAGTCCGAGCTCGCGCGCTACCGCTAATCGTCGGTACCGGACGGAAACACGTCGAGCCGCAACTCACCTCGGCGCGCCTCGACCATGCCCTCGACCGCGTGCTCGGCGAGCGCCTCCATCACGGCCACCGCGGCGAACCGATCGGCCTCGATCGGCAGCTGGGTATCGACCTTCAACGTCGCGCCGCTGCTGACGAAGCACGCGAGCCAGTCGCCATCGAGGTCATAGTGCTCCTCGTCGTCGAGCCAGCGCCGAGCGGTCTCCAGCGCGCTCTGGAGCGCCGCGGGGCTGGTGTAGCGATACGAGCCGTGAAACCGGATCGAGTCGTGGTGCATGCCTTAAGTTGTAGGGATCGGATGCGAGCGAACGATCGCGAGTCGGTGACAGCTCGCCAACGAGTGCTCCCCTGCGACACCGTTGAAAAACTGCCCAAAAAACAGGCGGGATCTGCTGCCGAAAAAGCTCCGTTGCACACCCATCCGGACCCCGAGGCAAATTTTTTTTCCCGGGATCTCCCCGCTGACTCATTGCGTTAATTCACCGATTTTCAGATGTCCACAGGCTTGTCCACAGCGGAAATCAACGACTGGGAATCGCTCAAGATTCGGATCCCTCTCCACGCTCCCTCCACTCACAATCCACAACTACTCCACGTGGACATCGCACTCCGACACACACTAGGGGTAGGACACGCTCCCGGTTTACCCCCCAAATCTAGTGGCGCTTTTTCTTGCCCCCTAGCGGTGCCCTCGTTAAAAGGAGACACCGCCGCGATGTCTCGAATGGATCACACCAGGTGACGCGTCCCGTCACGCAGCAGGCACAGCGGACGTCAGCCCACCCTGGTATGAGCTCCACCCGCCGCAGTTCGTAAAGGGCCGTCGTTCGAGTCACGCAGCGGTTCAGGTAGTCGTTTTTCTATCGGGGTTACGGGCACTTGGTTGAGTGTCAGCGGGTGTCCTACGCCTGCGATCAGACCCCGGATCAATCATTTCTCCACACCAACGCAGCGCCACGAAGAGAACAGGAGGGGTCATGCTCGCGAAGTCCGTCGCCGTTACTGCCACCACACGTGAAAAGGTCCAGAGCCGGGTCATCAAGGACCAGCGGCCTGGCCTCACCGTCGAGCGGTACTTCACCCGCCAGGGGGTGGACCCGTTCGACACGGTCGAGTGGGAGCTCCGCGACGCGGTGATCAGCGGCGCCGACGGCAAGATCTTCTTCGAGCAGCGCGGCGTTGAGTTCCCCAGGACCTGGTCGCAGACGGCAACCAACGTCGTCGTCCAGAAGTACTTCCGCGGCACCCTCGGCACGCCGCAGCGCGAGTCCTCGGTGCGCGCGATGATCGCCCGCGTCGCCGACACGATCTACGGCTGGGGCAAGGCCGACAGCTACTTCAAGAGCGAGCAGGACGCGTGGGCGTTCCGCGACGAGCTCGTGCACCTGCTGCTGCACCAGAAGATGGCGTTCAACTCGCCAGTCTGGTTCAACGTCGGCGTCGAGGAGCACCCGCAGTGCTCGGCGTGCTTCATCAACGCCGTCGATGACTCGATGGGCTCGATCCTCACCCTCGCCAAGACCGAGGGCATGCTGTTCAAGTACGGCTCGGGCACCGGCTCGAACCTGTCCTCCCTGCGCTCGTCTCGCGAGCACCTGAACGGCGGCGGCACGGCGTCGGGCCCGGTGTCGTTCATGCGCGGCTTCGACGCGTTCGCGGGCGCGATCAAGTCGGGCGGCAAGACCCGCCGCGCGGCCAAGATGGTCATCCTCAACGTCGACCACCCGGACATCGTCGACTTCATCGATTGCAAGGCGATCGAGGAGAGGAAGGCGTGGGCGCTGATCGACGCGGGCTACGACGGCGGCTTCAACGTCGTCGGTGGCGCGTACGACTCGGTGAACTACCAGAACGCGAACCACTCGGTCCGCGTCAACGACGAGTTCATGAACGCCGTGCTCCGCGACGGTGACTACTCGACCAAGTCGGTGATCGACGGCAAAAAGGTCGAGACCCGCCCCGCGCGCGAGATCATGCGCAAGATGGCGGACGCCGCGTGGATCTGCGGCGACCCGGGCATCCAGTACGACACGACGATCAACGACTGGCACCCGTGCATCAACACGGCCCGGATCAACGCGTCGAACCCGTGCTCCGAGTACATGTTCCTCGACAACTCGGCATGCAACCTCGCGTCGCTCAACCTCCGCCGGTTCCAGCGCGCCGACGGTGACCTCGACCCCGAGTCGTTCCGACGCGCCTGCGCCACCACGCTCACGGCGATGGAGATCATCGTCGACAACTCGGCGTACCCCACGCCGCAGATCGGCGAGAACTCTTACAAGTTCCGTCCGCTGGGCCTCGGCTTCGCGAACCTCGGCGCGCTGCTGATGTCCCGCTCGCTGCCGTACGACTCCGAGCCCGGCCGCGCGTACGCTGCCGCGATCACCTCGCTGATGTGCGGCGAAGCGTACCGCCAGTCCGCGCGGATCTCCGCCGATGCGACGGGTCCGTTCGCCGGCTATCAGGACAACGAGACCCCGTTCCTCAAGGTCATGCGCAAGCACCGCGCGGCCTGTGACCGCGTCGATGCCGCTCTCGTCCCGTACGATCTCATGCAGGCCGCGAAGGAGGCGTGGGACGGCGCGATCGAGCTCGGCATCAAGTACGGCTTCCGCAACGCGCAGACCACCGTTCTTGCCCCGACCGGAACGATCGCGTTCCTGATGGACTGCGACACCACGGGCGTCGAGCCGGACATCGCGATCGTCAAGTACAAGCGGCTCGTCGGCGGCGGCCTGATCAAGATTGTCAACCAGACGATCCCCGAGGCCCTCACCAACCTCGGCTATGACGCCAAGGAGGTCGAGGCGATCATCGGTCACATCGACGCCACCGACACGATCGAGGGCGCGCCGGGCCTCAAGGACGAGCACCTGCCGGTGTTCGACTGCGCCTTCCGCTCGTCGAATGGCACCCGCTCGATCCACTACATGGGTCACCTCCGGATGATGGCGGCCGTCCAGCCGTTCCTCTCGGGCGCGATCTCGAAGACCGTTAACCTGCCCACCGACTGCACGGTCGCGGACATCGAGGATGCGTACATCCAGGCCTGGAAGATGGGCCTCAAGGCCATCGCGGTTTATCGCGACGGGTGCAAGCGCACCCAGCCGCTGTCGATGAACCTCAAGCAGGCCACGTCGAACGGCTCCATCGCACCGATCTCGCCGATCGCCGCGATCGCTGCGGCCGCCGTGCACATCGACCCGCTCGAGCTCCTCGCCCCCGAAGAGCGCCGCCTCGTCGAGGCCCTGCGCCTCCGCAAGTCCCGTGTCCCCGGTCCGCCGATGGCGAATCGCTACAAGCTGCCGGACGAGCGCGCCTCGTTCACGCACAAGTTCTCGATCGGCGGCCACGAGGGCTACATCACGACCGGCATGTACGAGGACGGCTCGCCCGGCGAGATCTTCGTTCGCATGGCCAAGGAAGGCTCGGTGATCGCCGGCCTCATGGACTCGTTCGCTACCTCGATCTCGCTCGCGCTCCAGCACGGCGTCCCGCTCACCGTGTTGATCGAGAAGTTCAAAGGCACTCGCTTCGAGCCCTCGGGCTTCACCGGCAACCAGGAGATCCCGATCGCCACGTCGATCATGGACTACCTGTTCCGCTGGCTCGCGATCCGGTTCCCCTCGGACGGTCCGGGTCTCGCCGATCGCCACCCGGCGGCGCGCCACTCGCAGCTCGACCTGCCGAAGATCCCGCTGCTCAGCAAGGACTTCATTGCCATCGAGGTCAAGGGCGGCGACGCCACGCAGATCGCCGTCGAGGTGGTCGATCACAGCCCCGGGCGCGCCTGGGTGCAGGAGACCGACGCCCCGCCATGCCACGAGTGCGGCACGCTGATGGTGCGCAACGGCGCCTGCCACAAGTGCCCGAACTGCGGCTCGACGAGCGGCTGCTCGTAGTCACTCGCTCGCTGATCGCGAGGGGCCCGCTGATGAGAGTCAGCGGGCTTTGTTGCGTCCGGCGATCGGACGCGCGTCCGGGATCCAGCAGCGTGCGAGGCGCGCGGATCACAACGCCGTGGTTCGCGCGCGATAGCGGACGACCGTGCCGGCGATCACGTCCCATGGCGCGCGCTTCCCGGGTACGCGCAGCGCTGCGCGGGCGAGCAGGATCCCGCAGATCAAGAACCACGCGAGCGTGACGACGCCCAGGACCTGCCGCACCAGCTGCGGGCCATTGCCGAGCGCGCGAAGCAGCTCGACGATCCACGCGAGGGCCACGGGTACCGTGAACATCGCGGCCGAGCGGATCGCCGACGTCTTCCAGGTCGGTCGCGTGCCGGTCGCGACCTCCACGAGCTCGAGCTCGAACAGCAGCTTGCCGAGCGTGGTGCCCCACCGCGCTCCGAACACCGCGACGTAGACCGCGAGCACGGTCACGACCGGAGCGGTCCCGTTGGTGAACTCGTAGCCCGTGACCAGTCCGAGCCCCCCGTCGGCGATGCCGACGACAAGCGTGGCGAGCAGGAAATCCACACCGAGCGCCAGCGAGCGTGTCGTGAGGCCGGCGGGACGGGTGTGCGCGGCGGACGCGAGCTCGACCGCGCGCAGCAGCTCGTCGTACGAGGTGAATCGATCGGCCGCGAGCGGCGCCATCATCCGCGCACACAGGGCGTCGATCGCCGCGGAGTCGGTGCGTGTTCGGGCGCCCTTCGGCAGGGCGGGGCGCGCGGCGGTGGCGTGGAGGGAGAGCAGCTCGTCCACGGTTTCGGCCACGAACGGCGGGTTGCCCGAGACCAGGTGGTACAGGGTGGCGCCGAGCGCGTAGATGTCGGCGCGGAAGTCGATCGGTTCGCCGCGCGCCTGCTCCGGCGCCATGTACAGCGGCGTGCCGGCGATCGACGTCTGCGCGACGGGGGCATCGGCAACCGCGGCGTGCAGATCACTCGCGGCGAGGCCGAAGTCGAGAACCTTCACCACGCCGTGGCCATCGATCATCAGGTTCGACGGTTTGACATCGCGATGCGTGAATCCGGATCGATGGGCCTCGCGCAGGCCGAGCGCAGCGGCGCGGATCGTCGCCAGGGCGGCATCCACCGACAGCGGTGCCTTCGCGATCCGCTCGCCGAGGGTCTCGCCGGCGACGTACTCCATCGCGAAGTAGAGCAGCTGCTCGTGCTCCCCGATGAAGTAGATGTGGCCGACGTTCGGATGAGAGACCTGCGCCTGCGCGCGAGCTTCGCGCACCATGCGGTCGCGTCGGATCGCATCACCCGCGACGTGTGCCGGCAGCACCTTGATCGCGACCTTTCGATCGAGCGCGAGATCCGTCGCGAGATAGACCTCGCCCATCCCGCCGGCACCGAGCGGCCGCTCGATCCGGAAGTGACCGAGCTGCTGGCCGGGTGTGACCGCACCCGGCGCGGCGCGCGACGGTTGCGCAGCCCCACCGGGCGGTGGCGCGGTCGCGGTCTCGTCCAGCTCGGGCCGCACGCAACGAAGTATACCGCGATCTCGACCAGCTCATCGGATAAGACCTCGTGCAAGCGGGCGCCTGGCTGCGTGGACCTGTTCGTGGAGAGTGGGTGATGAGAGCGATCCGCCACGAGCGGCGTGGGGTTAGCGCGTCAGCGGAACCGGACGCTTCGGCGGCTTCGCCGTGCACTTCGGCTTGCCGTGGATTCAGTCGACGCACGGAGCATAGTGGCGTAGCAGCTTGTCACCGGTGACCTTCACGACGCGCTTCCAGACCACCAGCGTTTTCGCCGCGACCACTGGATCGGCATGCGCGATCGAGCAGAGCAGCGCGGGTTGGCCGAGCAGCAGCTCGAACACGCTGGCCCGATCCTCCAACTCGCTGGTGGTCGCGTAGTCGTTCACGAAACCGCGGGGGCGGACGACGGCGTTGCTCGCCGGGTCCGCGTACATGAAGCCAGGCGGGTTCAGCGCGTTCCATTCGCGGTCGCCGTTGACCTGCTCGCCCGAGGTCGCGCGGTCAAACAGGTGGAACAGCTCGTGGTGCACGACCTGCTCGATCGTGAAGTCCCGGTATGGCGCCGCGGTTTCGGCGAACTGCTCGACGCTGATCAGTAGCCGGCGCTGATCGGGGATCGCGACCCCAGCGGGTGGGTGCTCGTCGGACCCGCCTACGATGCGAATCGTGCGGCACAGTGCGACGTGCTCGAGCTGTGACGCTGCGAGCAGCGCGGACGGGTAGCCCGCGAAGGTGATCGCGACGCCGTCGATCAGATCCGGATCGATGCCGCCGGTGTTCTCGCGCGTCGCGACCTCGCAGCGCGCGCAGTGGTTGCGCAAGCTGTCGCGGTACTGCTCGGCGGCACAGCTGTCGATCACGCGGCGCGTGTCGATGTCGATGTGGTTGCGCGCGAGCGTGGCGCGCAGTCCGGAGATCCGGCTCGCGAACTCCTCGCTCGCCATCAGGTTCGCCGGCTCGCGCGGCGGCTCCACCGAACGACGAGGCGCACAGCTGATCGCGAGGGCTCCGAGCAGAACGAACCCGCGCATGTTCGTCGCTTGAGCATGGGGCGTGCCACGAGCCGGTGAGCAGCAGATCATGGGGTTGCAAGCCACACGTGATGCGATGTCGCCACAGTCCACAGGACGGTGTTCTCGAACGGCAACGGTCGCAGACGGTCCGGCGATAGCTCGGTGACGCGCGGCTCACCCCCAGCGCCACGCGTGGTGCAGCATTTCGCGGCGGCTCGATGCACCGGCGCACACCAGCGTGAACTGCATTCCACCGGCTGCCGCGCACGCGCGACACGTGCAGGATGGTCGGGCCGGGAGCCGAGGACGTCGAGGGTGTCGATGGCCTGCTCGGCGAACCGAGCTCGAAAGGATGCGCGACGCCGTGGTGCTCGAAGCCGCTGGCATCACCGCGGAACGTCGACGTTCGTTGCGCACGCCTTGGGCGACGGGTCTGGTTCGCAACCGCCGTGCTCGACCGCGATCAATCGCGCAGCGTGAGCTCGGCTCTTGCCAGCACGACCTTGCCGCGCATCAGGCGCACCACATAGGTCTTGTTCGCGGCGAACCCTGCGGCGACGGTCGCCGCGGTGTGCGCGATCACGATGCGCTGCTTGCTCGCGACCTCGATCGCGATCAGCGGCGTCTGCTTGCTGTCGGCCTTGTCCGTGAACACCAGCAGGATCGGTTTCGCCAGCGGCTTCGGCAGCACGCCGACCAGGTGCATCGGCCACGGCGGCCCCTTGATCAGATCGTAGCCGCCCGCCTTCACGTGGTTCGCCGCGAGATACGCCGGCAGCTCGGAGGCCGCGGTCGGCGGCACATCCGGCGAGATCACGATGTTTCCCACGTACGGCTTCATGGCATCGCCGGCCACTGCGACCGAGACGAGGCCGAACAGCAGGACCAGCACGGTGACGGACCTCATGCCGCGAGCATACCCCTCCGCGCGCTATGCTCGGAGACGATGATCGACACCGGCCGCACCATCATGATGCTGTTCACTCCGCAGGGCCGAGAGGATCCGTATCCGCTCTACGCGCAGCTGCGCGAGGCCGCGCCGGTGATCAGGACGCCGTTCGGTGGCTGGCTGGTCACGCGCTACGAGAGTGTGGACCGCGTGCTGCGTAGCCCGGCATTTCGCACTCCGCGTGGGTTTCGCGAGGCGAACGATCCCGCGGGCCCACCGCGGATGGCGCCCGATGGCAAGCTGACGCTGTACCGGCGGCACTGGCTGTTGTTCCAGTCGGGCGAGGCGCACCTCCGGCTTCGCAAGCTGATCATGAAGGTGTTCACACCGCGCGCGATCCGCGCGCTCACGCCGCGTATCGAGGCGTTGGTGACGGAGCTGCTCGGACCGCTGGTCGAGCGCGGTTCGATGGAGGTGATCACGGAGCTCGCCTATCCGCTTCCGGCCACGGTGATCTGCGAGCTGCTCGGGATTCCCGAGGAGGATCGCGAGCGCAATCGTCAGTGGGCCGCGGTGCTGGCGGCGACCGTCGACCTCCAGACCTGCAGTGATGCGCAGCTCGCGCTGGCTGAGGTGGCGATGGGCGAGTGGGATGCGTACATCCGCGAGCTGCTCGCCGCCCGTCGCAAGCGGCCCGGCACCGCGCTGCTCGATGACATGCTGGCCGTCGAGGAGGATGGCGCGCACCTCACCGAGGACGAGATCGCGGCGAATGCCACGTTCCTGTTCCTCGCCGGCCACGAGACTACGACCAACCTGATCGGCAATGGCCTGCTGGCGCTGATGCGAAACCCACAGCAGCTCGCCACGCTGTATGCGAAGCCCGGGCTCGTCGAGAATGCGGTGGAGGAGCTGCTACGATTCGACTCGCCGGTGCAGATCGCACCGCGGGTCGCGCTCGAGCCGATCGAGATCGAGGGCACCCAGGTCGACCGCGAGATCCCGATCGCGCTGGTGCTCGGCGCGGCGAATCGCGATCCGCGACGCTATGATCGGCCCGACGAGCTGGACGTCATGCGCGCCGATCCGAAGCCGCTGTCGTTCGGCGGCGGTGCGCACTACTGCGTCGGTGCGGCGCTCGCGCGGCTCGAGGCCAAGCATGCGTTCGGCGCGCTGTTGCGGTCGACCCGCGGCATCGAGCTGGCCACGGAGAACGTGAGCTGGAAGGC
>JAYUVX010000113.1:0-18774 GCA_043753855.1 Myxococcales bacterium | reverse complement strand
AGCACCCGAAGTTGGGTCCAACCGGAACAGGTTTCCGTCTTGTGTGCCGGCGAGCAGCGTCTCTCCACCGTTGCCGTCACTGGCGTACGACAGCCCGTTGTAGGGATCCGCGAGATCTGCGATTTTCGTTGCCCGGGCAGTGGTCTTGTCGATCCGATACAGCTCGCGGGTCGAGATGCCAACCATCCCCCCGCTGCGGTCGACGGCGAGATCCGTCAACTGATTTGGTGGCATGGGGAACTTGATGGCGCCGACGTCGGTCACTCCGAGCGTTATCGGGTCGACCCGATAGAGCCGGCCATTGGTGTGAGCCCAGACCGAGTCGTCCCCTACTGGCTGGACCGGTGCATCGCTCATACTCGACGGTGCGTCCGATGCGTCGCGTGCGTCCGGTGCGCCGTTGGTGTCGCTACTTCGCTCACCTGGTCCGCATGCGGCGACGGCGAACAAGAGAGAGCTTGCGAGGCGGCTCGGGCGATTCACGTACCGACCTTCGCACAACCGCGAGCCCGGAGGGAGCCAACCTTTCACACGGGCGCCACCGACGGCACCGCGTGCAACGCCGCACGAAACGCGAGTAGGTGTCCACCCTGCGATGCGTCGAGGATGCGCATCGTCGGCGCGCTGACGCACTATGGTCCTCTTCATCGACCGAGGACAGAGCATTGATCGCTCCGATCTAATCTACGATGAACAGCTGCGCACCCGGTGTGCTGCTCGATCGATGTGCTCCATCGCCATCTGCCACGACGTAGCTCGCGCCAGCTCGGAGTGTGAAGCTGCGCCCGTCGCGTAACTCGGTGACGAGCTCGCCGCCGAGAACCAGGATCACGTGGCCCTTCTCGCACCAGTGTTCCGCTCGGTAGCCCGGCGAGTACTCGACCATGCGAACGCGGACGCCGCCCGCCTCGATGGTGCGCCACGTCGCGTCGCCGAGCTCGCCTGCATGAGTCGTCGCGGCGATGCTGGACCAGTCGATGTTCTGGAACGGGATATCGCGGAGCCGCATGCGCGACCCGTACCACGTGCGGTCGCGACGGACGTCGCCGATGACCCTGCCTCCCAGCGGAGGCTTGCGAGGACGCGCGTGGAGGTGTCACACGAGCTCACAAGCGCACGTCACGTGTCCGCCCGGTGCTTCAGCACTCCCTCTTTCACATCGGCGCGCCAGGACGACGTCCCCAACCTTGAAATAAGCGGTGATGCGGAGCGCACGCTTGTTCACGGGCATTTGCGATCATCGCCGATTCCTGGCTCTGGTCACCCAGGTTCGATCGTGCGCCGACGCCACGGTGCTTGCCGAGTACGCGGATTGCACCTGGTGTACGTATGCCGGAGCGCCGTCCCGTGAAGAAGTACCCGAAGGGTCGGGCTCCCTTCACCGACGCAGATCCGGCGGCGCGCCAATGACCGAGGCCGTCGGCGAACGTGGCCTCCCCGCGTACGACGAGCAGTTGTCGGCGTTTCACCGCGCGTTCGAACCCGAGCTGACCGCCATCGTCGCCACGTTGCCAATCACACCCGCGATGCACGTTCTTGACCTCGCGTGCGGCGACGGGTTTTATACCGGCCGGATCGCCGATCGCCTGACCGGCGGTGGCCATGCTGTCGGCGTCGATGCCAATCCCGCGTACCTCGAGGCCGCGCGGAGCGAGGTCGGATCAGCTCCGGTGGAGTTGATCGCCGCTAGCTTCGACGCGCTGCCGTTCCCCGACCGCTCGTTCGACTTCGTCTGGTGCGCGCAGAGCCTGTACAGCTTGCCCGATCCCGTCCGTGTCCTCGAGCACGTGAGGCGCGTGCTCCGGCCCAGCGGGATCGTGGCCGTGCTCGAGAACGACACCATGCATCAGGTGTTCTTGCCGTGGCCCGTCGCCCTCGAGCTGCCGCTCCGCGCCGCGGAGCTCCGCGCGCTCGCGGCCGAGACGCCCAACTGGAACAAGTTCTATGTGGGCCGCCGGTTGCCCAGCGTGTTCGCCGCTGCGGGGCTCGAACCGCTCAGTGCAACGACGATCGCGATCGATCGCCAGGCTCCGTTCGACGAGCCGACGCGAACGCTGCTGCAAAGCTATCTCGAGAAGACGGTCGCACGCGCCACACCGCACCTCGATCCGGAGCTCGCTGCGCAGTTAAACGCGCTTTGCGATGCCACGAGTGCGCAGCACCTGCTCGCGCAGCCGCATCTGGCGCTGACCTGGATCAACGTGCTCGCGCTGGCGCGCCGGTAGTCCGCTCCCTGCTCATCGCGCGCACTGTCAGTCATGTCCAACATCCACCAGGGCACGGTGGTCGCGACGCCGCGAAACGTCGTCACGGTCCGCCCCGGTGGACCGTCGGCGCGTCATGGCGAGCGGCACTCGCATTGCATCGTCCCGCCGCGATGCGCCTACCTATCTTACTTCTCGGGTTCTCCGCGTGTACGTCGGGTCTCGATCCAGGCAGCGCGGTCCGCTGCACCGAGTGCGGCCCGGGAGCCGTCCGTGCCGGTCGATTCGTGCGCGCCGAGTACACGTCAGATGCGTTCGCGGCGAATCACGCTGGCCAAGTGGTGCGCGGAGCCAAAGGCGAGCTCGCATGGTTGGACAGCTCGCTTGCACCGGGCCTCACGGTTCCGCTCGATGGCTCGCACTCCGAGCTCGACCCGGTGAAGGTCTCGATCGCGGACGATGGCGAGGTGGTGCTCCTCGGCCACGACCGGGATGACTTCTCGGCCAATCCCGAGCTCCGCGAGCTCGCCGCGGACGGTCAGCAACGCTGGAGACTTCCGCTCGGATTGAGCTCCGAGCCGGATCAGATCGCGATCGGTCCTTCGCTCGTGTTCCTCGGTCCGGGCCATTCGAAGGTTCCGTTCACGATTCCCGGCCACACGCTCACCGGGGGATTCGTCCTCGCGCTCGATCGCGCGACCGGGAACGTCGCGTGGGAGCTGGCGTTGCCACTCTACGATCCGGCAGTCGGGACCTCGTTTCGGCTGGCGGCGTTGCCCGATGGTGGCGTCGCCCTCTCGGGTGCCTTTACCACGACGCTGGCGCTCGGCGGTAACGCCGCGACGCTCACGGCACCAGCGGCCGCGCGTGCCGCCGGTTTCGTCGCCGTCATCGACGCCGCCGGTCATGGGCGCTGGGCGATCGAGCTCGATCCGGGTGATGACCCGTCGAGGCAGGCGGATGCAAGCCTCGACACGCTCGCCACCGGCCCTGGCGGCGAGGTCGCTGTCATCGGCGGTTGGGACGGCACGACCGCGACCTTCGGCGGCATTTCGCTTCCTCACGTCACCGAGGGTTCGTATCCCCTCGGCCGGATGGTTGCTCTGGTTGCGCCCGATGGACAAATCCGGTGGGCTCACCCGTTCGGCCGTCGGCACGAGCGCATCGAGTCGGTGGTCACCGACGGCGTCGAGGTGATCGCTGCGGGCGGCAGTGACGCGCCAATCTCGTTCGATCCGGATCGCACCGAGCCGGAGGACACCGACGGGTACCTGGTCTCGACCGATACCGCACAGCGCTGGTTTCGCGCTGCGCGTGGCCGCGGTTCCCAGTGGGCGACCGTCCACGCGCTGACGGCCGACGGGTTGCTCGCGTCCGTCCCTTCGTGGCGAAGGGAGCAAGATGCCGACGATCCGACGCTGACGATCGGCGACGTCCACACCGCGGGCTCCGGGTTTCTGATCGCGAAGCTCGCGCGCTGACGCGCATCCCGGGGTCGGTGGCAACGCGGCGCGATCACGGCGACCGCACCGCTCGCCAGCGATCTCGCTACCCAGAGCTCGCGCAGTCGCAGGTGTCGCGGGCCACGCGCGCCGAGTACCGCAGCACGGGCGACGCGTTGAGCGAATCCATGCGCTAGTGTTCGCCGCATGTCCTCGCGCTTCCCGACCGTCGCCGTTTTGTCGAGTCTTGTCGCCTGCACCACACCCGCGGTCGCGACATGCCCGGTGACCCCGGCTGCGGTGGTGACGTCCACACCCGCCCCAGCTCCGGTGGCCGCGCCGACACCGGCGGTCGTGGCGCCGGCCGCACCTGCACCCTCCGGCTACGACAAACCACCGGCGAACGTGCTCGAGGTGCTGCACGCGCCGGCAGAGCCGTCGCCGGTGATCAGCCCGACACGCGACAAGATCCTGCTCGTTTCGAACGTGCGCTATCCCGCGATGGCGCAGGTCGCCGAGCCATTCCTCAAGCTGGCGGGCGTGCGCGTCGAGCCGCGGACGCGTCGCAAGCACGACACCGCGGGCGGATACGGCGTCGCGCCGTGCGCGCAGGCGCTGTCGATCGTCGACGTCGCGAGCAGTGACGAGAAGGCGATCCCGTTGCCGCTGGGCGGCTGCGCGGATGCGTTCAGCTGGGCGGCGAACGGGAAGCGCTTTGCATTCCGCAATACGTCGACCGATGCGGTCGAGCTGTGGGTCGGGGATGCGACGGGGAGCACGCGACGGATCGGAGACCTCAAGTTGAACCCGATGCTCGGCAGCTCGCTGCAGTGGCTCGCCGATCAGAACACGCTGCTGGTCAAGCTGGTGCCAGATCGCATCGGCGCGCCCCCCGCCGGCTCGGTGACCACCGATGGCCCCAGCATCCAGGAGACGAACGGGCAGACCGGCGAGAGCAGCACGTACGAGACGCGCGACACGCTCTCGAATCGTCATGACGAGGAGCTGTTCGAGTACTACGGCTCGAGCCAGCTCGCGCTCGTCGACACCACGAGCGGCACCAGCACGAAGCTCGGCAAACCTGCCGTGTACACGGAGCTCGATCCCTCGCCGGATAGCAACCACATCCTCGTCACCACGATCACGCGGCCGTACTCGTACGTTACGACGTACGATCGGTTCGCGCATGACATCGAGATCTGGGACCGCGCAGCCAAGATCACGCAGCTCGCGAAGCTGCCGATCGCGGACCGTGTGCCGGTCCACGGGGTTCCCACGGGGCCGCGCGGTCACTCGTGGCGCTCGACCGAGCCGGCGACGCTGCTGTGGTCCGAGGCGCTCGATGGTGGTGACTGGAACACCAAGGTCCCCGCGCGCGACAAGATCATGGTGCTGAACGCGCCGTTCACGGGCGCACCGACCGAGCTCGCGCGGACCGAGCAACGCTTCGCGGGCTACGAGTGGAGCGAGCAGCGCGGCGTGGCGCTGCTCAACGAGCTCGACGAGAACAAGCACTGGCAGAAGACGTTCGTGGTGAACGTCGACGATCCGAAGGCGAAGCCGCGCATCCTGTGGGACATGTCGAGCGACGAGCGCTACAAGGACCCGGGCTCGCCGGTGTACAAGGTGCTGCCGAATGGTCAATGGGTGGTGAAACAGGACGGCGATACGATCTTCCTCCGCGGCCAGGGCTCGTCGACCGAAGGTGACCGGCCGTTCCTCGACCGCCTCGATCTCAAGACGCGGAAGACCGACCGCCTGTTCCGCAGCGAGAAGACGGCGCTCGAGTACTTCGTGTCGTTCACCGACGCGACAAACAAGAACTTCCTGACCTGGCATCAATCGCCCGCCAGTCCGCCGAATGCGTACCTGCGGACCGTGGCCGAGCCGATCGCGGGCGCGAAGGCCGGCGAGGCCACGCTCGCATCGACGACGCGGGCGGTGACGCACATCCCCGATCGGACGCCGGCCGTGCGGTCGATCAAGAAGCGGCTCGTGAAGTACAAGCGCAAGGACGGGACCGACCTGTCGTTCACGCTGTACACGCCGCCGGGCTATGTCGAGGGCACCCGGATCCCCGCGATCCTGTACGCGTACCCGCTCGACTACGCGAGCGCCGCCACGGCGGGGCAGGTCACCGGATCGGAGCAGGTGTTCACGCGTCTCGGCGATTACATGCTCCTCTTGCTCTCCGGGTACGCGATCATCGACAGCGCGGCGTTCCCGATCGTCGGCGATCCTAAGAAGGCCTACGACACGTATCTGCAGCAGCTCGTCGACGATGCGCAGGCGGCCGTGGACACGGCGGTCGGCACCGGCGTGGTCGACCGCGACCGCATCGGCGTCACGGGGCACAGCCACGGCGCGCTGATGACGGCGAACCTGATCGCGCACACGACCCTGTTCCGCGCAGGCGTGGCGACCAGCGGTTCGTACAACAAGACGCTCACGCCGTTCGGGTTCCAGAGCGAGCGCCGCTCGGTGTGGAAGGCCCGCGACGTGTACCTCAAGGTGTCGCCGTTCTTCGTCGCAGAGAAGATCAAGCTGCCGCTCCTGATCATGCACGGCCAAGACGATGCGAACCCGGGCACGACACCGCTGCAGGCGGTGAAGCTCTACGAGGCGATCCGCGGCAACGGCGGGACGGCGCGGCTCGTCATGCTGCCGCACGAGCCGCACTGGTACTCGTCGATGGAGTCGAACGAGCAGCTCGCGTACGAGGAAGTGCGTTGGTTCGACAAGTACGTGAAGGAAGCGAAGCCGAAGGACCAGGCGCCGAAGTCAGCGAGCAAGTAACGCTACTCGTCGAGTGCGGCGAGCGCGTGTGCGACCTCGACATCGTCGGAGCGCAGCGTGGCAACGAGGTTCATGCCGAGCGATACCGCGCTGCGGGTCAGCGAGGTCAGCTCGAGCAGGCGGCGCATCAGAGTCGCGCGCTGCTCCTCGAGCTGGCGCAGCGTATCGAGGCCGGCGAGCAAGTCGATGCGCAGCTCCGGCGCTTCCCTGCGGGCTTCGCAGCGGGCGAGGGCGCGCATGATCGCGCCTTCGTCGAGCGTGGCAAGTTGGTGATCGATCGATTCGATGGTCTCCGCGGTGGTGCGCGCGAGCTCGACGAGCGGCTTGACGGGCGCGGTGACGCGTTCGGCATCCGCGATCTCGGCGCTGGTGCCGCTGGCGACCGCAGCCTTCGCATCACATAGCCGCTGCACGAGGGATGCGAGCTCGTCGAGGCGCGCGCGCACGTCGGGTGACTTCGCGGTCGCAAGCACCGATGCGATGGTGGCGACGAGCGCGTCACCGGCGGGCAGCGCGGCAGGTGTGGCGCGCAGCAGGGCGAGCGGCACGCGCTTGGCCCAGCGCTTGGTGCGGCGTTGCAAGCCCCAGCCGACGATCAGGGTCACGATCGCCGTCATGACGGCGAGGCCTCCGAACACGACGCCGAGGCCGCCGCCAGCGGCGATTCCCGCGCTCCCCGCGACCACGCCTCCGACCGAGCCGAGCAGCATGCGCCGCGCGGTCCGGGCCGTGGCCGCGTCTTGCCGTGGCGTGCGCGTGTGGACCTTGAAGCCACTGGCGCGCAGCCGCAGCGCGAGCGCGTGGCCGGTCTCGGGCGCGAGGTTCGCGATCAGCACGGCCGGCGTCTTGTGCCGTTCGGCGAGCTCCGCCTTGCTGTACATGCGCTGATCGCCGACGACGAAGTTCAGCTTCGGAACCTCCACGGCCACGGCCTCGTAGAAGTCGTGGAGCCCGCCGACGAATGCGGCGTCCTCTTTCGCCTTCTCGAGAACGATCTGCACCGCTTCGGGATCGTCAAGGGCGGCGCGATGAAACTGTACTGCCTGCTTGCCGCATGCGAGGCACAGCCGCAGCCCGGCGCGCATCAGTGCGCCACACGCCTGGCAGTTGACGCGCATGATCACGAGCGCGACCTCGGTGCCACGGCCGGCGAGCGCGTCGGCAACGTCGCGCGCGGTAGGTGGCCGCTGCTCCGGCTCGTGCGCGAGGCAGCGCACGACGAGCGCCGCGAGCGTGGTCGGCACCTCGGGGCGCACCGTCACCAGGTCGGGCAGGGCGGTGCGCGAGCCGAGCAGCGACGCCTCGAATGGCACGCGGCCGGTGAGTGCGCGCCACAGCACCACGCCAAGGCTGTACACATCGGCGCGTGCATCGACGACCGTCCCGAGCAGCGCCTCGGCGGCGACATAGGGCGAGCTCTCGAGCAGCAGGCTCGATGCGGTGCGCGACGATAGGATCGCGAGCCGCGCGTGACCCACATCGGTGAACCACACCTTGCCGTCGTCGCCGATCACGATGCTGCGCGGATCGAGATCCCGAAGCACGGCACCGGCGGCGTGGAACGATTGCAGCGCTCCCGCGAGCTTGCCGCCGAGCTCGATGACCTCGTCGATCGGCAGCGGCGCTCGCTTGAGGAGGTGGTCGAGCGTGGTTCCGGCAGGATCGAGCCGCACGCGCCACGGCGGATCGACCGCCGGATCACGCGGATCGGGCTCGGGCCCGAGCTTCAGCGTTGGCGCGAGGTGTGCCGCCGGCAGCGCGGCGATCCGCTCCATGTCCGCGACCCAGCGCCGGCGCAAGGCGCCCTCGGCAGCGAGCTCGGGTACGAGCTGCGCGATGACCGCTCGCCGACCGTCGGGCAGCTCCACGGTCCACGCGATCTCGTGGCGCAGGCGGAGCGGTTCGCCGATCACGCGCTGGCCGGGGAACGCTGCAGGCGGGTTTGGCGGGCTCATTCCAGCTCCTCGAGTGCCTGGATCTGCGCGCGGAGCTCGTCGACATCGGCGAGCGCTACTCCCCTGGCCTTCGCCATCACGGTGCGCGCGCGCATTGCATCGAGGAACGCCGTGACCTGGAGGATCTTTGCGGCCCAACGATCGCGGGCGTGCCAGCTCGCGCGGCGCGCCTCGTCGCCAGAGCGCAGGTCATCAGGCGACAGCTCCGCTTCGAGCTGATCGAGCCGCGACGATGCCAGCGCTGCGTGGTCGATCAGCTCCGCGATCTGCGGTTCGAGCTCAGCGCGCTGTCTTGCATCGAGCGCATCGCGCAGCGACAGCGCGCGCTCGACCACACCGCGCAGCGCGTCGCGGTGGCGTGCGGCTGCCATCGCAGGGACCACGTTCCCCACGCGGCCGAGCGCAGCCTCGAGTGCCGAGGGCAGCAGCGCACGTGGGGTGGCCTTCTTGAGCTTCGTGACAGGTCGGCTCGCGTGCCCGAACCCACGCCACAGCGCGCTGAGCGTGACGGCCGCGGCGCCGATCATCATCATCGTGCCCGAGCTGCGGAACGCGAAGAACGTGCCGGTGGCGCCGATCGTGAACGTGCGCTTCGCGAGGGTCCAGCCCTTCTTGCGGCTCGCGGAGAGCGCGAGCTTCCCGCCCACGACCGCCTGGGCATCCAGACCGAGGCCGCGCAGCGACGCGACGAGCGCAGTCGCCGAGGGTTCGTCGATGCCGGTCACGAGCGCGAACGGGAGGCGCGGGACCTCCTTGGTCAGGAGCGCCGCATCGAGCCCGAGCGCGGGGTTCTTCGAGACCCACGCGAGCAACTTCTGCCGCAGCGCCGCATCGAGCTTCGCGGCGTTCTCTCCGGGCCCGGTGACGAACACCGACATCGGACCGACCGCGGGCTCGAGCTGCGCGACACCGCACGAGAAGCACACGTTGACGAGTGCGAGCCCCGAGGCACCGCACGCCGCGCATCGCCGCGCGCCGACGGTGGTCTCTTCGCGGAGCGAGCTCAGCGCGGTCGAGGTCGTGAGGTTCGCGAGCGCAGTCTCGACCTCGGTCGCCGACTGCGGGCGATCGGTCGGCGACTTCGCGAGGAGCCAGCGGATCACGCGGCGCAGCCCATCGGGCGCGCCGTCGAGCATGGGCAGAGGATCATTGCGATGCGCGTGCAGCGTGGCGAACGCGGTGGCGCCCGAGTAGGGCGGTGCACCGGTCACGAGCTCGCAGAGGATGCACCCGAGTGCGTACAGATCGCTGCGCGCATCGATCGCGAGCGGATCGGCGGACTCCGGCGCCATGTAGTCGGGCGTGCCCGCGACGGCCAGTGCATCGGGATCGCTCGACGCGAACGAGGTGGCGCGCGCGAGACCGAAGTCGGCGACCTTCGGCGTGCCATCGTCGGTGAGGAGGATATTCGCCGGCTTGAGATCGCGATGCACGAGGCCGGCGCGGTGCGCTTCGGCGAGCCCTGCTGCGATCCCGCGCCCGAGCGCGACCACGCGCTCCGGCGGGAGCGGCGCCTCGGTCGCGATCAGCCGCGCGAGATCCGAGCCGGTGACGAGCTCCATCCGCAACGCCGTCTGGTCGCCGATGTGGACGAGCCCGTGGACCGCGATCAGGTTCGGGTGCGCGATGCCGGTGAGCAGGCGCGCCTCGGCCTCGAACCGCCGTCGCGCGCGCTCGTCTCCGCCCTGGCTTTGATGGAGGATCTTCCCCGCCCACGCGTGGCCCTCGTCATCCAGGAGCTCGACTACCTTGCCGAGCGCGCCGGACCCCAGCTCGCGGCCGATGCGGTACTCCATCCCGGAGCGAGGCTACTAGACCGCGCCCGCCGTGCACGGCTCGCCGCGCGGCATTCCGCGCTGATCCGTGGGCGGGCACCCCGTCCCGATCCCGTGCGGGGGCTTTCCCCGGCAGGCAGGCTCCCACGCCGGCGGCGGCGGGCGCGGATCGCCGGCCTCGAGCTCGTTGCACTACTACCGGCTCACGGTGCCCACGGCTGTGACCACTCGAGACCGATCGGTCCCGCGGGGACCTGGGCGGGGACGGTCTCGCTGTGCACGGCCACCTGTGCCTTCGTCACCTTGTTGGGAACCACGATCTTGTAGACGTACTCGCTGACCTTGGTCACGTTTGCGCCACCCAGCCTCCACTTGAAGCCACCGATCGCGCCGTCGTGACTGAGAAACACGGAGAACGCCTCCATGGGCTGATAGGTCTTGCTCTTGGTCGACTTGTAGTACGGGTAGATCTCGAGCGTGGGCACGATCTTCGACGCCGCGCGCGGACCGAGGGTCGTGACGACCTTGCGCGTGAAGGCGTCTGCGCCTGTCGGCGCATTGGCCGCCCCCTCCTTCGCGAGCGCAATGAACCGCTGGGAGTCGGTGTAGACATCTTTGGACAGCGCCCTGCGAGCGTTCTCGAAACCGATCGCCTTGGCAGCGCCAAGCTTCCTCAGCTCTGCCTTGAGATTGGTGGCGGTCGTCTTGGGCTTCAGCGCGAACGCTTTCTTGCGATCGCCGATCGCCAGGCGCGCGAGCGTCGCTTGGTGGGCGACCGTGATCCGCTCGGCCTCGAACAGCGCGTTGTTGCCCATGAACGCGATCCCCGTGGTCGGCCTCGCTAGCGTTGCTGGCATGTTGTGAGGGCGGACGAACAGCAGGACCTCGTGGGTGCCGTTGGGCGCGGGATCAATGCCGCTCACGTCGATCGTCGCGTTCTGATCGAAATCGCTCATCATTCCGAAGTCCATGTTGTTGTATGCGCTCTTCTGCGAGAACTGCACGGCGCCGTTCGGCGAGTCGAGCTCGACGTACATGCACTGGTGCGTGGCGCGGACTGCCACGCACGTCTCGTTGTCGAGGGATTTCTTCCCGGACTGACCGGCGGGACAGTCTCGTGAACCCGTCGGGCCACACTGGCAGTCCAGACACTCCGCCGGCGTGCCATTGAGCTGGTACTTGCAGACATCGGTCTTGCTCAGGGTCCAGTCGAACGTGAGCGCTTTTTGGCCATTCGCCGGAATCGAGAGCTGCGTCGCTGTCGGAGGAGAAGGCTGACCCGGAACGTCGTTCCACTCTCCCGCTGGGCCTGCCGTGCTGCCCCAGTCTGCGATCCGAAACCGTGCGCTGAGCTTGTTGTTGAAGGCCGCCGCGTCGTTGTGGACCTGCGCGACCAGCGTGTTCTTGCCGCCCGGCTTGATGCGCCGGGTCAACGTCGACGTGTCGTAACCGCTGTTGGTGTCGAACACCGAACCGATGTGATCGCGGTCGATCGACAGGCCCTTGTCGCACGTCGCATCTGTGCCGTTCACCGGAAGCATCGTGAGCGCGCTGTACTTCGCGGTATCGCCCAACTCAGCGTGAACGAGCTGATCGTTGTTCGGGTCGAGTGACTTCTTGCAGACCGACGTGGTGACGCCGAGCGGCCATCGCGCGATGCTGGCCGGATCCACCGGGTTCCCGGTTGCCTCGTACCAGTAGGTCGCGTTCTGGGCGATGCCCGCGGTGAGCGGCGAGCCCGCTGCGACGATCGGCACGCGGAGCTGGATCGCCCATCTCCGCTTGTCGACGTTCCCTGCGTCCCAGTTCTGCCAGGCGTGGGCGTTGGCAGTGACCCACGGCGCGCTCGTGGCGTCGGCTCCCATCTGCTTGAACTGGCGAGCCGTGGTCAGCATGTCGCAGCTGGTGGTCGCGCCGGTATCCACGAACACGCGCCACCACGCCTTCGCACCGTTGGTACAACCGAACGTACTGTCGTACTTGGGGCAGAAGGCGAGGGGAGTTGCCGCCAGGTTGTCCGCGCCGTCCAGGTGGAACTGAAAGATGTAGCCGATGTTGGGTGCGCCCGCGTCGGTTCGATGGAACCCGAGAAACACATCACGCGCCATCGTCGGATCCGTCCACATGTCCGAGACGAACGACAGGTACATGTACTGCCTGGGCGTGGCATCTGTGGACTTCCACCACAGGGACTTCACCGTCATCGGTGTCGTCGCGCTCGCACCGCCGAGGGTCTTCCCCTCGGCTTCGTTCCAGCGTGGGTCGTCAAGCGAGACATCCTTGGCGAAATCCATGTTGTCGGCCCAGGCCGGCGGCTCGCTGATTCGCGGCACGCCTTTGGCGTACCGCACGCAGGTGTTGCCATCGGCGTGCGCCGAAGACGGCAGAGCGAGGGAGAGGGTCGCGACAACAACCGTGAGTGATTTGATGTTCATTGGTGATAGGTCGTGATCCAGAGGTTCATCAGCAGACTGGTGGAACAGCTCGCGGCGCCGAAACTCGCTGGCCAGGGGTCGTCGATGTTCGTGATGTCGGTGTTGCGTACGCAGCTCCTGCCCGTGATAGTCGGGCTCTTCGCGATCGCGGTATCCGCCGACGTTCGGATGACGAGCCAGAACAGCGAGCTCGCCCCGGTATCGATCGGAACGACCGGATTGAGCAGGAACTCGTTGCGACCATTGGCGATCGGCTGGCGCGTCGCGATCTGGGCGACCAGCGCGTTCGGTGCAGCGTTCACGTTGGTGTAGAGCGCCATCCGGTAGAACCCCGTGCCCGCCGGCACGTAGACGCCGAACTTCTCGAGGTTCGTGGTCTGCGGAATGGTCATCTGGAAGGCGACGAGCGATCCGCCGCCGATCGTCGCGATCGCCGTGAATGGTGGCGTCGCCGGCCAGCCGGCCGTTGCGATCACGGTGGAATCGATCGTTGCGGCGCCGACCGTCGCAGTCTTGAGTCCAGTTGCCGCAAGCGAGATCGTTGCAGTCTCGACCACGTCATTCACGTCAATCGGGGGCGCGAGTGTGACGTCGACTGGCCTGCTCCAGTTCGTGGGCGTGAAGTCGATCGCCGCGGGCGCCACGGGGATCGCCGCGGGGTTGGTGCTCGTCACATCGACGCGGATCACGCCGGCGGGATCGGCGGCGAGCGCAACGGTGAACTTCCCGGTCTCGCCCTCTTTGACCATCAAGCTCGGGACGTTGACGATGAAGTCGACGTTTGCCGGCACATCGACGGGGACTTCGGCATCCGTCGATGGAGCGAACGCGGAGTCCGGAATCGAGCACGCGCTCACGACCCATAGCGATAGTGGCCAGCGCATCAGAACTGCCCCACGAGCGATGCGCCGGTGACGTCTCCAACGGAAGGAGCAACGGTGAGCGGCGCCTCCGGGGCGCCGGTGAACCACAGCACACCGCCCGTGATCACCGCGACGGCAGCCACGCCGAACGCGACATTGGCGTACAGCCCGCGTCGCTTCGCCTTGTCGTTGAGCGACTGAGCGCGGGAGGCGTCGTCCGGCGAGCAGGCGGCGGGAGGGCAGGTCGCCACGGCCTCGCTGCGAAGGCTCCGGGCATCCAGACCGAAGTACGCGCCGGTGCCTCCCGCCACGACGCCGAGTCCCACGATCCCGAGGGCGATGATCCGTTGTCGGGTGACGGGACTCGCCAGTGCTGGCGGTGGTCGGGTGATCGGCGCGACAGCTGCGGCAGGCGGCACCGGCTTGTTGACGAGCTCCGGGAGCGCCTTGAACCGCGGAACCTCGACGGATTTGTGATCCGTCTGTGGCGCCACCATGATCGTCGTCGACCACGACTCGTGCCCGGGAGCCTTACCGGAGATCACGTGGCTTCCGCCATCGACGGGAATGGCCCGGTTCCATTCGGCCAGATCGACCGGTGCATCGTCTCGTGTGATCACGAGATCGGGGACTCGGCTCTCGTCGGGGACGTTGATCGTCAGGAACGAAAGCTTTGACTCCAGTGTCTTCGCGCGCTGCTTTGATGTGCGGTTCAGCATCGCCTTCGCAGGCTCCTCACGCGTCTGGCTGTCGGCCTGAAGGAACAGCGCCCACGCCGATGCGAATTGCCCGGCCTTCTCCCGGCAGTCTGCAAGGCTCAGGACGGTGGCCACGTTGTGCTCGAGTCGTTCACTGCCCTCGAAGGCCGTGCAGGCTTCCGCGATCTTGCCATCGCTCATCAGTTGCTTACCGCTGCGAAACAACGATTCCGCGCGGGGGCTGGCTTGCGCGTACGCGGCAGGGGCGGCTCCCAACATCAGCGCGGTCGCCGCGAGACATGCGGTCGAAGAAATTGACAGGTTCATGAAGATCCTCACCGGTCAGCGAACATCGGGAATCCCGTCACAGTCGGTATCGATCGCTCGGTCGCAGCCCGCCGGCGCTCCCGATCCGCGGTTGTTCACCGTCTTGATCTTGCGCGTCGTACGTTTCACGCCGGCGTTGGGAATCGGCATGGCGGCGTCCGGTAGCGAAACCGCCGCGTCGAGGGTCGCTGGCGCGCTTGCCTCGGCGGGCGGACTCGTATCCGGCGGTGCGACGGGCGCGGTCGCATCGAGCGGATGCATCTCGGCGGACGCCGCGCTCGGCGTAGCACCGGTCGCTGATCGGTCATGTGCTCCGCCACGCACCGCGAACACCGTGACGACGATCGCACTCGTGACTCCGGTCAAGACCGCCGCGAGCCGCCATCGCGAACCAGTCGTCGGCGACATCGTGCCGACTTGTCCGACCGTCGATCCCAGCGTGGTGGGCGAGGTAGCTGATGATACTGGCGTGACCATGGGCCCGCGCGCTGGTTGCCAGCCCTGCGAGCTACCCGGCGGCGCTCCAGGAGAGGTCACGTAGGGCAAGAGCTGCGAGATCGCGGCGGCGAGCTCGTGCATGCTCTGAAACCGATCACCCGGTGCTTTAGCGAGGCAGCGAACAACGAGTGCGTCCACCTCTGGCGAGACTTCCGGCGCGAACGATGAGGGTGGGGGCGCTGGCTCGCGGATGTGTGCGGCGATCAGATCGCCCATGTGCTCGCTCTCGAACGGCGGGCGGCCTGCGATCATGTGGAACAGGACGCAGCCCAGCGCGTAGATGTCCGATCGATGATCGAGGTCGGAGAGCCCGCGACACTGTTCCGGTGACATGTACACGGGTGTTCCCATGAGCACGCCCGTGCGCGTCTTGCTCGTCCCCGATTGATCCTCGGAAAGCTTCGCGATGCCGAAGTCGAGGATCTTCGACCGCTCGCCACTAGCCACCTCGGCGTCGCGCACCAGGAAGATGTTCTCGGGCTTCAGATCGCGGTGAACGATCTGTCGCTCGTGCACCACCGCGAGCGACGCGGCCACCTGACGGGTGAGCCGAAGCGCCTGCAGCGCTTCGAAACGGCCGATCCGACGGAGCCGCGCGTCAAGAGCTTCCCCCTCGAGGAGCTCCATGACGATGAACGCGCTCCCGTCCGTGTGGTAGCCGAAATCGAAGACCTGAACGATTCCCGGGTCGCTGATCGAGGTAACCGCACGTGCTTCGTTGAAGAAGCGATTGACCACGTCGGGCCGAGCACTCAGTGCGGGCAGCAGTACCTTGATCGCTGCGCGCCGGCCCAGCAGCGTGTGCTGTCCGAGGTAGACGGCCCCCATGCCACCCTCCCCGAGCTTCCGCACGATCTGGTAGTTGCCTACGACGGATCCGACCACAGCCCCCGGCGTAGTTACGCAAGGCCACGATCGAAAGTCAAGGCAACGAAAGGTTCACGTGGCTGTGCTCGGCGATTGCTGCGGTCACGGGACGTGCTGGGACATCCTCACTTCGGCGATGAAGTTCTCGGTCGACGAAAACCCGACGCCGACCTCGAGGGTGCGCATCGGGCGCTCAATGACCTCGACCGTGACGTCGACGAGGCCGGCCGCGCTGCCGGGCCGGGTCGACAGGACGGCACGCGTGAAGAAGCCGAGGGCCTCGAGCCGGCGCCTGCTGGTCTCGAGCGAGGCGGCGACGAGGGGCGCGCCTTCGGCGAAGGTCAGCGTCCCGCGGATCACCTTGTCGCGGACCTTCGCGTTGCCACGGATCACGATCCGCTCGATCGTCGCCTCGGGTGGGCGGCGCCCGACGCGCTCGACGGGTCGACCGGGTTGGGCGCAGCCGGGCGCGACGCTCGCGAGCGTGAGACACACGATGAGTGCTTGGATCAAGGAGTGGGGCATCCGGTGTTCGACCCGGCGCCCGCCCCGAGGTTGCCCGGGGCAGGTCGAGGTCGTCGGCCTCGATCGACTGGCGCGCGCGCCCGATGCCGGGCAGCACGTTGTTCGCGTGTAATCGCGCCGAGGCCAGCTTGATGGCGCTGTCGAACGGCGCATTCCGAGCCGCCTGACATGCCGTCGTAGAACGCGCGATAGGCGGCGGACGCGTCGCTACACGTCGAGGCATTTGGGCTGGCTCGCCCATTCGAGGACCCTCACGTAGAGGTCACCTTCTCCGGCTGCACATCGGACCTCGCCACCGGGAACCGCTGGCATCGAGTCGGGGGTGAGCTGCTGCGTCTTCCAACCGTTGTCGAACCAGATCGTACGTCCGTGCCCGTACGCATCGACGAACAGCAGATCGGTACGGTTGGGGGTGCGCTCCAGGGCGACGTAGTTGCCGCCGGGCTGATACCAGACGCTGGGCTCGCCGGCGTCGTAGGTCACGCGCCAGCCGCCGAACAGCGTCCAGCTCACTTCCACCAGCCAGTAGCCGGTGCCCGACGCAAACACCGCGAGCGAAGCGTAGGGATCGATGCCCGTCGACACCGCTGCGAGGCCACCACCGGTGGTGCCGTTCCGCGGAGTGTCGGCGGACCAGCCCGTGGCCGCCTCCCACGAGGTGGCCATCATCGAGCCATCGGTGGCGATCGCGAAGATATCGATGTGCCCCGGGTTGCGGGACACCGCGGCCACCGGCGCGCCGGCGGGGAAGTACGCGCCGGAGTGATCTGTCCAGTCGTGCCAGTGATTGCTGTCCCAATCCTTGTTGCGCCAGTTGCTGACGAGCTTGCCCGCCGACGAGATCGCGAAGATGTCCTGGTTACCCGGCGCCTTGGCGAGGGCTGCGATGTGCGCACGCGCGGGGAACACCGGATAGTAGCCGCCGAAGCAACCCATCCAGCCACAGCCGCCCTGGTAGCTCTTGGACGTGAGGGTCTCGGCGGAGTGCGACCACACGTTTGATTTCCACTGGTCGTGGATCACGTTCTTGTTGTTATCGACGAGGAACGCGTCGAATTCATCGGGGTAGGACGCATTGATCATCTGCGCGCGTGAATACACAGGATCGCCGGGAACGTTCTCGGCGACGACGCGACGCACGGTGAACACCACGCGGGTCTTGGGTCGATTGCACTCGCGCCGAACGCCGACCACGTGCTGAAGAACCAGCCGCTGACGATCACCGAGATCCGCGCGAACCCGGAGGCCGCGCAGGATGCCTACAACGCGGATGGCCGCGTGCTCGACAAGGACATCGGCGACGCCATCGTCGGCTGGCTCGCCGCGCGTACCCGCTGAGCCCTCCGGTTCACGCGTTCTACATCGCGGTGACGCTCCGGTGCGCGACCCTCGCGGTCGATTCGAACAGCGGACAACGATTCGTGACCTACGCGGTCGATGGCGCCGATCTCGAGGCGCTCGCGATGGTCACGCTGGAAAATGGTGTGCTGCGCCTCGACGAGAACTGAGCTCACAGCGCGCTGATCGCGACACTCGCGAGCGCGGCGACCAGGACCGCGGTGAACAGGTAGTCGCGCTTGATCGCGGTGCGCTGGCGCTGGGCGATGCCAGCCAGGCGGTGTTCGCCCTTCATGATGTCGCGTTCGATGATGGTGGCTTGAGTCGTCATGGTTGCCTCAGCCTCAAGCAACAGTCATTCCGGGTGTCGTCACGTTTAGTGCGACTAAACCTCGATCGCCATGGCGACTCGATCAGCTCTGGCCAGTCGAGGAGCCACTCCGCTTGCGACCAGAATGCGCCTCACCGACCCCGGCTTCCCGTGGGTCAGTGCGCGGTGCCGCGCTCGCATGCGAGCCAGGACGCGAGCTGCTCGCGCGCCTGCATGGGTGGCTTCTCGCACATGCCACACTCCGACGGCGGCATGTCCGTGTTCGCCGCCTTCGGGCCCACGCCGGCGATCTGGTCGATCTCCGTCGCCGCGGCCATGACGGCCTCGAGCGTATCGAAGTTGTCATCGGTCGGTGCACCGCGCCGCTTGGCGCCAGTGAGCGAGGTCGAGTGACACGTGGTGCAATACTTCGTCATGAACTCGCGGCCGAATGTCTCGTACGTCAGCGGTGCGGCCGAGCTCGGGGCGCAGGTCGCCCCGGTGGACGAACCGACGGCGGATGTCGTGCAGGCGACGAGGAAGATCAACAGGAGAGCGCGCATGAGGGACCTCGATGGTTCGATCGGTGGAGGGATGCTCAGTGAGCGAGGCGGCCGAACAGACCGTTCGCTTCGTCGTTCGATCCGGCGGTGAAGTACAGCTGGTTGTCGGGACCCACGGCGAGCGCCCACAGACCATCGATCACGAGAGCCGAGTGGCCGAGCGCGAGCGTGCCCAGGG
>JAYUVX010000112.1:0-6215 GCA_043753855.1 Myxococcales bacterium | reverse complement strand
CGAGCAGCTGGTGAACCGCTGGAAGGGCTCGCACGATCGACTCGCGATCGGCGTGACCCGACAGCATGATCCGCGCGGTCGCAGGCCACGCTTGCTTCACCTGGTTGAGGAACGTTGCGCCGTCCATGCCTGGCATCCGCATGTCGGAGATCACGACGTCGACCGGTTGCTCGCGGATCAGCTCGAGTGCTGCCTCACCACTCGGTGCGAACAGCAGGTCCCAGCGCTTGCGATCCTTGTAGAGCAGGTTCTTCAACGCCGACAGAATGGCGGGTTCGTCGTCGACGAACAGGATGCGCTGCTTGGCGATGGTGGCGTCGTTGGTCATCGGTTCTCCACGGTTCAGTTCGCGAGCAGGCGAGGGTGCGGGGTATCGGCGAGCGGGAGCCAGATCCGGAACGTGGTGCCGCGGCCCACCTCGCTGTCCACGGTGAGCTTGCCGTGGTGCTTGTCGACGATAACCGAGCGGGCGATCGCGAGCCCCTGACCGGTGCCCTTGCCGATCTCCTTCGTCGTGAAGAACGGATCGAAGATCTTGTCGAGCAGCGTCGCGGGGATCCCGCACCCATCATCACTGATCTCGATCACCGCGTGGCCGTCCATGGTCGTGGTGCGGACGACGATCTTGCCCCGGCGATCGGTGTCCTTGACCACGGCCTCGATCGCGTGTGCGGCATTGACCACGATGTTGAGGACGACCTGATTGAGCTCTCCGACATGGCAGTTGACCATCGGTAGCTCCGCGAGGTGGGTCTCGAGATCCGCGACGTACTTGTACTCGTTGCGAGCGACGTTGATCGTGCTCGTGATCGCTCGGTTGATGTCGGCGTACGCCTGGTGCTGGACCGGATGCGCGAATTCCTTCATCGACTTGATGATGGTCGAGACGCGCTCGAGACCCTGCATCGCGCGGTCGACGGCCTGAGGAATGTGTTCGAGCAGATAGTCGACGTCCGCCTCTGCCTCCGCGGTGCGGATCTGCTCGAGCGCGTCGAGGGCGGTGATCTCGTTGGCGAGCACCGCGCGCCGCAGCCCGCGGTTCGCGACGATCACGCTCATCAGATCGGAGGTCGCATTCTGCAGGAAGCTGCAGCTATCGCTGACGAACTGGACCGGCGTGTTGATCTCGTGGGCGATGCCGGAGGCGAGGCGGCCCACCGACTCGAGCTTCTGTGCCTGGCGCAGCTCCAGCTCGATCTTGGTGCGGCGGTCCATCTCGTTGCGGAGCTGCCGGTTGACATTCTTCAGCGACTCCCTGCGGCGTTCGAACCGAAGCTCGAGCTTGGTCTCCGCTTCCTTCAGATCGGTGACCGCATCCCGGAGCCGGATCTGCCCTGAGCGGATGTGGGCGAGCATGTCGTTGAACGCACGGCCCAGTGCACCGAGCTCGTCCTCCCGCTCGATCTCCACCAGGAGGCACTCCGGAAGTACGTCGTCCTGATCCGCGTCGCTACTCACGAAGCTGGCGACCTCCGCCATGTGGCGCATGCGTCGCAGCATCGGTCGAGTGATCAGCCAGACCGCGACCGACGCGATGAGGAGTGATACGGCCCCGGTCGCCAGTGCGGCATGAACGAGGGCGCGGGAGTCGGCAGCAGCGATCTCGGGGTACGTGGTCAGCGCGATGGCGGTGACGATCACCCCCACCGCGCTGCCCGCGACCATGGCCCGGGTGGAACCGGCGATCCGCATACCTGATGAGTCGGTCGGTCCCAGGAAACCTATAGGCCCGAGGGCCCGAGACCCGGGGGGCACGGTGAAGGTGGACGCCCCACCTGCCGCCGTCCATTAACAAACTGCAGGGTGGTCGATATCGAGATCATGCCTACCGCGATCATCGTCGACGACTCCCCGATCGTCAGGATGCAACTTCGTCAGATCCTGCAGCGGCTTGGCGCGACGATCGTCGCCGAGGCGGCCAGCGGCGACCAGGTCGTCGAGCTCTATCGTCAGCACCTTCCCGACCTCATCACGCTCGACATCGTGATGCCTGGCAAGGATGGAGTGACCGCGGCGCTCGAGCTGCTCGGCAGCTTCCCGGACGCGACGATCGTGATGTGCACGTCGCTGACCACGCGCGACAAGATCCTGGCGTGCCAGAAGGCGGGTGTCTGCCACTACGTCCTGAAGCCCTTCGAACCGAAGCGTGTCGAGCAGATCCTCACGTACGCGCTCACGCGCAACCATCAGCTGGCGCGAGGTGCCAAGTGAGCTGCAAGAGCTGCCAGCGCGACAACGCCGCGAATCGGCGATTCTGTGGTGGCTGCGGAGCCAGCCTCGCGGCTCCGTGCCCGACCTGCAGCTTCCAGAACGACGCAGCGGACCGGTTCTGCGGCGGCTGTGGCCTCGGGTCGCTCGCGAACCACGGCGCCGCGCCGCCACCCATGTCGGCGCTCCCAGGAGAGCTCACGGATCTGTTCGCGCTGCCAGCGCGGCCGACGAGCTCCGAGCTTCCGGAGAAAGTGTCGCAGGAGTCCCTCGATCAACTGTTCGGGCAGACCTGATGAGTCAACCGGCGTTGCAGAGACGGGTGCCCGTCGAGTTGCTCGCGGACCGCGCACCCTCTCTCCGGTCGGTCAGCCGTGCCGGGTTCGCCAGCGTGGAGCAGCTCTAC
The DNA here is from genome assembly GCA_043753855.1 of Myxococcales bacterium. GTDB lineage: Bacteria > Myxococcota_A > Polyangia > Haliangiales > Haliangiaceae > JABFXX01. The sequence goes on along the minus strand of JAYUVX010000112.1, from coordinate 3,601 downwards.
GATGCTGTCGCCGCCCAGTTCAAGCTGGCGCGCATCCAGCTCGGCTCGGTCGTGATTCCCGCGGATCTCACCGCCCTCGTTGCCCGCGATCTCGCGGAAAAGCACCATCTCGTGCCCGTGTTTGCGGATGGGCACGAGGTCTCACTCGCGGTGTGCGATCCCACCCAGCTCGGGCTGTTCGACTGGCTCGGCCGCGAGCTGCGCCGCGTGGTGACGATCGTCGTCGCAACGCCGCAGGAGATCGCTCGCGCGCAGTCCCGGTTGTATGCCGCTCGTCGGGTAGCGACGATCGAGGAACCGGGGCAGGTCTCGAACGAAGATCTTGCCGCGGCCTCCAACGTGTTCAACGCTCTCGTCGCGGGTGCGGTCGAGCAGCGCGCGGGCGACATCCATGTCGAAGCAACCGAGCACCACACGATCGTCAGGTATCGAGTCGACGGCGCGCTCCGAGATGTCGAGACGCGACCGGTCACGCTACACGCAGCGATCGTCTCGCGCATCAAGGTGCTCGCGAATCTGAATATCGCGAATCACCACGCACCGCAGGATGGACGGATCAAGATCCAGACGCCCGCAGCCGAAGTCGACCTACGCGTATCTGTCTTGTTCACCTACTGGGGCGAAAAGGTCGTTTGCCGCGTTCTCGACAACAAGCGTGCGGCGATGTCGCTGGACGCCCTCGGCTTCGAGCCGAGCCGCTGCTCGCGATGGCGACCGCCCCGTACGGTCTGGTACGGGTGACGGGACCAACAGGGTCGGGCAAGAGCACCACGCTGTATGGCACGCTGAACGCGGTCAAGAACCCCGAGCTGAACGTCATCACCGTCGAAGATCCGATCGAGTACCAGCTGCCTGGCATCAACCAGGTTCAGGTCGCGCCCAAGCGCCGCTTGACGTTTGCGAGTGCGTTGCGGTCGATCCTGCGCCAGGACCCGGACGTGATTCTCGTCGGCGAGATCCGCGATCAGGAGACTGGCCAGCTCGCTGCCGAGGCTGCCCTGACAGGTCACCTGGTCCTCAGCTCGCTTCACACGAACGACGCACTCGGTTCGATCATGCGGCTCACCGAGCTCGGGATCGAACCCTGCGTGGTGGCCCCGGCGTTGCTCGGAGTTGTCTCCCAGAGACTCGTTCGTAGTGTGTGCGAGGCATGTGACCAGCTTCGTGCACCTGATGCGGTAGAGCTCGCGAGCCTCGACCTTCCCGCGGTTCCTGCCAGAACTCTGATCGCACATCCCGTCGGGTGCGCATCATGCCATCGCACTGGATATGAAGGACGGATCGCGGTCCGCGAGGTGCTCACCGTGAATGACGAGCTGCGTGCGATGATCTCGCGCCGCGCATCCGCCAACGAGATGCGCGAGGCGATCGTCGCGAGCGGCTTCAAGACGATGCGGTTTCACGCGCTGCGCCTATGGCTCGCGGGTCGCACCAGTAGCCGAGAGGTGATCCGTGCCACCCGTTCCTGACCTCAGCACGGTTCACGACTTCCTGCTGTCGACGATCGCCGTTTTGCGAGAGACGACGGGGACCTCGGCCGTGGTCGCGATGCCGGAGATCCGCCACGGTCACGACAACGCGGTCGCGATCATCGTGCACGCACGCGGGGATCTGACCGCCTTCACCTGGACGTTCCCGTTCGAGATGCTTCAGGACGCAGCGCGATTCATGGTCGACGGGATCGAGCCTGATCGGAGCCTTTGCGAGGCAACGGCCAGTGAGCTCGCGAACATCCTGACCGGACGTGGCGCGGCCGCGCTCGAATCGCACGGGTTGTTCGTCGATATCCAGCCGCCCGTGCTGGGCGCCTTTGCCCAGCCCGGGACGATCGCGTTCCTGGCCACGCCCCGCGGCGTGATCGAGATCGTGTTTCACCCGCAGCCAGGCGCCGATGAGGTCTGAGCAGCGCGTTCAGCTCAGCATCGGACGCAAGCTGATGCTGACGATCGCGCTGCTGATCGTCAGCGTCATCGCCTTCCTCGCCGTGTGCTGGACCTCGCAGCAGGCGACGTCGATGACGCGCGACCTACGGCGGAAAGCCGTGACGTACGGCGTGCTGATCGCGAATCAGGCCACGTCGGCAAGGCTGACCTCGAATCCGGCGACGTTCCAGCCGATCCTCGGATCGCTCGAGGTCGATCCCGACGTCGCGGCGATCGTGCTGATCGGAGCGCACGACGAACTGCTCGCCTCGCGTGGAGCTCCCACGGCGTGGAAGCCGGCGGATCGCGTGGCTGGCGTGGCGGAGGCGAACGGGCGGATCGCGTCGTTCACTCGTGTCGGATCGATCGGCGAACCGCAGGCGACGTTGATCGTCGAGCTGTCGACGTCGCGGCTCGAGGCAGAGCGATCGCACGTTCGAGCGCTGACCATCGGCTCTGGGCTGGTCGCCTTCGTGCTCGGCGTGGTCGCTGCCTGGCTGATCGCGCGGCGGTTGTCCCGTCGGTTGCAGTCGCTCGCGAACGCCGCCAAAGCGTTCGCTGCAGGTGACCTCGACGGTAAGCTCGCTGATCCCTCGGCCGACGAGATCGGCATCGTCGTGGCGGCCTTCAACGAGATGGTCTCGCAGCTCCGGCATCTGGTGGTGCGAGCTCGCCACGTCTCGAAGCGAGAGCAGCAGCGGCTCGAGGGCGTCGTCGCTGCGCGGACCGCGGCGCTCGACGTTCGCAACGCGGAGATGCGCTTGATGTTCGACCACGTCGAGCAGGGATTTCTGACGGTGGACGCCAAGGGTGCGATTGCGAGCGAGCACTCGGCCGCGGTGGAGCGCTGGCTCGGGCCCATGCCGCAGAACGGTTCGTTCGCGGATTATGTTCGCTCGTTCGCACCCGATGCGGCGGACTGGTTCGACCTCGCGTGGAGGTCGATCTCGGAGCGGGTGATCCCGGTCGAGATCTGCCTGGCGCAGTTGCCGTCCCGGTTCGATGTCGCAGGCCGCCGGCTGGCGATGTCGTTCAGTCCGCTGATCGACGCCGGTGATCGACTGCGGGTCCTCGTCGTCATCTCGGACGAGACGGCGATCGCCGAGCGCGAGCGCGCGGAACGTGACGAACGCGAGACCACGTCGCTGGTCTCCCGCCTGCTCGCCGACCGCGCCGGGTTCGCGGCGTTCTTTGCGGAGGCGGAGCAACACGTCGAGGCGATCGACTCTGCGCGACCCGCTTCGACCCTGCTGCGCTCGATTCACACCTTGAAGGGAATCTGCGCGATCGAGGGTGTCCACTCCGTTGCGGAGGACTGTCACGAGCTCGAGTCCGCGATCAGCGATGGCGACGAGCACGGCACGCTGGCGCATCGCCGTAGCGTCGTCGCAAGGTGGCGCGCTCTGGTCGCGAAGGTGGCGCCGATCGTCGAGGCCGCAGGCGGGCAGCTCGGCGTCTCGACGAGCGACCTGCAGCGGCTCGAGGACGCGATCGCCGCCGGCGAATCGAACGACGTGCTCGCGAAGCTCGTCGCGTCATGGCGGTACGACCGCGTCTCGGTACGTCTCGATCGGTTGGCCGATCAGGCGCGGGTCCTCGCCGGCCAGCTGTGCAAGGATCCCGTGGAGGTCCGCGTCGAGGTCGATCCCGAGCTCCGCCTGCCCGTCGAACGATTCGAG
>JAYUVX010000111.1:0-18804 GCA_043753855.1 Myxococcales bacterium | reverse complement strand
ATACCGCTGGGCGTTCCAGCGCGGTGAGCGCTACGGCATGGCGGCTGCGTACGCGACGATCATCTTCCTCATCCTGTTGCTGTGGACGGTGTTCGGCGCGCGCATCGTGCGCAGCAAGGGAGACGAGTCGTGAACCATCGCGGCCCCCGCGGGCCGATCCGCGCACTGACCTATGTCGGCCTCGTGATCCTGTGCACCGTGGTGCTCTACCCGGTGATGCTGGTGTGCAAGAAGGCGTTCGAACCGGGCAGTCAGTTCGCGCTGTCGGCATCGCCGGTGCCCCATTCCTTCACCCTCGGTCACTTCGGCGATCTGTTCACGTCTCGCGGTGCCAACGGCGAGCTGCTGTTCCTGCGCCACGCGATCAACTCGATCGTCGTCGCGCTGCTGACCACCGTCGTCGGCGTCACGCTGTCGTGCACCGCGGCGTATGCGCTATCGCGGTTCCGATTTCCCGGCCGCAAGACCGGGTTGACGATGTTCCTCGTCGTCCAGATGTTCCCGGCGACGCTGCTGCTGCTACCGCTCTACGTGATCCTCAACAAGCTCGGACTGCTCAACTCGATCGTCGGCCTCGTGCTGGTCTACTCGACCACCGCGATCCCGTTCTGCGTGTGGACGCTCAAGGGATACTTCGATTCGCTGCCGCGCGAGCTCGAGGAGGCCGCGCGCATCGACGGCGCATCGCCGTGGATGATCTTCCGGAAGATCATCCTCCCGCTGTCACGCCCGGCGCTCGCGGTGACCGCGCTGTTCTCGTTCATGACCGCGTGGAACGAGTTCATCATGGCCTCGACGTTCATGACCAACCAGACGCGATACACGCTGCCGGTGCTGATCCAGTCGAGCGTCACCGAGTTCTCGGCGGACTGGGGCCTGTTCGCAGCGGGCGCGGTGGTCACCAGCTTGCCGGTGATGGTCGCGTTCTACGTGCTGCAGAAGTACCTGGTCGGCGGGCTCACCGCCGGTGCCGTGAAGGGCTAGATGTCGATGAGGCCGCCGCCACCAGGCGGCTTCTTCTTGGCCGGCGCCGGCGTTCCACCCGGGCGAGGGACCGTCACCGGCCCGCTGGCCGGGCGCTTGATCAGCTCGATCTTCACGGCGACATCGCTGTCGACCTCGACCTTCTGCTCGACCGTCTTGTAGCCGCTGGCCTTCACGACGATCTTCACTTCCTTGTTCGCCGCCTTGCCGAGATCGATCTCGGTGGAGCTGCCCTCGAGCGGCTTGCCATCGATGGTGATCTTCGCGGTGGCGGCGGCCGAGGCGGGCGTCAGCTCGACGGTCAGCTTCGGCTTCTTCACGGCGACATCCGCGACCGTCGGCTTGCCCCCGCCGGCGGGCGACGTGGTGCCTGCTGCCGCAGAGCCGGCCGCGGGCGTGGTCGCCGCGGATCCAGCTGCCGGCGTCGCCGCCGCGCCCGCAGCCGCGGGCGCGGGCGCGGGCGCCAGAGTCGTCGCCGGCTTCGCGGGCGAGGTGCTGGCGACCACCGCAGGCTTTGCCGGCGTGGCCGGCTTGGTCTGCGCCGTCTCCTTCTTGGTGTCAGCACTGCTGCCGGTCGTCGACGCATCGGCCGGCTCGCCGGTCCCAACGCCGAACAGCAGGCCGCAGAACGTCCCGACGGCGAGTCCCGCCGAGACCACGATCGGGACGATCTTCGAGGTTCCGCGGCGCACCGGCGCCGGTTGTACGGCATGCGCCGGCTGCGGCTGCATCTGCGGTGGTTGCTGCTGCATCGGGTATCCTGGGTTGGCCATCGTTGTTGCTCCTCACGCCTAGAAGGATCCAGCAACGCTGAATCCGCCGCCGGTAGCTTGGACCCACGGGACGACGTCGACCTTGGAGATGTCTGGCGCATTTGGATCCCGGGGCGCCGAGCTCGGCGCCTCGGTCCGTTTCCGCTGCGCCGGCTTGTACTTGACGAAGTACCAGTACGCCGTGAACCCGGCCGCGCCGATCGCGGTCAGCAACATCGCATCGGTGACGTGGGCCAGGGTCTTGCCGTTGGACCGGGCGTCCTCGCGATCGAGCTTGTTCGAGGCGGCGGCGACGTAAGTGCTGTGCTTGGACACCGCGATGATGCCGGTGATCACGCCCACCGCCCCGAGCACCACGGTCGCGCCGCCTCCGACGTAGAGCGGCAGCTTCGAGGGCATCGTCGGCGCAGCGACCGCGAGCGGCGCATCCGGGTCGTTCTTGCTCGGTTCCACCACGAACTTGATCGGCTCGAGCTCGATCGCGCGTTCACTCTCGGACCCGGCCTCGACCTTGATCTGCGAGTCCTTCGGCTGGTAGCCGTCCGCCGCGAACGAGAACGTGTACGTACCGGGCATGAACACCAGTGGCTCGGCGAGCGGCGTCTTGCCCAGCGCTGCGCCATTGAGCGAGATCGTCGCGCCGTCGGTGTTCACCGTCAGCGTGACGAGCCCGACCTTCATTGTCAGCTCGTCGTACTTCGCGGCGGCCTTCTTGACGAGATCGGGCTTCACGCCGCTCTTCGCGATGGCAGCCCTCCGGATCTCCACGGTGGCGAGGTCGAGCTTGCCGAGCTTCTCGAGGACGAGCCCGAGCTCATAGTGCAGCGACAGATCGTCGCTCGCCTCGATCGCCTTCTCGTACGCGGTGACCGCGTTCTCGTACTGCGCCTTCGCATCGTCGGGCTTGTTCTTGCGCGTGTTGTAGTCGGCCTTCTGGACGAGCTGCTGCGCCGCGAGCTGCCACTTCTTCGCGATCCTTGGATCCTTCCCGACTGGTGCAGTGCTGCCTGCAACCGGAGGCGCCGGCCGCGGCGTCTGCTTGACGTCACTTCCATTTCCGCTGCCGGCGTCATCGGGCTCCATCTCGATATCGGGCGCGGGGTCCGCGGGCTGAGCCCTCGCGCGCGGCAATGCGACCAGCGCAGCGAGTACGACGAACGCGAACCGACGCCCCATGGTCGGCGAGTGTACTACGAACCGCCGGGATCCTGACGGCGGCCTGCCGCGCCCAGCTTCGCGATGAACTCGAGGCTGCGCAGCGGTTTGCCGACGAGCAGCGTGACCATCGCGATCATCGCCTCGCGGGCCGCGACTCGGTCGGCGGCACAGAACGCCGGATCGGTATCTGCCGCACGTGCGGCGGCCGGGGTCTCGAGCGCAGCGACCGCGCGCAGATAGTCGAGCGTCGCTGGATCGATCGGCCGGATCCCCGGTCCCCGGCTCGAGGCCGCACACGCCCGGCAGATCGCGCCGCCGCGCGACGGATCGAACACCGCCCCGGCCGCCAGGTCGGTCCGCCCACACGCCGCGCACGCATCGAGCGCGGGCCGGTGGCCTCCGAGCTCGAGCAGCCCGAGCTCGACCGCACGGAGTGCCGCGGGCGATGGACCCGCCTCGGCGAGGCTATCCCACAGCTTGATGATCAAGCCGAGAGCGTGCGGCTCGGGCACCTCCGTCGGAAGCAGCGCACCGGCGATCTCCGCGACATAGCTCGCATGGGCGAGCGCGACGACATCGGAGGCCAGCCGCGTCCACTCGCGCTCGATCTCGGCGCTCTCGAGCGACCACAGATCACCCCGCGGTGGTCGACCGAGCTGATAGCGCCCGAGCACGAGCTGCTGCAGCGTGCCCGCGAACCGTCGCTGGGATCGCCGGGCGCCTCGAGCGACGGCGTTGAGCCGACCGTGGGTCTCGGTGAACAGCGTGACGATCAAATCCGACTCGCGTACCGGCGTGGCCCTCAGGACCACACCGAGGACACCGTCGCCGGATCTAGGCAAGGATGTCGTGCGCGGCGTCGGCCTGCGTCACGCCATCACCGGTCGAGCTCGGCCGCCGCATCAGATACGAGAGCGTCAGCGTCGCCGCGATCAGCAGGATGATGACCGCGAGCGTCAAGCCGCCCTGGCGCGCGGAGCGATCCTCGCGATCGAGCAGGATCGGTGGGAGGAACGAGCGACGCGCCGGCTCCTTCGCAGCCGCACGATCCTCGAGCTCGCGCTCGGCCGAGTCGGGATCCGCGTCGTCGATCACCAAGGTCGGTACGAGCGCGGCGGGTGCGGTCGACGAACCGAACGGGCGACGCCACGGCACGCTGGTCGTGACCACGGTCGGCATCTTCGGCGCCCAGGTCGCCGTGAGCTCGGCGGTGGAGTCGGAGCTGATCGGAGCGACATCGAGCGTCGCGGTCGATCCTGCTGCCAGGTCCATCGCCTCCGCCGCGGGCGCGGCGGTGAGCTCGTCACTCGCCGCGGAGGCCTTCAGGACGATCGGCGCTGCGTCGATCGAGCTCGCCGTGATCGGTGCGGCCTCGACGAAAGGCATCGGCTGCCACGGCGTGCCGGTGGCGATCGCCCTGCGCTTGCCACGGCCCTTGCCGCGCTTCTTCTTTGCCGAGCTGGTGGGCTTGGCGTCGGCGCTGATCACCGCCGGCTCCGTTTCGACCGTCGGCGCGGTCTCGGGGGCCGCGTCGAGCACGGGCGTCTCCGCGACCGCTTCGATCGCCGGTGCCTCGATCACCGCGGGCTCGGCCGACTCGGCCGGCGCGGCCAGCGTGCCGGTGGCTGGTAGCAGCATCTCGACGACGGTATCGGCCTTCGGCAGATCCTGGAGGCTGCCCGAGGCGAGTATGCGGGTAACGCCGGCATGGGTGGATACGACGTCGGTCACCTCGGGGTCGCGACGCAGCAGCTTCGGCGCCCGGGTGGCGGTGGTCGGCGCGAGCTCCGACATCGACTCGACCAGCGCACGTGCAGCGGCGGTCGGAGCGATCGGCTGACCCGCGGCCATCGAGTAACGCTGCAGCGCCTCGCCCTCATCGAGGCCGACGCAACGCGCATAGCTACGCACGAACCCGCGGACGAACACGTCGGCCGGCAGGCCTTCGAGCTTGCCGGTCTCGAGACGCTCGAGGATGCGCGGCTGGATCTTGGTGATCTTGGCGACGTCGGCCAGGCTGAGCCCCTTGTGTCCGCGCCCGGTGCGCAGCCACAGCGAGAGGCTCATCTTCGGATCGACGACGGTGACCGTGCGCGACGTCGACGAGGACATCGTGGTGCTGGTGTTCATGGACGAACGGCGCTCCATAGGGCCTTACGGATTGCTCGCCTTGCACTGGATGGCGACGCAGCTCGAGGGACTGATCTTGAGACAGACGTCACGTGCGCGACGCGCATCATCGACCAGCCCTTGTTGCATCCGAGTCTTCATCAAAAAGAAGGAGGCTTCCTGCAAGCCGCACGACGGGTCATTCGACGCCGTCTCCAAAAGATCCGCAGCTTTGTCCCACTCTTCACGAGCGAAGTAAACCCGTCCTAACCGATAAGTCGCCACACACATCTTCGGCTTGAACTGCAGAACTTGGCGCAGCTCCTTCGCCGCGTCGACGTACTTCTGCTGATGGAACATCGCCCAACCGAGAGCGGCGCGCGTCAGTCCGGGATCCTGCAGGCTGATCGGGTTCTCCAGCGCCTTGGTCAGATAGCTGACAGCCGCGCCGTAGTTCTCCACCAGGGTCGCCACGACGCCGCGGTTGAACCACGCCTCGCCGTAGTCTGGAGTCATCTTCACGGCCTGCGCGAAGTCCCCGTCGGCCTTCTTTAGCAGTGCCTCGAGATCCTTGTGCGTGGCCTCGGCGTCGACGCCGGTGAGGCAGCCTTCGATCTCAAGCGTGGTCTGCGTCTGGATCGCGCGCACCATCGAGACCAGCCCGCGGACGTTGTAGGCCTCGTTGTTCGCGGGGTTCAGCGCGAGCGATCGGTTGCACTCGGTCTCCGCCGCCTCGAGCTGTCGCTTGGACAGGAAGTCCTTCGCGAGATCGAGCCGGGTCTGGCTCTTGGCGACGTTGCGCTCGGTCTGCGGGCAACCCGTCGCGAGGGTAGACACGGCGATCAGCGCGATCGAAATCGCCAGCGATCCACGCATGTTAGCACCCACGGCGCGGACCCTACCTCGCGCGTTACAGGACCGTCAACCCGCTGCGAGATCCCGACTTCAGGTAGAACCGTGCGCGATGAGCGAGCTCCCCGGTCCCCTGCCCCCGACCTCGACCCAGACGATCGCCGGTCTCCACGTCGAGACCTTCGTGCCAGGCAGTACGCCGAAGGGCGTCATCGTCATCACACATGGCTACGCCGAGCATTGTGGGCGCTACCACGAGGTGGCGAACGTCATCGTGAAGGCCGGCTGGGCCGCGCTGTCCTACGACGTTCGCGGGCACGGCAAGTCCCCCGGTGCGCGCGGCTACATCGAGCGCTTCGATATCTACATCGATGACCTCGACGCGATGATCGCCGCGGCCCGCGCGATGGTCCCCGCCGGTGCGCCCCTGATCCTCCTCGGGCACTCGCATGGCAGCCTGATCACGCTGCGCGCGCTGGTCGGACAACCCGCGCCGCGCGTGACCGCGGCGATCGTGTCATCTCCGTACCTCGGGCTCAAGCAGCCGCTGCCGACCTGGAAGAAGCTGCTGGGGCGGGTGGCGAACCGGCTCGCTCCGAAGCTCAATCAGCCGAACGAGATCCGCAACGATCAGCTGACCAGCGATCCACAAAAACAGGCCGAGCACGCCGCCGACAAGGTGTGCTTCCCGACGGCGAACGTTCGGTGGTTCGCCGAGTCGGCCGCCGCTCAGGACTATGTCTACGCCCACGCCGATCGGATCGCCGTCCCGACGACCTGGCTCGTCGGCGGTGCCGATCCGCTCACCGATCCTGCGCGCTCGCGGGCGGTCGCCGACAAGGTCAAGGGTGCGACCTATCACGACCTCATCGGGCTCAGGCACGAGGTGTTCAACGAGGTCGAACGTGCAAGCGTGTTTGCCAAGCTGTCCGCAGTGCTTGCAAGCGCCTGATCCCCCCCATCTCCAACACCGAGATTGGCGCGATCACAGCGGGGCCGTATACTCGTGGTGTTCGCGGCGGGTGTGGCGTGTTCCTTGACGATGCTCGATGACCGTCGGCAGCGCGCTCGGGACGTCCTCGTCCCCGACCGCTGCGGAGTCTCTCCTCATGAAGCTCTTCGCGTGCATGTGCAACCAACCTCAGCGGCTCGCAGCCGCGCTCGCACCCGTGCGGGCGGCGCTGGTCGCCCTGCCGCCGGTCCATCGCTGGGGCATGGGTTATATCCAAGGCGGGGACGTCCTGCTGGTGCGAACCCCCAAGGCCTCCGAGAGTCCGGTCGACCTCGCGTCCTCACTCGACGAGATCAAGACGGACTGCGCGATCGCGCAGGCGGTTACCGAGGACGGCTACGCGGGAACCGACAACACGCCGCCGTTCCGGTTCCGACGCTGGATGTACGCGCAGACCGGGACCTCCGTGCTCGATGGCAGCGCGCTCCGTCTGCTCGAGCACATCCCCGAGTACCTGCGACGGAACCTCAAGGGCCGGACGCCCGCCGAGCTCGTCTTCCACGTGTTCCTCGCGATGCTGCACGACGAGGGCAACATCGACGATCCCAACCTCCCGCCGGAGGCGCAGCGCCGCGCCCTGTCCGCCACGCTGAAGCTGGTGCATGCGGAGCTCGTGCGCGCGGGCAAGGCCGACACCAAGCTCGGCAACGTAGCGTTGACGAACGGCCGCTCGATGGTGCTCGCACACCTCGATCAGCCGCTCCGCATGCGCCGGCTCACCGTGATCGCGCCGGGTGCCGGAGGCGAGCGCGGCGAGCGTGATGACTCGTTCCGCGGGGTGCTGTTCGTCTCGGGCGGGGATGGCGACACGAAGGACGGCTTCGAGGACGTCCCTCCGCACAAGGCCGTCCTGATCTCGCGCGAGCTTCAGGTCAGCTTCGCCGATCTCGCTCCGTAGCGCCTACGACGGCTTGCCAGCCACTGCGTTGCCGCTCGCGCGTTCGCAGCACACGGCTCGACCGCGTCAGCTGAGCGCATGTCGTCGTGCTCACTCCCCCGAGGCGAGCCACGGAGACGCAGAGGACGGGAGCAGAACGTCTTTGGACGCGTCACGTGGCGGGTTCGAGATCGTGAACGCTCCGCGGTGCGAGAGGGGAGCGAATCGGCGCGGTGCAAGCGGGAGCCGCGTGACGAGGTCGCAAAAATTTCCGCTCTGCGCTCTCCGCGTCTCTGCGGCGACCTCCGGGATCACGCGGCTACCGTGTACGAAGCCCGTCACCGTAGCGTGCGAGGAGCACACGCGAGTGCGTGGAGTTCGTCGACGCGGCCGGCGCTCAGTGCGCGAGCTCATACGCCTTCACGCGCGAGACCTTCTTCGCCTTGGTGGCGGGCTCGGCGCGGAAGCTGTCGGCTGCGGCGCCGGTCGCGGACTCGATGCGAACGCGCGCGGCCTGCGGTAGGTAGACGTTGTGGTTCATCTGCTCGACGCGCTCGTCGAGCACGCGCTTGGCGGCATCGTAGCCCTGAGTCTCGTAGATCGTGGTGGCGCGATCGAGCGCGCGCGAGGACAGCGCCTCCTCGACCGCTTGCATCGCGACGCGGTCGACACCCGCAGCGACCTCGGCGGGCGACGCGACGATCTCGGCCCGCGCGATTGCGGTGGCATGGCGGCTGCTGCCATCGGAGACCCGCCGCCAGCCGAGCTGGACGTGCGAGATGGCGAGTGTGGAGGACGTAGAGGTGATGCGGAGGACGACCTTGCGGGTCTCTCCGACACGAAGGTCCGCGATCGGAACGATCACCCAGTCACCCTGGCGGTCCATCGGGTACCCGAGCGCATCCTCGATCCGGACGCCTGGGCCGCCATCGACGAGCAGCCGGACATCGGCGGCGACGGTCTGGGTCAGGCCGCCGAGCTCGCGCGAGAACATCGCCGCGAGCTGCGCGGTGTCCTCGACGAAGTAGTAGTTGCCGCGGCCGACCTCGGCGATCCGCTGCATCGTGACCTCGTCGAAGTCGAGACCGACACCGAGCGCCGAGATCGACACGCCGTGCGCCGCGGTGTTCGCGGCGAGCTGCGCGAGCTCGTCACGATCCCAGATGCCTTCGTTCGCCTGACCGTCGGAGATCAGGACGATGCGCGCAAGCCCGCCCTCGACCGGCGTCCGCGTCAGCTCGCCGGCTCCGCGGGTGAGGCCGCACGAGATACAGGTGCCGCCGTCGTCGTAGATTCGCTCGATCGCCGCGCGTGCCGTGGCCTTGTTGGCATCGCTCGCGCGGTTCATCGGATAGACGACCTCGTCCGACGACGAATAGCTGATGACGGTGAACGCGTCATTCGGTCCGAGCTGGCCGATCAGCCGCGCCGCGGCGGCCTTCGCGTGCTCGATCGGTGCACCGGACATCGAGCCCGAGCGATCGATGACGACGGCGAGCGAGATCGGCGGCCGGACGGGGACCTGACCCGGGGGCGTCGCGATCGAAACCGCCAGGTACTGTTCGGTCTGCGAGGCCAACATCTTCGTCGAGGGAAACGTCGCGGTGAGCTGTACGCCGTCATCGCTGGTCGCGAGCGGATCGACGACCGGGTGCGAGTGCACCGAGAGCAGCAACGCGGCGATCACGGTGGCGCCCGCGGCGCTGATCACGAAGGAGGTCCGGACGCGGTGCGCGTTGGCTGGCAGGCTCATCATCCCTTGGACGCCCGAGACGAGATCTCGATCCAAAAACCTGAACGCCGTTAGATCCGAAAGGTGAGTCAGGTTTGGAAACTGAACAAAATCGATGGGGTAGCCGTGCCTGTTAGATATGTTAACCGCAGGAATCTACGTAGTAATCGCCTGCCACAAGACGGCTCTTGACGAAGTGCGTCATACATCCTACATCACCGCCATGACGAACGCTCAAGAACGCAAAGCCCAGGAGCGACAGGCTCGCCGGCGTCGCATCCAGGAGGCCGCTCGGTCTGTCTTCGCGGAGCGCGGCTATGCAGGTGCTTCGATCGAGCTCATCGCCCGCGCGGCGCAGCTCTCGGTCGGCGCGATCTATCTGTACTTCCGCTCGAAAGAGGACCTGTACGTCTCGCTCGTCGAAGACACCCTGACGGTGTTCGACGTCGAGATGGCGCAGGTCCGCGCGGAGGTCGAGGTTGCTCGGCGCCTGCGCGAGACCTGGAGCATCCTCGTGCGCTGGGCGGAGAAGGACCCCGAGGGTCCGCGCATCTTCCGCCTGCTCGCGCAGCCAGCGGTTCGTCCGCAGCTGTCGGATGAGGTCGTGGTCGCGGTCCAAGCCGGCATCGGTCGGATCCAGGACCACATCGGCGCCACAGTCGCTGATGGCATCCACGCCGGCATCTACCGCCAGGTCAACGCGCGCGAGATCGCGGACCTGGCGTGGTCGGTGCTGCTCGGTAGCCTCGACGCCGCGGAGATGCACTCGAACCTCGGTCTCGCGACCGAGGCACTGACGCTGCGCACCGACAGGGCACTCGCGATGATCGAAACGGCGCTCACGCCGCAGGTCGCCGCGACGCTCCGCGCCGTCGCCTGAGTCCGCTTCGCTTCGAGCTGTCCAGCCCGCGAGGCTTCGCGCTCGCGATCGCATGGCCGCAGATCACCGTGGCCCTTCGGCTGACTGTGCTTCGAGCCATGAAGAACTTGCTCGTCACGCTCGCACTCGCCCTGGCTCCCACTGTCGCTACCGCACAGCCCGGTACCGGCATCGCCGCGGAAGCCACGCCGCAAGCGGCGCCCACGAACTCGATCAACATCAGCCCGCTGGGTGTCCTCGTCGGTAACTACGCGCTGACCTACGAGCACCTGTGGAACGGCACGCACGGTCTGATTGTCGAGGGGATCGGGAGTCTCGCGAGCAACCGCGACTCGAGCTCCTACCAGGGAGGCGCTGGCGTGGGTTATCGCTGGCACTGGCGCGGCCGCCAGAACAGCGGCTTTCTCGGCGTGATGGTCGCGCAGAGCATCGGCGGCGGAGAGGTCAAGGTCACCGAGAACGGCCAGACCATGACCTACGGGATGAACGTGCGATCGACGACGGTGACCGGCAACATCGGTAAGCGCTGGATGATCGGCGACGCCTTCAACATCACGCTGCGGCTCGGCCTCGGCTGGGGCCATCACGTCGCCGAGGCGAAGGTGAACGATCAGCGGGCCAAGGATGCGGAGAAGGCGTTGAACGATCTGCTCGCGTTCATCCCGATCGGGTTCGATGGCGAGCTCTCGGTCGGCTACACGTTCTAGAACCTAAAACACGCGCGCGAACCGCAGGCCGCCGACGACGTACTTGCTCTGGTAGCGGCCGGCGTTGATCGGCACCGTGGTCGACGGCTCACGCAGCGGCGCCTGCTCGACGACGCGCGCATCGCCCGGCGCCACCGAGACGTCGGCGAGCACCGCGATCCCGAAGGCGACGCCGATCTGCCAGCCTTCGGAATCGTAACCGCCGCCGACCCCGATCACGTGCTTCGCGGCGTCGACGGCGCGCACCGACACGTCTCCCACCGGCGTCGCCGAGGTCTCGTACGCATACCCCGCGCCGAACATCATGTCGGGCGGATGCCACTCGATGCCGATCGACGGCGCGAACGAGGTCTTGCCGTGGCGCGCGATCGAGATCTCGTGCAGCGGATAGGGACCACCCACCACGTTCTCGATCTGGACATGGTCGGGCGCGATCGTGATCGCACCCGGCACGCTCCACAGCTCGACATCGAGCGCCGCCTCGATCCGGAGGTCGTGGCGCGGCCGCAGCTCGAAGCCCGCACGCACGCTCGGCGGCAGCGTGAACGTCAGCGCCGCGGAGTCTCCGGTGACCTTCGCGCCCGCGAACTGCGCCGAGGTAGGCAGCTGAACCATCAGCGCCCCGCTGCCGGAGACGCGGGTCGGGCTCTGGACCATCGCACCGAGGCTGGCGCGGTCCGAAACGCTGTACTGGACGCCCAGCGAGCCGGCCGGCGAGAGGTAATCGGTCTGCGTGACCTCGAGCGCCATGTCGAGCGAGGCATCGGCGGGATCGCAGGTCGGCGTGGTGCACGCGGTAGTCACCAGCTTGTGCGAGAGCCGCGACACCACGTCCTGGATCGTCGCGCCGATCCGCAGCGAGTCGGTCGCACGATACGCCGCACCGACCGTGATCACGAAGTAGCTCGATCCACTGGTATCGAGCGACGCATAGCGCTGCGGACCCTGTGCCGCGTAGCGATGGATGCCGCCGTACGGCGCGGTCATGCCGCCGCCGATCACGAGGCGATCGCCGACGCCGAGGGTGGCCGCGAGGCTCGGGATCGGGTGACCAAGCTGGAGGTTCGAAGCGCGCGCCAGCGGTGCCCCCGTCGCGTCGACAGGTGCGTAGTCGACGGTCTGATAGACGTAGGCGGCATCGAACAGCAGTGAGCGCGTGCCATCTCCATGGTGAACGGCCAGCCCGGCCGGATTCAGCCACATGCTGTCCGCATCCTCGGCGCCAGCGACCAGGGCACCTGCCCGCTCGAGCGAACGAACGCCCTGGATCGGCAGCACGTCTCCGCCGGCGCGTGCCGTCCCGGTGGCGAGCGCGATGGTGGCGAAGGCTGTGCGGATCACAGAGCCGAGCATAGCCCTGACTGCTACCCTGAAAGTATGCGGGTGTGTACCGCGTGCTCGACCAGCACCGACGAATCGGGGCGCTTCTGCCCCGAGTGTGGGGCAGTGCTCGTCGAGCCGATCGCCGCCTCCGGCGAGGTCGTGGATCATGCTGCCGCGACGAGCGTCCTCGGCCCTGTCCGCTCGGCGACGGAGACCTCGCGCCAGAGCCTCGTCGGCCAGACCATCGATGGGTTCGAGATCGAGAGCGTCCTCGGCGGCGGATCGTTTGGGACCGTGTACCGGGCGCGCCAGCAAGGGCTCGATCGCCCGGTCGCGATCAAGGTGCCCACGGCCGAGATCGCCGCGGATCCCGTGATGGCACGGAGGTTCGCGCGCGAGGCCAGGTCGGCTGCGCGAGTCACGCACCCCGGTGTGGTGGCGATCTACGCAGTCGGCGAGCTCGTCGATGGCCGGCCCTACCTCGCGATGCAGCTGATCGATGGCGAGCCACTCGATCGGATCCTGGAGACCGGACCCGTTCCCGCAGTCCGCGCGCTCCGTATCGCACGCCTGGTCGCCAGCGCGCTCTCGGAGACCCACGCCGCCGGCGTCGTGCATCGCGATCTCAAGCCCACCAACATCGTGTGGCGCCGCGATCGCAACGGCGACGATCGGATCACGCTCGTCGATTTCGGCATCGCGGTGTGCAAGCCCGGCAACGCCGACGCGACCCGGCTCACGACCAACGGCGTGATCGGCACGCCCAACTACATGTCCCCGGAGCAGGCGCACGGCGAGGTCGT
This sequence comes from Myxococcales bacterium, assembly GCA_043753855.1. Classification (GTDB taxonomy): domain Bacteria; phylum Myxococcota_A; class Polyangia; order Haliangiales; family Haliangiaceae; genus JABFXX01. The sequence goes on along the minus strand of JAYUVX010000111.1, from coordinate 5,594 downwards.
CGATCATCGCGCGGATCTGTATGCGCTCGGCTGCATCCTGTTCGAGCTGCTGACCGGGCATCCTCCCTTCGAGGGCTCGGGGTTCGAGGTCCTACTGGCTCACCTCGGGCGCCCGATTCCGGTGCCGAGCGAGCGGCAGCCCGATGTCCCCGAGGTGGTCGATCGACTCGTCATGCATCTCATGGCGAAGAAGCCCGACGATCGTCCGCGCAGCGCCGACGAGCTGGTCGAGCTGATCGACGAAGCACTCCGCAGCGTCGAGGGTCTCGCGCCCTCCCCCGAGGTCACCGTGCGTGCCCGGCGGTCGAAGCGCAAGAGCGCCGCGCCCACGCTCCACGAGAGGCCGGTGATCCGGACGGGCTCGTCGGGCCGCTCGATCGCGATCGTGCTCGCCGGCGCCGTGATGGTGTTGGTCGCCGGATTTGCCGCGTTCCAGCTCTCGCGAGGCGGACGCAGCGCGGCGCTGGTGGCCACGGATGCGGGGAGCGGCAACGACGATCTGGACGGCACCGATCCAGGCGCGCCGAGCTCGTTCACCGGCCGCCGCACGGTGGTCGCCGATGATGGGGAGATGAGCGCGCGGGTGACGCTCTACGATCCGATCATCGCGCGAACACGCACCCGGACCTCGCTCGAGATCTGGAACGCGATCGGCGCGCCGTTTGATGTCCCGCAGATCGTGGTGACGATCGAGGATCCCCAGGGTGGAGCCACCGGCATCACCGCCGTGGCGTCCAGGCGAGCCAAGGGCACGTACGCGTTTAAGTACGTGTTCCCGGCGCCCGGTCACTACGTGCTGCGCGTGTTCCCGCCGGAAGTCGCGTCGGTGTTCCTGATCGACGTCGATGTCGCGGACTAGGCAAGGCCCGGCGCGCCGGGCCGCACCGCGCAGCACCGCCGAAGGGCGGTGCGAAGTTGAGTGACCCGAGCGCCTACTCCTCGGTCTTACCGGCCGCTTCGTCCTCGGAGAAGTTCACCTTGCCGTTGAACTTCTCGCCCTCTCCGAGGATCTTGAACCGACCGGCGGCGAGCACGCGACCCTTGCTCTCCATGGTGATCATGATCTCCTTGTTCACGCCGATCGTCTTCTTCTCGAGCTGCATGTTCGAGATCAGCGCGGTCTGACCGCGCGAATCGGTGTACTGCTCGATCGTCGCGAGCAGCTGCTGCGGACCGCGGCCGACCTCGTACAGCTTGACGATGTACTCGACGTCGTTGAGCGGCGCCTTGAGGAAGCCGACGAACTGGATCTTCCAGCCCTTCTTCTCCTTGTCCTCGTAGAAGTTGGTCTTCGACTGCTTCCGGATCTGCGCGTTGAACGCCGCGAGACTCTTCGCAGAGGCCGGGAACCGCTTGTCGCTCAGCATGATCTTGCCGGCGAACGTTGCGTTCGGCTTGTCGGCGGCCGCGGGGCCAGCGAGCAGCACGAGGACGCTGAGGGCGAGTGACGTGACCAGGTGCAAGGCGCGCATCGCGTTCGATGCTACCCGACGCGACCACCCGGATCGAGCGTTACTGCAACAGCGCGCGGATCGCTTCAAGCCCCGCGCGGTCGGGCGCCTCACGTCCGTCGATCCGTCCGGCGATCTCGAGCGCACGTCGTGCAAGCGCCCGATAGATCTCGACAAGCTCGGAGTTTTCTCGAAGTGCATCGAGATGGCGTTGAATCGTTGCCGCGTCGCCACGTCGAATCGGTCCGGTCAACCCACCGGTGGTGCCGTGTGCGGAAATATTTCGAAGCGCGCCCTCGGCGAGCGGGACGAGTGCGCGCGCCGCATCATCGGCGGACACGCCCGCCGATCCGAGCACCGCGGCCGCCGCATCCATCACCGCTACCACGTAGTTCGACGCGAGTGCTGCCGCCGCGTGATAGGCGGCCATCTGCGTGCCATCGAGCGCCAACACGATGCCGCCCATCGCCGCGACCAGCCGGCTCGCGGTGGCGCGACCCACCTCGTCGCCCTCGACGCCGAACACGGTGCCCTTGAGCGTGCGCATCGCGGACTTCGCATCGGCGATCGCGGACAGCGGGTGCATCGTACCGACGCCGGCGACCGAGCCTGTCACGCTGCCGAGCACCTCGAGCGCCGACGCAGCGCCCGCGCAGTGCAGCATGACGTGACGCTTGTTGATGAGACCGGTACCGACGAGCATCTGGGCGACCTCGCCGATCACCTGATCCTTCACCGCGAGCACCACCACCTCGCTCTCGAGCAGGAGATCGGGTGGCGCCGACGAGAACGCGGCGACACCCGCGATCGAGCCCGCGGCACGTGCGGCGGCCGGCTTGCGCGCCCACAGACCGAGCACCGGCACGCCGCCGAGGCGAAGCGCACCCGCGAGTGCGGTCGCCACCGGACCTGCGCCGACGATGAACGTGGTGGGATTGGGGCTGCGGGCGGTCATCGGTAGAGGTTTCGGCTGTCGATATACTCCAACACCGAGGCCGGCAACAGGGACGGGAGCAAGGCCGCGTCGCCGCTGCCGCGGTCGTGGAGCGCGGCGCGGACCTGCGTCGACGACACCTCCGGCATCGTCACGCCGGTCGCGATGCTGCCAGCGGGGAGCGGGTGACCCGGGCGGCCGACGACGATCAGCGGGGCCGCCGCGACCACCGCATCCCAGCGGTACCAGCTCGCCGTGTCTGCGAGAATGTCCGTACCGATCACGAGACGCGGCTCGAGCGCGGGACGCGTCGCGACCAGGTGCTCGATCAGATCGAGCGTGCGGCTGCCCGCGAACCCCGGGAGCTTCGCGAGCTCTTGCTCTCCGCGAGAGACCTTCACGCGCGGACCGAGCGCCGCGGACGCGAGCTGGCACATCACCGCGCGATCTTCGAACGGGGCGAGCTGCTTGCCGAACATGTGGTCCCACACCGGGACAAACCACAATTCATCGATCGGCTGGGTCTCGAGCACGTACAAGGCCATCAGCTGGTGAGCGACATGCGGCGGGTTGAAGCTGCCACCGAACAGCGCGACCCGGGTCATTCGTACAGTCTATACGCCGCGGTTTCCTCGGTGAAAACACCCTCGTCGCGCGGCCAGCGGGCGGCGAGCTCGTCGAGGCTCGCTCCCGCTTCGATCCCCTCGCGGAGCTGCGACGATCCCGCGAGCAGATCGATCGCCGGGATGTCGTCGACGAACTCGTAGGCCTTCGTACGCCACTTGAACGCGGCCGGACTCAGATCGTAGCAGGCCTTGAGGAACGCGACGCCGGTGCGATACGGCTTGAACGTCTCCGCATTCGAGACGTGGAGCTGGACGCCGTTGCACGACTGCTTCGCGTGCTTCTGGAACTGCGGCAAGAAGCCAGCGGCGCGGAACATCACGCCGGGCAGCTCCATCGCGGTCAGCGTATGCGCCAGCTTGCCTCCATCGAGGTACGGCGCACCGGCGAGCTCGAACGGGCGCGTGGTGCCCCGCCCTTCCGAAAGCTCGGTGCCCTCGACGAGACACATCCCGGGATAGACCAGCGCGGTATCCGGCGTGGGCATGTTGGGGGACGGCAGCACCCACGGCAGCCCGGTGTGATCGAACCGCATGTCGCGCTGCCAGCCACGCATGCTGATCACGAACAGCTCGAGGTCGAGCTTCTCGACGGCGTGCCGCCACCGTGCGATCTCACCCGCGGTCATGCCGTGGCGATTGGGGCACGACACCAAACCGACGAACGATTCGAAGCCGGGCTGGATGGCGCCCCCCTCGATGTGGGTCCCACCGAGTGGATTGGGACGATCGAGCACGCAGAACCCCTTGCCGGCCTTCGCGCACGCGCGCATCGCGAGCACCATCGTCCACACGAACGTGTAGTAACGGCTGCCGATATCCTGGACGTCGTAGACCAGCACGTCGATGTTGGCGAGCATCTCGGGCGTCGGGGTCAGCGACGCCTCTGTGGCTCCATACAGGCTATAGACCGGGAGGCCAGAGCGCACATCGCGCGCATCCTCGACGTCGATCATGTCCTGCGCATCGCCGCGCACGCCATGCTCGGGACCGAACAGCGAGGTGATCTTGAGATCATCGCGTGCGGTCAGCAGGTCGATCGCGTGATGCAGCTGGGTATCGACCGCCGTCGGGTTGACGATCAGGCCGAGGCGACGGCCCGCGATCAGCGAGCTGCCATCGGTGGCGAGGCGCGCGAGGCCGGTCTGGACCGTCATGGCCGTGCGCTTACGCGAAGATCGGGACGGGCTTGAGCGTGACCTTGCCGTCCTTGGTCACGACGCGGAACCGCACGGCGCGGCACTGGTACTGCGCCTTCAGCTTGCCCTCGTTGACCTTGAGCTTCGCGATGAAGTTCTCGAACGACACCTCGTCCGGGTTGCCGCTTGCTTTCCGCGCCGCGACATACTCGGTGTAGACCCGCTTGTAGTAGTCGGGCTCGGACTCCTGCGCGAGCGCAGCGATGTCCGGATCGACGGCGGGCTTGTCGTCGCCCTCCTCGAACTCGACCCGCCCCTGAACCACGGGGTTGCCATCGTCATCGAACTCTTCCTCGCCAGGCTCGGGCCGACCGAGGAGCCGCGCGAGCATCACGTTGAGTGCGTTCGACAGTCCATCGAGCTCCGCGCCGACTGGGCGGAACGTGCGATCGAGGTTGCCATTGATGATCTCGTTGACGCCGAGCTCGACCTGATCGACCTGCGCGATCAGCCGACGGTTCGAGAGGTAGAGGCCGAGCATCGCGAGCGCCAGCGCGCCGCCACCGAGCAGCAGGATGAACAGCTTCACCGTGCCCGACGTGCTCCCCTCCTCCACGATCGGCGAGAGCAGCACCGCTCCCGCGGTGATCGGTGGGTACTCCTTCGGGAGATCCTTGGTCGCCGAACGCGGCATCTGCACGCTCGCGACGAGGTAGTTGTCGTCGCCGAGCTTGATCCGCTGCTTCGCGTTGGTGTCGCCGATCGTGCCGGACGCGAGCAGGTCGCTCAGCTGCTTGGCCCTGGCGGTGTCCTCCTCGGTGTTGCCAGCGCGCTTGAAGCTGGTGGCAACCACGCGCTTGCCATCGACATACGCGAGCTCGGTGCCGAGCGAGGTCGCATCGCGCTGGGTCTCCTTCGCCGTCTGCGCATAGGCGACGACGATCGCACCGATGATCGAGACCCCTTCGACATCCTTCGGGTTGATCGGCGCGTCGGGGTCGATGACCGGCGCGACGCCGATCCGCATCAGGCCCTTCTCGCCCTGGGTCCAGAAGTCACTGATGATGACCTTCTTGCCCAGGACGACGCTGATCGCGGGGATGATCGACTCACCCTTGTCGTTCTTCCACTGCTTGGCGACGACGCTCTGCACCTCGTTCATCGCCAGCACGTTGCCGGTCGCATCGACGAGCGCGATGATGTCGGGCTTGTTGCCCTCGGTCTTCGCCACGAACCGCTGGAAGCCGATCCGCGCCTGGGACTGGCGCTCCGACTCGCTGTCGGTCTTGATCGCCTTGTGGAACTCGGGGATAGCAGCGAGCCGCTCCGCCTTGTTCGCCACATCGATGCCGCCGAGCTGGCTGAGCTTGCCGATCAACTGGTGGGCGCGGACGAGCTGCGCGTCGGCGTTAGCCTTGATGCGCTGATCGAAGCTGGTAGATGTGAC
>JAYUVX010000110.1:0-18828 GCA_043753855.1 Myxococcales bacterium | reverse complement strand
CCTCCACCTGCAGCGCACCGCCGAGGAGTGCGACGCCGTGCTCGCACCCCTCGCCGGCCGGATCCCCGAGGGCCTCGACGGGGTGTGGTGGCGCAATGGCCCCGGTCGCTTCGAGCGCGGCGGGGTCGCGTACGGCCATCCGTTCGACGGCGATGGGCTGGTCGTTCGCCTCGATCTCGGCCCCACCGGCGGTCACGTGCGCACGCGCTTCGTACGCACGCCGGAGTGGGTGGCGGAGCAACGTGCGGACAAGATCCTGTTTCGCGGCTTCGGCACCGAACGGCCCGGCGGGTGGCTCGCCAACGTGATGCGGCTGCGGTTCAAGAACGCCGCGAATACGTCCGTGATGTGGCACGCAGGGCGCCTCCACGCACTGTGGGAGGGCGGGGCTCCGACGCGGCTCGACCCGGTGACGCTCGAGACGCTCGGACTCGACGACCTCGACGGAGCTCTTCACGGTCGTGGGCTGGCCCCACCGACGTTCTCGGCCCACCCGTGCCGGGATTTCGAGACCGGGACGCTCTACAACTTCGGGCTTCGCTGGGGGCTCCGTCAGCGCCTGGTCATCTACGCGATCGACGCGCAGGGAGCGGCGCGGGTCGAGCGCACCATTGCCCTCGACCAGCTCACGTTCATTCACGACTTCATGATGACGCCCCACTGGTTCGTGTTCCTGCTACCGGCGGTGCGCTTCGATGTCGCGAGGATGGTGCTCGGGTTATCGACTCCGGTGCGCAGCTTGCGTGGCACGCCCGGGGCGGCGATGACCGCGCTGCTCGTCCCGCGCGATGGCGGCGAACCGATCGCGATCGAGACGACGCCCGGATTCGTGTTTCACCAGGCGGGCGCGTTCGAGGACGCCCATGGCCACGTGGTCTGTGATGTGATGCGACTCGACGGGGTCCCGGAGCTCGACCACCTCGATACGTTGTTCGAACCGTCGAGCACGAGCGGCTGTGCCCTGCCCGTGAGGCTCGTCCTCGATCCGCGAGCCCGCGTGATGATCTCGGCAACGCAGCTCGCCGAGACCGCCACCGAGCTGCCGGTCACGGCGGCCGCGAACGGGCTCCCCTACCGTTCGTTCTGGGCCACCGCTTCCTCGCTGGGTCGCCACCAGCCGTATCACTCCGCGCTGGTGCGCATCGAACCGGAGCGGGGCGTGGTGGCGCGGCGCGACATGTTTCCGGCGCTCCCTTCCGAACCGTGCTTTGTCCGGAGCCCGGACGCTCGTCATGACGAGGACGGCTGGTTGCTGACGGTGATCCACCGGCCCGGGGCCGCGGCCGAGCTGTGGATCCTCGACGCCGAGACCCTGACCATCGAGGCGCGGCTCGGGCTGCCGAGCCCGCTGCCCCCGGGCCTCCACGGCTGCTGGGCGAACCGGCCCGAGACCAGCGGAGCTCCGGCATGAGCTCTCCGCCAGTGTTCCTGATCGTCGGTGCCGCCGGAGGAATCGGCTCCGCGCTGTGCCGGCTACTCGCGGCCGGTGGTGCGCAGCTCGTGCTCGCCGGGCGAGACCTCCCGCGGTTGACCGCCCTCGCCGAGACCATCGGAGGGGAGGCGGTGACCGTCGACGCGCGCGACTTCGCTGCGGTGGGCGCGGCGGTCGACGGCGTGGTCGCGCGTCATGGCCGGATCGATGGCGCCGTGAACCTCGCGGGATCGATCCTGCTCAAGCCCGCACACGCGACCTCGGCGGAGGAATGGGACGATGTGGTCTCGACGAACCTGCGCACCGCGTTCGCCGTGGTTCGATCCGTGGCGCCCGCGATGGGCCGCACCGGGGGCGGTTCGCTGGTCTTGATGTCGTCGGCCGCCGCCCGCGTGGGGCTCGCCAATCACGACGCGATCGCCGCGGCCAAGGCAGGCGTCACCGGCCTCGCGAGGTCTGCCGCGGCGACGTACGCAGCTCGCAACGTCCGCATCAATGTCGTCGCTCCCGGCCTGGTGAGGACCCCGCTCGCCGCGCGGCTCGTGGGCAACGAGGCGTCCCTCAAGGCGAGCGAAGCCATGCATGCGCTCGGACGGATCGGCGAGCCCGATGACGTGGCCACGATGATCGCCTACCTCCTCGATCCCGCGCATCGCTGGGTGACCGGGCAGGTGTTCGGCGTCGATGGCGGGCTCGGCACCCTGCGATCGCGTTGATTGCAACGCATCCGTCTGGCGGACATCTCATCTCGGCAACACCGACGAGGGAACATGCCCGCAAGCTACCGATACCACGCCGGCCTCGACCTGCGTTCTGACTCCGATCACCGCCACAGCGGGTCTCGCCCATGAGCGAACCATGCTTGACGCTCGTGATCGGGAAGGGCGGCGTCGGCAAGACGACCGTGGCGCGTGGTCTCGCCGAGCTGGCTTCCCTCGGCGGCGATTGCCCGCTCGTCGTCAGCTTCGAGCCGCCGCCCGATGTCGAGGGCGATCGGGTGCACTTCGATACCGAGGTGGCTGATGGCGACGCCGCGCTACGCTCGGTCGCAGCGGAGATCCTCGGTTCGAAGCGGCTCGCCGGTGCGTTGCTCTCTCACTTTGCGATCCGGAGGCTCGCAGCGATCGTTCCGGGGCTTCGCGAGGTGGCCCTGCTCGTGCTGGCGCTGCGCCACATCGACGCTGGTCGACACGTCGTCCTCGATATGCCAGCGACCGGGCACGGACTGGCCTGGCTCGACACCGTGCGCCTGCTGCGCGCGCTCGAACCCACCGGGCGTGCGCGCGAGTTGATCGACCGACTGGATGCCAAGCTCGCTAACCCCGCGTTCACGAAGCTGGTCGTCGTCACCTTGAGCGAGCGGCTTGTGATGGCCGAGACCATCGAGCTGTGCCGTGCCTTGCCGCGTCGCGCGGACCTAGTCGTCGTCAACTGTGTCCATCGGCCCCGCGCCTTCCCGGACGACCTGCTCGCGAGCGTCGCGTGCACGCCGAGCCTTGCCGCGGCGCTGGCTTCGCTCAGGAGCTGGGCCGCGCCGACCGAGGTGGTTCCAGCGTTTGGCACCGCGATGTGCCAGCTGCCGCGCCTCACCTATCGACCCACCCCGGCCGACGTCGTGGCAGCGTTGTCGCGACGGGTGAGCTCGTGAGCGAGCGCACGTGGGTCTGTATCGGGACCGGCGGAGTTGGCAAGACGACGATCTCGGCGGCGCTGGCGGTCACGCTCGCGCGTGGTGGGCGGCAAACGCTCGTGGCGACGGTCGATCCCGCGCGCCGGCTCGGCGATACCCTCGGGATCGCTGGCCTGGTCGGGCCGACGAACGTCCCGGGGCATCCCCGCTTGTCTGCGCTCGCGCCCGACTCGTCGGCAGGCGCGCGCGCGCTCATCGAACATCTACTCGTGCTCGCGCCCGGCCATCGCCAGCGCGTGCAGGACAGCAAGCTCGTGGCCGCGCTCACCGGCGGCTTCGCAGGCATGCACGAGCTCGTCGCGCTGGCCGAGCTCGCGCGGTACGAGCCGGGCTTCGACATGACCGTGATCGACGCCGCCCCGTCGCGTCATGCCATCGACTTGCTTGCACTTCCGGATCGGCTAGCCGAGGTGATCGATGGCAGCGCCATCGAGTGGCTGGGCCAGCTCGCGCGGGCGTCGCTCGAGACCGGAGGCGGGCTCCGTGCTCGCTTGCTGCAGCGCGCGCGGCACTGGATCGTCCGCGCGCTGGCATCCTCGATCGGTTCGCGGACGATCAACGATGCCCTCGGCCTGCTCGCGTTTGCCGCGGCCGTCCGTCCGGAGCTCTCGACGTGGATCGCGGGGGCGTCGCGCATCCTCTCGCCGGCGTGCGCCCGCGTCGCGCTGGTGACGACCGCACGGCACGGCGCGGCCGACCAGGTCGATCAGCTCGTCGCGGAGCTCGCCGAGGTCGGTCACCAACCTGCCGTGGTGATCGTGAACCGCGTGCCCGGTGCATGCCCCCGCGTGCTCGTCGGTCATGTCCCTGCCGCCTGCCGCGAGGCCGTGGAGCTCGCGGCGGACGAGCTCGATCTCGCACGGGCGGCGACATCCATGGTGGTCGCGCGGGCGGCGAGGCGGAACCTCCCGGTGATCGAGATCCCAGCGTTTCCGACCCACGATCCGGTCGCCGTCGTCGGCAACGTCGCCGATGCACTCGCGCACGGGCCATGGACTGCGGCCTCCACGACCCGTCCGAGCGCAGCGAACCGCGTCGCATCGCTGTGGTGACCGCTCGGGTGGCCGTTAGTCGACGCGGCTGGTCAGCGCCTGGCGAGCCGAAGTGAATCGAGGAGGCCGGGCGATCGGCCTCCTACCGTGTGCGGGAGCCCGACGGCGAGCTCCGCTTGATCGAGGTCGGTGTGACGCGTCCTGTGAAGCATGTCCCACAGCGCGAGCAGGGTCCCGAAGTTGGTGTCGAGCCGATCCGGCCTTGCCGAGTGATGGATGCCGTGAAGGCGCGGCGTGATGAGCACCTTTGACAGGGCCGCATCGACGCGCACGGGCAGGCGGAGGTTCGAGTGGTGAAACGCGATGGCGATCAACAGCGCGGTCTGCCAGGCACGAAGTGTCGCGCGGTCGACGCCCAGCACGACGACCTGGGCAGCGAGAGCGGGTACCGACGCGAGCATCTCGCCGACGTGAAACCGCAGTGCCGTCGAGACATCGAGATCGAGATCAGCGTGATGCGACGCATGCATCGCCCACAGCCATCGGCTGCGGTGGTTCGCGCGATGCCAGTGCCACAGCGTGTAGTCCAGCAGCACGACACCGGCTGGACGCGCGAGCCATCGTGGCATCCGGAGCCATCGCAGGAGGCCGAAGTTGCGGCGCTCTGCCCACGTCGAGGTGCGCTCGATCAGAGCATGTTGAAGGGGGCCGACAACCACCGCGGTGATTCCGGCCATTGCCACGTTGACCGCGGTGCGCCGGCCGCTCGGCTGGGTGCGCGCACGCAGCGAGCGCCCACGCTCCAGCCATGCGAGCCCGCCCAGCACCGCGACGAACAACAACGCTCTCGACCGCATCAGAGCGCCTCTACGGCGAACACGCGCGCTGGCGCGGAGCTCGCATACCTGGGTCCCGATGTTCTCCCCGCCATCTACCGTTGCGATGCAGCACATGTGCCATTCGTGAGACGCCATGAAGCCTGATGACAGCAACGGAAAGCGGCCGGCGGCCGAGCGGCCGTTTCGCGTGCTCCTGATCGCCGGGTCAAACCGCCGCCAGTACAATTGTCCCGGGGTTGATTCGAAGGCGCGCACGTTGATGCTGCGCATGGCGGATCGGTTGTCTGCAGGCTGGGAGGTCGACATCGAGGATCTCGGAAACGTGTACGGCCGTGCGCGCATCCAGAGTTGCAACGCGTGCGCCTCGACGTCGATGGCGCTGTGCGTGTGGCCGTGCAACTGCTACGAGCGCAGCAACAGCACCGAGCCTGACTTGATGTGGGATCTCGACCTGTACGCCCGCCTCGACCTCGCGGATGCGTGGGCGATCATCGGACCGGTCAACTGGTACGCGCCGTCGAGCAATCTCAAGCTGCTGTTCGATCGTCTCGTGTGTGCGAACGGCGGCAACCCGCGCGAGGATCTGATCGAGCACAAGAATCCCGAGATCGCGATGAAGCTCGACAAGACCGAACAGTGGAAGCAGCTGTCGAAGAATCATCTGGAAGGCCGCACCGCCGCGTTCTTCTCGTACGGCGACGGCGGCGGCCACGAGATGGGCCCGGACCACCGCCCGGAGATCCTCCAGCACAAGGAGTACTTCGATCCCGACAAGGAGATGAAAGACGACCGGCGTTCCTACGCGCCACTGGTCTGGCAGTGCCGCTATGGCGGAATCGAGGTTCCCGACACGCTGTGGCGGCATGCGTACGTCGGTCAGCAGGCGCCGTACAGCGAGATGCAGGCCGAGCACATGGTCGCCGAGGTCGAGTTCATGCGGGCATTTGATCAATGGACCGATGCCTTCGCGGAGCATGTCGCCGGCAAGGGCAAGGTCGAGCCTGGTGAGTACCGGGCCTATGGCTACGAAGCACCTGCACATCGGTGGGCGGACGTGAAGCTGGCGTGGCGCCACGCACGCATGGCCCTCGGTCGCGCACCGGTCGGCTCTTCGCCTCGCATCCAGCACGATACCGAGCTCAACGACGATGCGCGGATCCTGTACCGCCGCGGCGAGGGCGAGAAGATCCGCTAGCGCGGGTCGTGGCGTACGAGGAATCGTTCCACGCGTCGAGCAAGCTCGAGCGGCTGTTCGAGGCTGAGGTCGTGGCCGGCGTTGTCGATGAGCTCGAGCTTGGCGCCAGGAATCGCAGACGCCAGCCCGCGCAGCGAAGCGGGACTCACGAGCGAGTCGAGTGCGCCCCCGATGCACAACGTCGGTGCTGCGATCCGCTGCAGTGCACTTCCGGGCGCGTGAAGCGCACCTGCGGCGCCGTGGAGCAGCAGCGATCGTAGCGATCCACGCTCGTCGCAAACGGCACCGAGGATCGCTGCCGTTCGCTCCGGGTGCTCGCGGCGGAACCGCGGGGACAACGCGCGCTCGGTCAGACACGCTTCGCGCGCACCGGATCGACGCGCCAGGCAGCTCGCGAACCCGACGCTGTCGCCTGTGGCGCGCACGAGATCGAGCCCCCTCGCTGGCGTGGAGGCGAGGACCACGCCGCGCACGAGGTCCGGGCGATCAATGGCGAGCCAGGTCGCGACCATGCCGCCGAGTGAGAGCCCGAACACGTGCGCGGTGCGGATCTGGAGAGCATCGAGGAGGGCCGCCACATCACGGGCCATGTTCCGTGTGCTAGTCGGCATGACCGCGGCCGGCGATCTTCCGATCCCTCGCGCTTCGCAGACGATCACGCGGCGATGCAGCTCGAGCGCGGTCCGAAGTGCACCCCACAGTGCGATCGTTCCGGCGATCGGGCGGAGCAGGAGGACCGGCAGTGCGGTGCCCACATCGCTGGAGACCTCGTGATACAGGCCTGTCGCCGACGGTGTCATCGGATATCCGCGTAGAGACGCGCGAGGCGGTGGGGGGACACGCCGCTCGAGGCGAGGGTCTGGATCACGGTCCAGATCGCGAGCGTCCGCAGCGGCCGTGCGGCGAACCGTCGTGCACTCACCGCGACCTCAAGATCGGTGATGTAGACGGTGCGGCTGGCACGCTCGAGGCGCTGCACGAAGTCATGGTCCTCCATGATCGGGAGGGGCCGGAACCCACCGATCGCGTCGTACACGTCGCGACGGACGAACACGCCCGAGTCACCGTAGTAGATGCGCAGCCACCGTCGGCGCTCGTGATTGAGCCGGGCGAACACACGAGCCCACAGGTCCGCGGGTTCGAACCGAAGCTTGAAGTTTCCACCGCCGACGGCGGGATCGGAGAGTGCACGTTCGATTGCCGAACGCGCCGAGGACGGGAGCTGCGCATCGGCGTGGAGAAACAGCAGCGTGTCTCCGCGCGCTGCCACGGCTCCCGCTGCGAGCTGAGCGCCTCGCCCCCGGGTGGCATGGATGACGGTGGCGCCGGCGCGTTTCGCGATCGCCGCCGTGCCGTCAACGCTCTCGGCATCCGCGACGATCACCTCGTCCGCGATCAATCGCGCGCTGGCGATCGTGGTCGCGATGACCGCCGCCTCGTTCCAGCACGGGATGATCACGGAGATCATGTCAGAGCCTCACGCACCCGCGCGATCAGCTGGTCGAGGTTCTTGCACGCAGCGATCTGCGGTTTGTCGAGTAGCGTGATCCATGTGCCGTCGCGGCGCTCGAGGAGGGCAGGTAACGGCGGAACGACTACGTGCTCGCGCCTGATCTGATCCCGGTAGGTGAAGCGCACGGCGTGGGGCAGCGACCGCACGAACTCGGCCCATGCTCGCCGCATCGAGACCATGCCATAGGTGAGCGCACACAGGCTGCAGGAGTAGGTCGCGGGTGAGACCACCTTGTGAGCTGCGTCGAACAACTTGCTCCAGGTCCTGCTGTCTGCGTCGTAGACGAACACGAGCTCGCGGTGACCTGCGGGGCTCCCGGTCACGGCGAGCTCGTTGCGGAGATCAAGGCGAACGTCTCGGGCGCCACCAGTACGCGGGTCGTCAGCAGCGCGTGCAGCCGCGCGAGATCCGCCGGGCGGTCGATATCGAACCACGGGTCGAGGACCCTCGTGCGGAGTCCTCGTTCGCGCAGACGCCCGAGTGTCATCGCGAATGTATCGCTTCGGCTCCATGGCAACTCTGCGAGCAGGCCGACGGGGCACGCGCGCAAGGCGAGCAGATAGAACCCACCATCGTCCGTGGGACCGATCGCAGCGTCGGCCTCGGTCAGTGCCTCACCTGCGCGGTCCAGAAGCTCGCGGGGGAGTCCGGGAGTATCCGCCCCGATCGCGATCGCCCCGCGCGCCGATCCGAGGGCGCGGAGCATCACGCGTTCGATTCGCGCACCCAGGTCGCCATCGCCCTGGGGCCAGATCGGAACGCCCACGCGTTGTGCGAGCGACGGGGCCAGAGGACCCGTGGTCGCGAGGATGGGGTCGATCCATGCGATCGCACGCAACGAATCGCAGGTGTCGACCAGAAATGCACGCGCGAGCCGGGCTGCATGCTCGCTATTGGCCAGGCGAGTCTTGACGCTGCCGGCGACGGGGGGCTTTGCGAAGACGCAGACCGGGACGCGCGCGTTCATCGTGGACCTGCGAGTCTGCGCGCGAGGATCGGGCCCAGCCGCTTCCGACTCGCGTCGTCGATCCCATCGGGCGGTGTCACGAGTGCTGCATCGAGACTGCGCTGACACGAGCACGTCCGGGCTGGGTCCAGCGCGGAAAGGGCATGACCGAGGATCCGGCGGGCCTTGTCAACGTTCGCTCGCAGCACGGAGAGCGAATCGGTCACTGTGACCTCGTCGCGTGCGCGCCAGCAATCGTAGTCAGTTGCCAGCGCGAGCGTCGCGTAGCAGAGCTCGGCCTCGCGCGCGAGCCGTGCCTCCGGGAGGTTGGTCATGCCGACGATGTCGGCGCCCCAGCCGCGCATCAACTCAGATTCCGCGCGCGTGCCAAACTGGGGACCTTCGATGCACACATAGGTCGCCGTCGGATGCACGGGCGCGCCGTCGACCATCGCGGCGTCGACGATAGCGTCCGCGATCGCCGAGCACACCGGGTCAGCGAGACTGACGTGCGCGACGACGCCGTGACCGAAGAACGTCGAGGGCCTCGCGACCGTACGGTCGATGAACTGCCGCGGCACCACTACGTCGCCGGGGGCGATCATCTCGCGCAGCGATCCGACGGCCGAGATCGAGACCACGTGCGTGGCACCGAGCAGCTTGAGCGCGTACAGGTTCGCGCGTGCGTTGACCTCGCTTGGTAGCAGCCTGTGGCCGCGGCCATGACGCGGCAGGAACACCACGCGCCTGCCGGCGAACGTGCCGACGGTCAGTGCGTCGGCGGGAGGACCGAACGGCGTCTCGAGCTCCATGGTCTCGATGTTCGTCACACCTGCAAGATCGTAGAACCCGCTGCCTCCAAGCACACCGATCGCGGGCTGGCTCATACGAGGCTCCCTCCGCAGCTCGACCCGGCGCCTGCGGTGCAGCCAAAGCAGTGTGGGCCGGTAGCGATCGACACGCCTTCGAGGTCGATGGATTCGAGCTCGAAGATGGTCCTAGCAGATCCCAGGGGCAGCTCGAGCATCTGGTTGAAGTCGCAATCGTAGAGCGCGCCGTCCCAGCCGACGCTGATCAGCGACCGGCACATGACGCCGCTCACCGCCTGCGGATTGAAGTGCGTGACGAGCAGGCTCATGTACTCGTTGAACTTGCCCTGCGCGTCGAGAGCATCCGCATATCGCGCGATCGGGAGATTCGTGATCGTGAACAGCCGATCGAACGTGATCTCGAAGCTGTTCGCGAGCTCCGTCTTGTACCGGGCCTCGAGTCCCGCCTGGTCCGGTGGCAAGAACGCGCCGTTCGGGTTGTAGACGAGGTTCAGCTTGCGCGCGCCGCCGGACCCGTAGCCGAGCGCATTGAGGCGGCGGAGCGCGGCGATGCTCCTGGCAAACACGCCGTGCCCTCGCTGTTTCTCGACGTTGTCCTCGCTGTAGCAGGGCAGGCTCGCGATGATCTCGACATCGCGTTCCGCGAGGAACTCCGCGACGTCATCAGTTCCCGGCTCGGACAGCACCGTCAAGTTGCAGCGATCGATCACGTGGCGACCCATTCCCGTCACCTGCTCGACGAGCCACCTGAAGTGAGGGTTGAGCTCGGGCGCGCCGCCGGTGAAATCGACCGTGGTGATGCCTGGATGTTGCGCGATGACCGCGAGGATGCGCGCCGCGACCTCCCTTGGCATGACCTCGGTGCGCTTGGGCCCGGCCTCGACGTGGCAATGGTGGCAGGCCTGATTGCAGAGCTTGCCGACATTGACCTGGAGCGTCGTCGTCGCTCCGCGGCGCAGGACGAGGCCGTGATCCGCGAGGGTACGGTCGAACTGCGGGACCTGGCGTTGCGCCATCGGGAGGCGTGCGCGCACCGCGGGCATCAGGAGCTCCTTCGACAAGCGCAGCAGAGGGGAACCTCCGTGTGGGACATGAAGCCTTGTACCTGGACGGGGTCGATCCGTTACACGCAGAACGCAATGACCCGCGCTCATTGGATGAGAGCCGCCTACGGGGAAGCGGGTGCGGACCACGAGAGACCGCCTGCGCCGCGTCGGAACGGGGAGTCGATCCGCGGGACCTTCAGGTCATCGGGCAATTCGGGGTAGTTCGGGGCAGTTCGGGGCAGCTCGCCATCATCGTCGCCGGGTGTCGACGATGGCGATCACCGGATCGATGTGCGCATGCCAGCACAGGCGGTAAAGGAGCTGCTCCGCCGTGTAGAGCGCCAGTCGCTCACGGAGCGGTCGCGAAGTTCGAGCATGTGCGACGGGAGCCTGCCAGAGTCGGTGCCGTGCCGAAACCGTTCGCATGGAACGAGCAGACGTAGATCCTCGCGGTGGTACTCACGGTCGGGTATCGTGGCGCCCACGATGCGGTGAAGCCGATACCGGCCCGCACCTATCGGACGCAGCTCGTGATGCTCGGCACAGGAAATCCGGTGCCCGATCCAGATCGCTCCGGCCCCGCGACCGCGATCGTCGTCGACGACGTGGCGTACCTGTTCGACTGTGGATCGGGCGTGGTGCGCCGTGCGAGCGCCGCCTCGACGAAGCATGGCATCGACGCACTCGCGCCGGTGAACCTTCACTTGCTGTTCGTGACGCACCTCCACTCGGATCACACGCTCGGGTATGCCGACCTGATCCTCACGCCGTGGGTGATGGGGCGGACCGTTGCGCTCGAGGTCTAGGGCCCGGCGGGCATCGCGGCGATGACCGATCACCTGCTCGCGGCCTACGCGGAGGACATCGCGGTTCGCACCGAAGCGCACGAGGCGGCGTTCACTGCGCCCGGCGTCCACGAAATCTCTCTCTCTCGTGTGGATCGTTACGTGTGTGGTGCTCGTCGGCGCGATCGCTCGCGCCGATCGACGTGCCACGCCGAAGCCCGAGAGCATCGTCGGCCGGGTCGTCGACCTCGAGGTATCCGGCGACACCAGCATCGTGACGGTGCTGGCTGGCTCGGAGCGTGGGATCGGGAAGAGCTGGCACGCGAAGTTCCGCGAGGGCACCACGACGAAGCTGCTCGCCGGCGGCGAGGCCACGAACATCCGCATCGATCACCGCACCACGACCCTGAGGACCAGCCTGGCGCCCGAGCAGGTGCGGGCGCATCGCTTCGTCCAGTTCGATCCGTGAGCAGCTCACGCTCGGGTGGCGGTCACCGGGCGGAGGCGTTCACCAATCTCACGAGCGGTGTGCCATCGGCGAACGTGTCGATCACCGAGATCGACGCATGATCCACGGCGATGCGAAAGATCTGGCGGTCGTCCATGTCCAGCGCTTCCGCGAGCAGGGTGCGCACCGTTCCACCGTGCGCGAGGATCAACGCGGATCCATGGGCGCGCCGGATCACCGCCGCGGCTGCACGCACGCGTTCGCGTAGCTGCGGGTATGATTCCCCGCCCGGGAAGGCGACGACCGTCGGTTGCTCCATCCAGGTGCGATACACGTCGGGATATCGAGCCTCGGCGTCCTCGTAAGTCAGGCCCTCGAACGCGCCGAAATCGATCTCGCGAAGGTCGCCGACCGTGACGACCTCGCGCTGGAGTGCCGCCGCGGTCACGAGGGCTCGTGCACGCGGCGAGCTGTAGACGGCGTCGATCGCGACGTCGGCGAGCACCCGCGCGACGTTCGCAGCCTGCGTCAACCCCCGTGGCGACAGCTCGACGTCGAGGCTGCCATAGCAGCGGCCCTGCATGGCCTCGTCGGGCTCCGCATGACGGACGAGGATCAGCCGTGTCCCGCCAGGCGGGACAGATCCGAGCATCATCTCGCCGCCACCGCGACGACGTAGAGCAAGGCTTCGCAGATCACGACGTTGGAGCCCAGCGTATCGCCGGTGATGCCGCCGATCTTGCGGAGGCACCAGCGCGCTTGCAGGACACTGACGATCGCGGCGATCGCGATCAGCACCGCGCCGAACGCTCCGCAAAGCACGAGCGCGAGGGCAAGTGCGGTTGCCGTGGCTCCCACGATCTCGACGATCGACACGTGGTTCGTCAGGGCGCTGCCGAGTCCACCTTCCGCTCGCGCGTACGGCACGACGCGACTCACGATCACACCGGGCCAGCGGGCGATGGCCGGGATCACGATGAAGACGCCATCGCTCCCGTGGTCGACCAGCGACGCGAGTGCGGTGGCCGTCAGACCCACGGTGATGACGAGCGCGCAGGCTCCGTACGCACCGATCACGTGGTCGCGCATGATCCGCAGGATGTCAGTGCGCGTATGTCCGCCGCCAAAGCCGTCCGCCATGTCGGCGAGTCCATCGAGATGCAACGCTCCGGTCGCGAGCGCGAACGTCGCGATGATCACCACCGCGACGATCGACGGCGGCAGATGAGGCGCGAGCAGGTGACGTACGGCCACCGCGAGGCAGCCCAGCAGCGCTCCGACGAGTGGAAACCATAGCGCTGCGCGGCCGACGTCCGATGCATCGAACACGAATCGACGCGGCACGGGGAATCGCGTGAGAAACGCGATCGCGCAGAGCAAGGCGCGCATCACGAAGCTTCGCTGACGCCGGCGTCGGCGAACGTCGCCATCTCGCGAAACGTCGCCACGGCGGCGCGAACCACGGGGATCGCGAGTGCCGCTCCACTGGCTTCACCAAGGCGGAGGCCGAGGTCGAGGATCGGGTCGAGCTGCAGCAGCTCGAGCAGCAGCGCATGCCCGGGTTCTGGCGAGCGGTGCGCGGCGACCATGAAGTCGACGGCTGCCGGCGCGAGGGCGGCGGCGATCGCGGCGCCCGCGGTGCAGATGAAGCCATCGAGGAGGATGACGCGTCGCGCACGCGCTGCTCCGAGGCATGCGCCGGCGATCGCGGCGAGCTCCAGGCCGCCGATCGCGGCGAGCAGCTCGATCGGGTCCGCGGGACTCGGGCGGTGGTGGGCAAGCGCACGTTCGATCACCGCGATCTTGTGCGCATGCTGATCGTCGGAGACACCGGTCCCCCGCCCGGTGACACGCGACGGTGGTGCGTCACAGAGCACGGCGGTGAGCGCAGCCGCCGTGGTCGAATTGGCGATCCCCATCTCGCCGAGTGCGAGGAGGTCGACGTCGAGCTCGCTCGCGGTTGCGATGCCGACCTCGATCGCGCGTATCGCCTCACTGCGCGTCATCGCGGGCGCATCGACGAAACTCGCGGTTCCCGCGCGGACTCGACGCGACACGACCTGGTCGCACGGCGTCGCCACACCAACATCCACGACGACGAGCTTCGCACCAGCGGACCGCGCGAGCGCACAGACGGCGGCCCCGCCCGACGCGAAGTTCGCGACCATCTGCCGGGTCACCTCTTGCGGGTATGCGCTGACGCCCTCTGCGGCGATGCCGTGATCCGCGGCGAACACGACGACCGCGGCCCGCAAGACCGACGGCGCGAGGGTTCCCTGGATCGCGCACACGCGCTCCGCGAGGGTCTCGAGTCGACCGAGGCTACCCGGCGGCTTGGTCAACAGTGCCTGGCGCCGCCGCGCGGCGAGCAGGACCTCCGGATCGACGGGGCGAATGTCGGCAAGCGTCTCGGGGAGCAAGGTGCACGTTACATACTATCGAGACCCCAGCCACGTCAGCCACCACGCGAGGGATCCGTGGGCATGGCCCGTGGCCCGCGACGATCGGGACACCCGTCCTCGCCGCCAGTTGCCAAGATATATCCGCAGTTTCGCGCGCCGGAAGCTCACAGCGTGATCTCCGTCAGATCACCGCGATCACGGGGTCTCAGGTGTCATGAGGATCCAGTGCGGTGAAGTTGACGCCGCAGGCGAGAAACGCGCTACTCAGTGCCATGCGAAAGGGATGGTTACCTGTCGGCGCGCTGGTCGCGTCGGCACTCGGCGTGGTGGGCGTGGCCCACTACGCTTCACGAGCGGAGAGCGAACGCGAAGAACAGGAGAACGAGCGCTTCGAGCGCCCACATCCCGATTCGCGCATGAAGCGGCCCGGCACGCACCGCGCGAGCTCGGCCGAGCTCTCCACGCGCAATCGCGTTGGCGCAGCGGAGGCCGCGAAGATCCGCGAGCGACTCGGTGCACCGGGCACGCTGGCGAAGCCGTCGGTGCCCGCCACGTCGTGGGTCAGCCTCGGGCCCACGGACGCGCCGAAGCAGTTCAACTTCTTCGCGATCGACAGCGTCGACTCCGGTCGCCCGAGCGCAATCGTCGTCGATCCGCGCGATGGGAACATCGTCTACGTCGCCACCTCGGGTGGCGGCATGTGGAAGACCTTCAACTTCCTCTCCGGCGGGGACCCGTCATGGGTTCCGACGACCGACACGCTGCCGAACCTCGCGGTCGGCGCGCTGGCGATCGATGCTGCGCACCCCGACACCTTGTATCTGGGGAGCGGCGACTTCATCGATGGCGCCGGCAACACGATGTTCAAGACCACCAATGGTGGCGGCGCGTGGAGCGCGCCGGTCGTACTCGAAGGGATGTACGCCGGGGGCGTTCCCGCGAAGGTTCGATCGATCCGGCAGATCTCTGTCGATGGGGACTCGGTGTGGGTCGCCACCGATGCCGGTCTGTTCCACTCGACGGATGCCGGCGCCAGCTACGCGCTGGTCGATCTGCCCGAGGGATCCAACGGCGTCGTCGCCGAGTCGGTGTGGAGCGTGCTGCCGCTCGGCGGTGGCGGCTGGATCGCGAGCGGTGTGACCGCATGCAAGGCCGGTGATCCGCCTCCCGGCGTGTTCGGGAAGAGCGATCCGGGCCCGACCTGTCTGCTCGGGACCAACGCCACGATCTGGCGTACCGACGATGGCGCCACGTGGACGCAGGTGACTCCGCTGCCGCGCGCGAGCGCAACCAACCGCGCCACGCTCGCCGTGGGACCCACGCCGGGCCCGGGTAGCACCGTCGTGTATGCGTTCGTCGGTGACCTTCGCGGCTCGACCACGGCCGGCTACTGGCGCTCGAAGGATGGCGGCAAGACCTGGGTCGATCTCGCGGGCATGCTCGCGAATCGGACGCTCGCGGCCAACGGAGATAACAGCTGCACGGACCTCAACGTCGGCCACGATCAGTCCTGGTACAATCAGGCGATCGTCGTCGATCCGACGAACGCCGACCACGTGCTCGTCGGTGGCAACCTGTGCGGCGTGCGCACGGTGAACGGCACCGCCGACATGCCGACGTGGGAGAACGTCTCGCACTGGCTGCCCGGCGCCGGCTACGGCGAGACCGCGGGCGGTCGACTTTCGTACGTGCATGCCGACTGGCACACGGCGACGTCGGTCGTGGTCGACGGCGTGGTCCGCACGCTGGCCGGAAGCGACGGCGGCATCTTCGCCAGCGCGAATCTGTTCACCGCCTCCCAGCCCGAGGCGGTGGTGTGGCAGCACCAGAACCGCGGCCTCGCGACGCACCTGTTCTATTCGGTGGCGTCGGGCGATCCGGCGACCGGCAATCCGTTCGTGCTGTATGGCGGACTCCAGGACAACGGCACCCGGTTCCGCGCCGACCCCAGCAACCCGTCGGGGTTCAACCAGGCGGTCGGCGGTGATGGCATCGGTGGCACCGTGCACTCGAACCCGGCCGGCACCACGTACTGGGCGAGCATCCAGATGCAGTGGGTGTGGTGCAAGCCCGCACTGAACGACTGCGCGACCGAGCAGCCGGAAGCAGCGTCCGATGCGGAATCGCACTGGCACAACACGCCGTCGCCGATCGGCCTCGAGCCCGAGCAGATCCAGGAGCGCGCGATGCGCCGCCGCGATCAGTTCGGCGAGGGTGATCAGGCGCCGTTCTTCGTGCACTTCTCGAACGTCGAGACCGATCTGACGGGACCGAGCGTGCTGACCAACACGGACCAGCAGGTGTTCGTCGCGGTCGACGCCGCCGGCGGTGGCTACACCTGGAAGTCGATCTCGCAGGATCTCACGCCCAGCCCGGTGGGCGCCGGGTTCTCGAACGTGACCGCATCGCGTGGCACGCCCGGGCTGTATGGTGGGGTCGGGCTGGTCTCCGCGCAGCCGTTCTACGTGACCACGCAGGGCAACACGAAGGTCGACTGGACGGTCGCGCAGCCGGTGATGGTCGGCACCGCACGCCTCACCGGCGCATCGTCGATCGACTTCCCGCCGACGTACGCACCCGGCCAGGTGCCGGGCAAGGTGTTCATCGGTGCGTTCACCGGCACGCTGAACAGCGAGGGTCGTCCACCGCCGCCCGACGAGCTCGGCCACCTGTGGCGGACCACCGATGGTGGCGCGACGTGGACCTCGATCGTCGGCGCCGATCCGGCGCATCGCCTGCCGAACGTTCCGGTCTACGTCGTCAAGTACGACCCGATCACGGCGAGCACGATCTACGCGGGCACCGATCTCGGCGTGTACATCACGACCGATAGCGGCGCGACCTGGAACCGCATGGGCGACGGGCTGCCGATGGTTCCGGTGCGTGACATCTACGTCGCGCGCAACCAGGACTTCATCCGCGTGGCCACCTACGGCCGCGGGCTGTGGGAGATCTATCCGAGCGCCGGCGCAGGTCACGGTGCACCGGGCAACGGCGACTACGATCGCAACCTGCAGCTCGACTGGATCGATCTCGCAGCGATGGCCGTTCGTCAGGATGTCACGCCCGAGCGCACGGTCGCGCCGCTCTACTCGTGGATCATGGATCTCAATGGTGGCGGCGCCAGTGCACCGGTCCAGGCGATCGACGCCCAGGACCTCGCCGCATTTCTCGCGAAGTTTGGAGGTCACTCGTGATGCGCTCCCTGCTGCTGGTGTCGATCCTCGTGGTGTCCGCGTCGTGTGGTGACGACCAGAAACCCCTCATCACGTACGACAACCCGAAGACCGGCGCGCTTCGCCTCGTCAACAGCAAGACCAAGCCGACCGTGGACGGAGAGGTCGTGCTCGACCTCGTCGTTGGGGATCAGCCGCTGACCGGCTACTCCGCGGGCTTCAACCTTCCGCTCGCTCACGGGCTCGTGCGACTCACCGGGTTCACACCGGGCACGGCGCTCGAGCCAGGTACGTCGCCGCCGGCGGCGCAGGCGAAGCTGCCGATCACGGGACCGCTGGCCGATCACCTGGTCACCGGCATCTCGCAGAAGGCGGGTGGTCCGGGGGCCGTGGTCACCGACACGCTGCTTCCCCCGGGCGCGGTGCTCTACACCGTCCATCTCGAGGTGATCTCGAACGCGCCCGACGGGATGGTCCTCGATGGCACCGCCGCGGAGTTCCACCTGCCCTCGGGCGGCCTGCGCGACCACAACGGCACCACGGTCGTCGAGGCCACGGACGTCGCGATCGGCCGGCTCGAGATCAATCGATGATGAGGACGTTCACGGCGTCGGTCGCGGTCGCGTTGCTCGGAGCAGCCGCCCACGCCGAGGGTGCGCGCGAGCTCGCCGCCAGCGCCACGTTCACGGCCGGGATCCTGCGTGCCACGAGCGCGGGCAACGGGTTTGTCGCCGTGTCCTCGAACTTCGATGGTGCGCGCTCCGCGATGCGCGTCTCGGCACTCGGCGAGGTCAACCTGGGGTGGCGCGTGCGCGCGGCCGTACGGCTGCTCGACGTGTTCTCCGATACGCCACGTCCCGGCGTCGGCGCGGGCATCCGCTGGCTTGATGGCGACCTCACCTCGACCGCCTATCTGTTCTACAAGACCGAGGGCTTCACCCAGCGCGAGGGGGAAGTCGAGGCGCTGCTCTCGTTCGAGCGATCGTTCGGCGCGGTGCGCGCGAATGCGAACCTCACGTACGGTCAGGATCCCGAGGGCAACGAGCGCGATGGCGAGGTGGCGCTGGTCGGCCACGTGGAGCCGCGCGCGGGATGGTTCGTCGGTGGTACGGCGCGCTACCGCGATGCGCTCGGCACAACGAAGGAGCCCATCCTGCGCGATGGCTTCATCGGGCCCACGAGCACGCTCTCGCTCGGATCGTTCGCGGTGAGCCTCAATGCCGGCATCTCGATGGTGCAGCCGCAGATGGGCGCGCGGAAGTTCGGGCCGGCGACCACGCTGTCGCTCGGCGCCGCGTTCTAGCGCCGCTTCGCTCGCGTGCGCGGCGCGTTCGTCGTGCGCGAGTCCGCTGCCGAGCGTGCGCGAAACCACGCAACGATGCTCTCCATCTGCGGCTCGAAGTCACCCGGCACCGAGACGTTGAGCGCGCCGCATCGCTCGGCGGTGCGGTTCTCGAAGTCGTGCGGCGTGCCGCCGGGCGCGATCACCAGCGTGCCCTTCGGCGCATCGATCCACGCGCCGCCGACGAAGAAG
>JAYUVX010000109.1:0-6223 GCA_043753855.1 Myxococcales bacterium | reverse complement strand
GCCGGTCAACGTCACGCTGCTCGATCGGCGCAACCATCACCTGTTCCAGCCGCTGCTCTACCAGGTGGCCACCGCCGCGCTGAACCCGAGTGACATCGCGTATCCGATCCGCGCCGTGCTCGCCCGCCAGCGCAACGTGCGCGTGCTGCTCGCCGAGGCGCGTTCGATCGATGTCGCGAACCGCCACGTGGCGCTCGATGACGGCACGCTCGAGTACGACTACCTCGTCGTCGCCACCGGCGCCACCCACTCGTACTTCGGCAAGGACTGGGCTCAGCTTGCGCCGGGCCTCAAGTCGATCGAGGATGCGCTCGAGATTCGGCGCCGCGTGTTCCTCGCGTACGAGGCCGCGGAACGCGAGGCGGATCCGGCGGCGCAGCGCGAGTGGCTGACGTTCGTCGTGGTCGGCGGTGGTCCCACCGGCGTCGAGCTGGCAGGCGCGCTCGCCGAGATCGGGCTGCACACGCTGGCGCACGACTTCCGCAGCATCGATCCTACACAGGTGCGGGTGGTGCTGTTCGAGGCCGGCGACCGCGTGCTCTCGGCGTATCCGCAGAAGCTGTCCGCTGCGGGGAAGCAATCGCTCGAGCGACGACAGGTCGAGGTGCGCCTGAAGACCATGGTCACCGCGATCGATCCGACGGGCGTCACCGTGAACGGCGGGGGCACCGAAGACCGGGTCGGCACGCGCACCGTGCTGTGGGCCGCCGGCGTGCAGGCGTCGCCGCTCGCCGCGGATCTCGGAGCACCGCGTGATCGCGCCGGCCGGGTCGAGGTGCTGCCGGATCTCTCGATCCCGGGTCACCCGGAGATCTTCGTGATCGGCGATCTCGCGAAGATGGTCTCGAACGGCGAGCAGGTCCCGGGCGTCGCCCAGGGCGCGCTGCAGGGCGGCAAGCACGTCGGCAAGATCATCACCACGGAAGCACGCAGCCCAGGCACGCCGGCGAACCGCCCGGCGTTTCGCTATCACGACAAGGGTAACATGGCCACGATCGGACGGGCCTCGGCCGTGGTCGCGACCAAGCGGTTCGCGCTGTCGGGCTACCTCGCGTGGCTGATGTGGTGGGTGGTCCACATCATGTTCCTCGTCGGGTTCAAGAACCGCGTGCTGGTGATGTTCAGCTGGGCGTGGAACTGGCTGACGTTCACGCGCGGTGCGCGGCTGATCACCGGGCCGGTGGGGCCGCTCCCCGAGGTCAAGACGATCGGTCCGGACGGTGGGGTGGCGCTGCCGGCCGCCGCGCAGCTGCTGCGGCTCGACGGTGAACGCCCCGTCGTGGCACCGCCGCCGAGCTGATTCAGTTCGCGAGTCGCTCGACGTGCGAGATGTCGCGGTCGGCGGGGACGTCGAGCGTGACGTCGCGCTCGACCTTCAGTACCGGATTCGAGAAGTGGATCTGGTGCGCGCCCGGCGCGAGCTGGATCGTCTTGATCGTCTCGTACTGCGTTGGATTGCTGTCGACGGTGAAGTAGGCCCACGGCGTGGCGTTGATCGTCACCTTGCGCGTGGTCGCAGGCGGGGGCGCAGTGGCAACGCCTGCTTCGGGCGTGGTCCTCGGCGGGTGGATGCGTGGAGCCGCGTCGATCGCGGTCAGCGCGGCCGCATCGATCGGCGGTGGGACGGCAGCATCGATCTCGATCGGCGCGGCATCGGGGATCGCAGCATCGGCTGGGATCGCAGCGATCACCGCCGCGTCGGGCGGTGACCTCGGAGCGTCGGAGGCGTTTCCACGTAGGGCCAGGAACCCACCGATGCCGGCGGCGGCCGCGATCGCGAGGACACCCACGGGCAGCCACGATCGACGCTTCGCCGCAGCGGGCACGGGCACCGGCACGGACATGGGGACAACGTCTGCCGACGTCGCCAGCATCGAGCGCTCGGTCCCGGTTCCCACCACGCCCAGCGCACCGTCGTCGAGAAAGCTGACCAGGTGATCGCCGACCACCTCGCCGCTGATCGCCGCGCGATCCTCGACGTCCTCGCGCTCCGAGCCCCACACCTCGTCGAGCCACGCGGCGAGCCGGCGCGCTGGCGCCTCGCCCTTGTTCGCCGCGCGCTCGCCGACGCTGAACCCATCGAGCTCGGCGAGCATCGCACCCGCATCTGGGAATCTGTCGTCGGCAGCCTGCGAGGTCGCGCGATCGACGATCGCCTGGAGCCCTACGGGGACCTCGCCGGTCCACGGCACGAGCGTGCCGGCCTTCGCCGCCGCGAGCGTGACCTCACGCTCCTCGCCGGGGCGCCCCCGCACGCCGGTCAGCAGCTCGCGCAGCACGAGGCCGAGCGCGTAGACATCCGCGCGCGCATCGATCGGCTCGCCGCGCGCTTGCTCGGGCGCCATGTAGGCCGGTGTGCCGATCAGGGTCGTCGTGGCTTCGCCCGCGAGCGCGGCGATCCCGAAGTCGGTCAGCTTGACCTCGCCCGACCACGACAGCAGCACGTTGCGCGGCGTGACGTCGCGGTGGACGATGCCGAGCGCGGTGCCCTCCGGGCTCTTCCGGCGATGCGCGTAGTCGAGGGCCTGGCAGCACTCGGCGGCGACGAACGCCGCGACCAGCGGTGGCAGCTGCCTGCCCCCCGCGCGCGCGAGGCTCGAGCCAAGGTCTTTGCCCTCGACACGCTCCATCGCGAGGAACACCTGGTCATCGATCCGGCCGAAGTCGAACACAGGCACGATATTCTGGTGCGAGAGGCTCATCGAGAGCCGCGCCTCGCGCACGAACATGTCGAGGAACCGCACGTCCCCCGAGCGCTCGGCGCGGATCCGCTTCACCACCAGCCACTTCTCGACGCCCGCGGCCTTGCGGCGCGCTAGATACACCTCCGCCATGCCGCCCCGGGCGAGCGGGCGCAGCAGCTCGTAGCGACCGAGCGCGCGGCTCATTCGCCGACGAGTATAGCGTGCCCGGCGGGTGGGGCCGAACTGTCGGCGGTGTCACCCTCGGGGGCTCCGTAACGGCCCGGCTGGTTGACCCCCGGCCCGAGGAGGCCGAAGATCGCAGGTAGTGCGCGAACTGGTCCCCTTGCTGGTCGCCGCGGCGCTGGTGCCCGCGGTCGCGCACGCGAGGCCCAAGGCGGACCTGGTGATCGCGTGGGCCCCGGGCAAGTCGCTCGCACCGGTTGCGGCCGCGGCGCGGGACGCCGGCGCCGCGATCATCGATCGCTCCCCGACGCCGCGCCCGCACCTCGAGACGGCGGCCACGATCAAGCGCGGAGTCGCGGCCTTCGATGCGCTGCAGCTCGACGATGCCACGCGGTTACTCGGCGATGCCAAGGCAGAGATCGGTCGCACCGGCGCGGCCGAGCTGAGCGAGACCGAGCTGTCGGATCTGTTCCTGTATCGCGGACTGATCGCCAGCCAGCAGGGCGATGCCACCGCCGCGTGGGACGAGCTGGTCGCGGCGATCACGGTGGCGCCGACCCGGGTCCTGGATCCTGCGCGGTTCCCTCCGCGCGTCGCGAGCGAGCTCGAGCGGGTGCGCGCGACGCTGGCCACCCGCCCCAAGGCAAACCTGCTGGTCGACGTTTCGACCGGCTGCCGCGCCTCGATCGATGGTGCTCCGGTCTCCGCACCGCAGCCGCGCCTCTACGGCACGCACTGGGTCTCGGTGACCTGCCCGGCGGCGGCCGCGTGGGGAACCCGGGTCGAGCTCAACGCGGATGCCACCGTGGTCGCGCGCAACGTCCCGATCACACCGCCGACCGCGGACGAGATGCTGATCCAGGCGCGGACCGCGGGTGCGCGCGCGTTCCTCGTGGTCGAGCTGACCGGCGAGCTCGGCGTGGTGCGCCTCGTCGGTGCCGATGGCCGCGAGCTCGATCGGCGCACCGTCACGGTTTCGCGCGACCTCACGCCGGTCGCCGATGCGGTGCGCGTGTTGCTGGCGCCCGCGTCAACGCAGCACTGGTATCAATCGCGCTGGGCGTGGGCCGCGGGTGCTGCCGCGATCGCCGCGGCGATCTTGATCCCGGTCACCGCGGCGGTGGCGAGCGATCGTACGCCCACGACCGTCTCGATCAAGCCCAGGGATCCGCTGTGGTAGCGCGCTGGCTGCTCGCCGGGTGCGCGCTCGCCGGGTGCAACGGAGAGGTCGTGGTGTCGCCGGTGATCGAGGGCCCGGTCTCCGACCCCGATGCCTCGCCGTTCCCCACGCTCGACGAGATCATCATCACCGTCGCGCATGACGGCAACGATCGCGATCTGGTCTCCGCATCGTTCAGCCGCGGCGAGGAGATCGGGATCGCAGGGGCTCCGTTCGGAGATGATCTGGTGATCCACCTGAGCGGCTTCGTGGGCGCCAGCAACGTCGCGTACGGCCGCAGCTGCGCGTTTCACGTCGACGCCAAGGCAACCGCGCCATCACCACATCTGTTCTTCTCGCGCAGCGTCAAGTTCGCGAGCCTCGGTGTGACGCCGGTGGATCGCGATCACGGCCAGGGCGTGTCGTACCAGGGCAGCGCCCTGATCCTCGGTGGGGACTCCGGCGGCAGCGGCGTGTCCACGGTCGAGCGCTACGACCCGGTCACCGGCGTGCTGTCCAGCGTGGGCTCGATCGAGCGACGTACCGGATCGGTCGAGGCGCTGATCGGCACCATACCGCCGCGGGTCGTCGTGGTCGGCGGGCAGGTCGGCGCGGTCGGCGCGCCGTTCATCGAGCTCGTCGATCCATCGCGCGAGACCGAGCGGTTCGATGACCTGCGAGCACCGATGCCGCGGGTCGGGCTCACCGCGACCGCATTGACGGATGGTCGGGTGATCGTCATCGGCGGGAATCCACCCGGCGGCCCGCCGGTCGGGACCACCACCGAGCTGACGCTCGGCAATGGCATCGAGGTGCGTCCGCTGCAGAAGGCCGTGCTCGCGCATCCGCGCACCGGGCACACCGCCACCCGGCTCGGCGATGACCTCGGTGCGCCGGTCCTGATCGCTGGCGGCACCGATCGCACGGGTGCGCCGGTGGCGGTCGCGGAGCTGTTCAAGCCGCTCCGAGAAGAGCTCTCGAATCCGACCGTGTTCGCACCGTCGATGCTGATCCCGCGTTCGCACCACCAAGCGGTGCGAATGCCCGACGGCAGCGTGCTGTTGATCGGCGGCATCGACGCCGGAAACAACGGCGTGCGGACCCTGGAGGTGTTCACGCTCGATGCAGGCTTTCGATCGGCGGGCGATTTGCCGGAGACCGCCGGCATCATCGACTTCACCGCCACGCCGCTGCCGGATGGCCGCGTGCTGATCGTCGGAGGACGCTCGGAGCCCGGTGGCCCACCAACGGCGACCGCGTTCATCGCCCGGCTCGATCCGCTCGATGGCTCGGTCGACGTCGTGCCCACCGATCGGCTCGCGATCCCGCGCGCCACGCATCAGGCCGCGGTGCTGTGCGATGGCACGATCCTGATCACCGGTGGGACTGATGGGCCGTTCGTCGCCGAGCGCTACAACCCGTCACCTGCCGGTCGTCGCTGAGCTCGCTGGCAGGTACGACGAGCCGGACCATGCCCGGAGCGACGCGAACGCGCGCCAAGATCAAGCTCGACCACTACCTGCACCGCGACATCCATATCCCGTGCGCGATCATGACCGACGCGCAGTTGCTGCACGTGGTGGACGTGCTCACGCGTACGAGGCCGCACGTGCTCGTGTGTTACGCGCAGGCCGGCGGCGAGCTCGCGCGGTTCATCAATCGCAGAAATCTGCGCGCGTGGAGCACCCTGCCGGTGATCTGCGGCGCGGAGCGGCTGCTGCCCGGCGACCGCGCGGATCTCGAGGAGGCGTTCGGGCCCACGGTGTTCGATACCTACGGGTGCCGCGAGGTGATGATGATCGCCGCCGAGTGCGAGGCGCACGATGGCCTGCACGTATCGATGGAGAACCTGGTCGTCGAGGTCGTCGTCACCGAGAACGGAACGCAGCGTCCGGCCCGCGAGGGAGAGACCGGCGAGGTCGTACTGACGGACCTGCACAATCGAGCGATGCCATTCATCCGCTACGCGAATGGCGACACCGCGATCGCTGACTCGTAGCGCCCATGTTCCGCTTCTTCTTCGTGGAAGACGCCAGCCGCTTGCGGATGGCAGAAGGTCAACGCGCCGGGATTAAGACGCTCGGCTTGTTCCCGCGCGGCCCGACTACCGAGCTCGAGGCGGGCGCCGTGCGCACGGCAACGTTTGCGTTTCAGCAACCCACGGGCGGCACTTGCGGAGTCGTCGAGATCGACGGCA
>JAYUVX010000108.1:0-6229 GCA_043753855.1 Myxococcales bacterium | reverse complement strand
ACGCCAGCGGGCGTGGCCTCGGTGGTGGCGTCCTGCGTACCGTTCCAGCCGTAGCTCGCGAACAACCACGAGCCGACCTGGCTGTCATCCGCCTTGATCTTCAGCATGAAGCGGGTCTCGACGCGCACACCATCTCGCGTGAACTCCTTCCACAGCTTGGTGCCGACCGGGAACTTCCAGAAGTTCATGTTCGACGTGTCGATCTGCGTGCCGGGCGGCAGGTAGATCCAGCGCTTCTTCGTCGCATCGTCGGACCACAGCGCGTACTGCGGGACGTACGAGTGGGCGTTGGCGGCGTACGTGGTGCACGCGGCGTTGGTGCACAGCCCGGTATCGGCGAGCGTCGGCGGGTGCAGCGGATCCGCATCGAGCGGTGCGTCGAGCTGCCCGCCCACGCCATCGCCTGGCGCCGCGTCGAGAGCGGCATGGCCATCGTCACCGCACGCGGCGGCGACGAGGATGATCGCGAGTCCCCAGCTCGATCGCATGCGCACCATCGTATCACCCACCCGACGGATCGGGTGTCGGGTCGATCACGGGCCGGCTCTGCCGGTTGAACGCGGCCTCGAGCGCACGCACGACCTTGTCCTTGGTCTGAGCGAGCGATTCGTTCATGTGGCAGCCGCCCGCACCGGGGTGCCCCCCACCGCCGAGCGTCATACAAACTTTCCCGACGTCGACCTTGTCGCTGCGCGAGCGCATCGAGACCCGCACGCCGCCGCCCTTGGCCGTGGTGAGCAGCACGCCTACCTGCACGCCCTCGACGTTGCGGCCCCAGTTGACCATGCCCTCGATGTCTTCCCACGAGGCGCGCGCGCCCTCGACCATGTCGGTGGTCACCGACAGCACACCGACGCGACCGGCGCACTGCAGCTCGAGCGTCGACAGCACGGCGCCGAGCAGCCGCAGCTTGCCCGGGCTCGGCCGCTCCTCGAGGCTCGCGGCGACCGTCGATGGCACCACGCCGTGCTGGATCAGCTTCGAGCCGCAGCGCAGCGCCTCGGCGTTGGTGTTCGCGTGACGGAAACCGCCGGTGTCGCTGATCAGCGACACGTAGAGCGGCACCGCGGCCTCGGGCGTCAGTGGCCAGCCCTCGCGCTCGGCGATCCGGACCACGATCACGCCGACCGCGGCGGCAGCGGGATCCCACACGGCGATGTCACCGAACGGATGACCACTCGCGTGATGATCGAGCGTGATCACGACGCCGGTCACCTCCGGGGGAGGCAGCGTGTCACCGAGCAGCGCGATGTCCGCGCAGTCGACGACGATCGTGCAATCGAACCGCTCGTCGAACGGGATGGTCTGGACCGTGGTGTTCGCGAGCGGGAGCCACTTGTAGCGGCGAGAGATCGGATCGACCGAGTAGATCACCGCGATCTTGCCGAGCGCGCGGAGCAGCGACGCGAGGCCGCACATCGATCCGGTGCCATCGCCATCGGGGCGCCGGTGGCTGGTCAGCAGGATCCGCTGAGCCTTGCGCAGGATATCGCACGCCTGGGTGAGCGCTTCCTCGAGCTGTGCGGGTACCGTGGCGGTCGGCTCCGTGGTGCGGCGCCGCTGGTCGCTCACGTCTCCTCCTTCGGAGGTTTCGGCGGCTCGACGATCCCGGTTGCCTTGGGATCCCGGCCGGCTGCGCGCGCCCGCTCCTCGTCCTCGCGGACGATCTGGTGGAGCTTCGCGCTCATGTCGATCGAGACATCGTGGGTGAACCGCAGCTCCGGCGCGTGCTGGAGGTTCAACGACCGACCGATCGGACCACGTAGAAATCCTGCGGCCTTGGCGAGCCCGGCCACCACGCCATCGGCCGTCGCATCGTCACCGATCACGGAGATGTAGACGTTCGCCACCGACAGATCGACGTTGAGCTCGACCTTGCTGACGGTGACGAGCGTCGCCGCGCGCACGCGCGGATCCCGAACGTCGTGGGTGATCGCGGCTTGCAGCGCTTCCTTGAGTGCGTGCTCGACCCGTGCCTTGCGTTGCGCACTCATTCGTCGAGTCTACTCCTAGAGCTGGGCCGCTTCTTCGATGACCTCGTAGGCCTCGATGACGTCGCCAACCTTCAGATCGTTGTAGCCCGCGACCATCACGCCGCACTCGAAGCTGTTGCCGACCTCGCTGACGTCGTCCTTGAAGCGGCGAAGGCTGCCGATCTTGCCCTCGTAGATCTGGACGGCCTCGCGGATGATCCGGAGGTGCGCTTTGCGGGTGATCTTGCCCTGCTGGACCATGCAGCCGGCGACCATGCCGATCTTGGGGATCGAATAGGTCTCCCGCACTTCCAGCTTGCCCATCGCCACCTCGCGCTTGATCGGCGCGAGCAGGCCGGCCATTGCCGCCTTCACCTCGTCGAGAGCGTCATAGATGATGTCGTAGAGCCGGATCTCCACCTCTTCCTGCTCGGCGAGCTTCGCGCTCTTGCCGGCGGGACGGACGTGGAAGCCGACGATGATCGCGCCGCCCGCCTTCGCGAGGTTGACGTCGCTCTCCGTGATGCCGCCAACGCCGGCAGCGATCACGACGACGCGCACCTTCTCGGTGGACTGCTTGATCAGCGCCGCCTTCAGCGCCTCCGCGGAACCCTGAACATCAGCCTTGAGGACGATCTTCAGCTCCTTGATGGCATCGACAGAGTTGCGCTCCATCATGCCCTCGAGCGAGATCCGCGTCGTCGACGCGAGCTCGCGCTTGCGATGCTGCTGGCGACGGTGCTCGACGACCTGTTTGGCCGCCTTGTCGTCGTCCGCCGCGTTCACGAGATCGCCGGCCTCGGGAACGCCATCGAGTCCGAGGACTTCGATCGGCGTCGACGGACCTGCTTCGTCGAGCGGATTGCCGCGATCGTCGAGCATCGCGCGAACCTTTCCGAACACCCGACCTGCGACGAGGATGTCACCGGTCTTCAGCGTGCCTTCCTGGATCAGGACGGTCGCCATCGGGCCGCGGTTGCGATCGAGGCGAGCCTCGATCACCAGGCCGGACGCCGGCTTGTTCGGGTTCGCCTTGAGCTCGAGGACCTCTGCCGAGACCGCGATGGCCTCGAGCAGCTTGTCGATGTTCTCGCCCTTGAGAGCGGAGACATTGACGTAGATCGTGTCACCTCCCCACTCCTCGGGGATCAGGCCCTTGTCGGCCAGCTGCTGACGGACGCGATCGGGCGCCGCATCCGGCGTGTCGATCTTGTTGACCGCGACGATGATCGTGACCTTGGCGTCCTTAGCGTGCGCCAGCGCCTCGACCGTCTGCGGCATCACGCCGTCGTTCGCCGCGACGACGAGCACCACGATGTCGGTCGCCTGCGCGCCACGAGCACGCATCTCCGTGAACGCTTCGTGACCCGGCGTATCGAGGAACACGATGTCACCGTGGCCCGGCGCCTTCACCTTGTAGGCGGCGACGTGCTGGGTGATGCCACCGGCCTCACCCTGCGCGACACGTGCCTTGCGGATCGAGTCGAGCAGCGTGGTCTTGCCGTGGTCGACGTGACCCATGACGGTCACGACCGGCGAGCGCGGCATCATCGTCTCGGCTTCGTCGACCTTCTGCGAGAAGATGTCGTCTTCCTTGAAAGCGACGTTCTGCACCTCGTACGCGAACTCGTTCGCGAGGAGCTGCGCGGTGTCGAAGTCGATCGCGGCGTTGATGTTGACGCCGGTCATGCCCATGCCCCAGAGCTTCTTCAGCACCTCGGGGGACTTGATACCCATGCCGCGCGCGAGGTCGGCCACCGTGATCGAATCCTCGATCCGGATGACGCGCTTGTGCTCGGCGGGGGTGGTGATCGTCGTCTGCTTGCCCTTCTTGCCGAGGGGCAGCTTCTTGCGACCGAAGTCATTGCCGGGACCCGGGCGGCCACCGGGGCCACCACCCGGACGACCGCCGCGCTGCTGCTGCTGCGCGAACCGACCACGGATCGGATTGGCGGGCGCCGCGCCCGGAGGCGGACGACCGACGACCGGCGTGCGCTCGGTGATCTTGATGCGCGGCGGGAGCGCGATCACGCTGCCGACGGCGGGACGCGACGGATCGCGCGCCACCGGTGCCTGGGCGGCACCTTCCGGCGTTCCCTCGGAGCCAGCGCTCGCTGCGGGCTCGATCTGCGCAGTGTCCGGACGCGGACGACGCATGTCCTGCACGACCGTCCGCTGACGCGCCTTCTGGAGCTCGGCCTCGAACCGCTGGCGTGCATCGCCCTGCGGTTCCTCGACGACAGAACGCGCTTCCTGTGGCTGCTGCGTGGGCGGCTGATTCAGGATGCGCGGCGGGAGCTGCGTCGATGGCGGCGGCGTGGGCGCGACCGGGCGCGCAACCTGCTGCGTTCCTTCGCCATTGCTTCCGCCACCTCGCGCGACGATCTGCGGTCCATTGAGGATCACGCGCGAGCGCGGACGCTCGGCCGCGGGAGCCGCAGCGGACGGAGCGCGATCGCTCTGCACGACGATGGGCGGCGGTGCTGGCTGCGCAGGCGGCGGGGCCGGGGCACGCTCGGGCGCGCGCTCGACGACGATCGGACGCTGCTCGGCCGCCGCAACGGGCGCGGCAGGACGAGCCTCGACGACCGGCGGCGGAGCGATCGGCGCCGAGATCGGCGGTGGCGCCTCGTCGATCACCTTCGGCGCCTCGTGCACCTGCACGCGTGGTGCGGGCGCCGGAGTCGGCGGCGTCATCGTGCGAGCGACCGCGGGTGGCGGCGGTGCGACAGCGGCGGGCGCAGCCGCGACCGGGGCAGCGGGTTCCTCGGCGACCACGCGCCGGCGGATCACCGGGGCCTGGGCCGTGGCGGCCGCTGGAGCGACGATCGGAGTACGCTCGCTGGAACGCTCCTCCGAAGCCGACGATCCGGAATCGCCGGCGGCTTTGTCTCCGCTGGAACGGCGCCGAAGCACCGTCCCCGTCGACAGAACCTTGGTCTGCGCAGGAGCAGCAACCGACTGCTTCTCCTTCTCGAGCGAACGCTTGATGCGCGCGACGTCGTCAGCATCGAGGGAGGACATATGATTGTTCACCTCGAGACCAAGCGCTCGAATCTTGGCGATCAGATCCTTGTTCGGGATCCCCACCTCTTTCGCTATCTCGTAAACGCGCGTCATCTATGCGGTCATCCTTCGCTTCGCCGTGGGGGAGTTTCTACAGGGTCTCCGGTCCCAAGGCCATAGCCATTCTGGCCAGGTCGATCACTCGCCAACGGTGCGATCGACCTTGAATTGTCATGGGTTGGTGACATCTGAGCCACCAGTCGCTGAACGTCACTCGAACTCACCGAACGCCGCAGGCTCTTCGCCAGCCCGGGAACGGTCACGCAGCTGGGCCGGAGGTGCACGTAGGCACCACGCCCCGGGAGTCGACGCCGCGCGTCGAGCACCAGGCGTGAACCGTCCACGGCAACGCGCATCAAGTCGGCCTGGGTGGTGATCACCCGGCAGCCGGTGCACGTGCGCTGCGGGGAAGCACTCAGGAGGAGACCTCCGAGAGCCAGCTGATCGCGCGCTGCCGGAGCCGTGCGAGATCTCCCATGTCGATGCCGGTCGTGGTCGCGATCGATTCGATCGGCGTCTTGATGAGGTCCTCGGGCGAGTGAATGTTCGCCGTGGCGAGCACGGTGAGCACGTCCTCGTCGACCCCGTCGAGCTCCAGCAGCTGCTGGCCGCCCGACAGGCTCTGTCGCCGCTCGGATTCCTTGCGCGCATCGTCGCGACGCCGGCCGCCGGACGCGATGTACGCCTGGGCTGCGAGGATCACCCGGCGTGCACCTTCGGCACCGCCGATGCCCGGTAGACCTGCGATCTCCTCGACCGCGGCGCGCGACAGCTCGTTGACCGAGCGCCATCCGAGCTTGAACAGGTTCTCGGCGACGCTCTGCTCGAAGCCCTCGCTCGCGACGGCCGCGCCGATCTGCTCCTTCGCGCGACGCTCGAGCTCGAAGATCTTGGACTCCGAGTGGATGTCGATGCGCCAGCCGGTGAGCTGGCTGGCGAGGCGGACGTTCTGGCCCTTCTTGCCGATGGCCAGCGACAGCTTCTCGTCGGGCACCACCAGCTCCATGCGGTGACCCTCGGCGTCGATGATGACGCGCGACACCTCGGCCGGCGCGATGGCGTTGCACACGAACCGAGCGGGGTCGTCGTCGTAGGGCACGATGTCGATCTTCTCGCCGCGCAGCTCCTGGACCACCGCCTGCACCCGGCTGCCCTTCATGCCCACGCACGCGCCCACCGGGTCCACGTCG
>JAYUVX010000107.1:0-6290 GCA_043753855.1 Myxococcales bacterium | reverse complement strand
CCGGAACACCCGCGCCGGCCCGACGCGCCCGTAGTCGCGTACCGGCGTGGTCCATCTTGTCGGTGGGGAGCTACCGTCGGGAGACGGGTTGCGATCGTCGGACGCGAAGTCCACCAGCTCGTCGGCGTCATTGAACACGAGGGTCGCGGAGATCGTGTTGGCGCCCAGGGTGAAGCGCGCGCGTGCGGTGTGCGCGTCCGCGGAGTCCCAGCTGATCCCAGGCCGCACGAGCTCACCGGGGGCAAGCAAGCAGAGGTCGTTGAACAGCGTGACGGTCTCCGACCGGGTGAGCGCAGCGCCGCTAGCGTCGACCATGGATTTCATCGACAGCAACCGGACCCGCATCGTCGCCCCGTGCTCGTCGAACGCATGGAGCACATCCACGGGGAGGCCCTTCATCGTCGCGTCCATCAGGAAGAACCGCCGCGGTGACTCGAAGGTGTTCAGCTGGTCCGCGGTGAAGGCCATCCATGCCGCGTGCGGGTCACTTCGGATGCGGCCGGTCCACGTCGCGCGAAGGTTCTGGACCCTGGGTTGACCCACCACACCGGATGCACGGACGTATCGCCGCACCGGTTCGGGTAGCGCGACCAGGTCGGCCTCCATCAACACCTCGCCGTTGCGAGCGGGTGTCGCGAGCTCGAGGTCGCGCTCGTATGCCGCGGTCAGACTCCATGGGCCACGGTGTGCAAATCCCCAGACCGTACCGGCGAGGAGGACGAGATTAGCAAGCGTGCCGAACCGCGCGTCGCGCCAGCTCGCGACGATGACGATCTGCGAGACGCCTACGGCAACCGCGCCGACGATCCACCACCACCGTGGGCTTCGCAGCAGCAGCAGTGCTGCTGCGAGCGTGAGGACACCCGCGATCAACCAGACCACGCCCCATGGCCGGGAGATCGCGCGCGTGAGCTGCGGCAGCTCGGCGAGGCCAAAGGCCTTCGCGAACCCGAGGAAATGGAGTAGGCCGTGCGCGCAAACAACGATCAGAAAAACGATGCGGACCATGCGGTACCCTTTGGCGACGCGACGAGGGCGCGACACAGCGTGAGTGCAAGTGCGCGGCCGCTCACGCCGATGGCCGGGCCGGCGATTGCGGCCGCGTGCCCCCCGCAGTTGTTGCGCGGCCGACCCACTCGGTCGCAAATGTAGCGCTCGATGCTGCGCCGCTCCTGCGGCTCGCCACGCTGTCCACATCCCAGCCGCGATGCTGCGCAAGCAGCGGGTCGCGGATGCCGGCGTGGCCGATGATTCCCGAGCTCGGCGCCGAGCGTTCCTCTAGTCCGCGACCAAATTTTCTTCCTCGGTCTCCGTGCCGTGGCGATCGCCATGCAGCGCGTCCGAGAGGTCGTTCGTCGTCTTGCGCAGCCGCTGGCCGAGCACCTGCACGAAGCTCCACAGCATCTTCACCGCGCTGGCGGGCTCGCGCTTGATGATCTCGTAGAAGTCCTTGCGCGAGATCGCGACCAGCCGTGTCGGCTCGTTGGCGGTCGCGGTCAGCGAGCGCACCGAGCGATCGACGAGCGACATCTCTCCGAAGTGCTGACCCTTGCCGAGCTCAGCGACGATGGTGTCGCCCTTCGCGAGCCGCATGCTGCCGGAGACCACGACGTACATCGAGTCACCGGGCTGGCCCTGGGTGAAAACCACTTGATCGGCGGCGAGCTCCACCATCTCCGCGATCGTACCGACGCGTACCAGCTCCTTGTAGGACAAGAACCGGAACATCTGCATGCCCTTGAGCACCTCGAGCTTGAGCGAGACCTCGTTGTTGCGTGGCGCGAGCTCGGCGGACGCGGTCGCGCCTACCCGGATCACCACGGCGGTGATGTTGTCGTGGCCGCCACCGGCATTCGCGCGATCGACCAGCCTGCGCGGTACGTCCGTGACCTCGCCATCCGCGAGCTGCTTCGGGAGCTCGTCCTCGTCGATGTAGGCGTACATGCCATCGGAGCACAGCAGCAGGCGGTCGCCGGGAAGAATATCGAAGTCGAAGGTGTCGACCTCGACCGACGAGTAGACACCGACCGCGCGGGTCACCGCGTTCTTGTACTGCTTGTACGGCGAGCTCTCGATCTGCTCGCGGTTGAGCTTGCCGCGGCGGACCAGCTCGTTCATCAGCGAGTGATCCTCGGTGAGCACGTGGCACTGGTTCTGGCGCGCCAGGTAGCATCGGCTGTCACCGACGTGAGCGATGAAGCCGCGCAGGTGATCCCCTCCGCCGGCGATCAGCAGCACCGTCGCCGTGGTCCCCATGCCGCGCTTGTCCTGCTCCGCCTGCGCACGCGCATGGACGGCACCGCACGCGGCCTGCACCGCATGCTCGAGCAGCTGCAAGATCTCGTACGACTGTACGCCCGGATGATCGACGCGATACCGATCGAGCAGCTCGCGTTTGTTGTGGATCGCATCGCGGACCTCGTGGACGGCGATCGAGCTGGCGACCTCGCCCGCCGCGTGCCCCCCCATGCCATCGGCGACCAGGAACAGCCGCAGCTTCTTGTCGATGAGGAAGTTATCCTCGTTGTGGTTACGCTGACGACCAACATCGGTCGCTGCGGCGAACGTCAGCTCCACCCATCTCGGGTAACACGCCCACCCAAAGCGGTCAAACGACCGCTTCAGCAGCCCAGCGTCGAGCAGCGCCCCAGGACCCCGGGGGCCAGCTCGGCCTCGATCAGCTGCTGGATGATCGTCGGATCGCTGAGCGCGTGATAGATGCGCCCTCCGATGACGATCGCGGGGGAGCTCCCGAGTCCGGACTGCCGGGCTGCTTCGATCCAGTCGAGCGTAGCGTTCGCGATCCGGGCGCGGCACGCCGAGAGGGTCTGGGTGCTGATATGCAATTTCACCGCGACGGCGTCGATCAGCTTGTCGGGTGCGATCCGCCGGCCGCGAGCCCTCTGGATCTGCGCGTAGGTCTCGGTGACCCACTGCCATCCCGGCGAGGTGTCGAGATCATCGGGGCTCGAGCCCGCGGATTCGGCACACAGGGCGGCATCGCCGAGCATCGCGAGCTCCGCCGCATCCTCGCGGGCGACCTCGAACCACGGTGCCCACACGATCCGGATCTCGCCGCGATACGTATTGTGGACGTTGCGAATCCTGCGCAGCAGATCGAGGCAGTCCGCGGCGTTCGGACGGCAGACAATCACGACGGGGACCGGAGCGGTCGCGCCGGGCTTGCCGAGCGAGGGCAGGCCGGCGAGCTGGAGCGGCGGGCTCGCGAGCGGATGGTCGCTGGGTTCGGTGTCGGCCTCGTCGCCGCTCGGGCCGGTGGTGATCACGACCGGCTGGACGCTCTGCAGCATCTCGGCGTCGAACGCGGCGAGCAGGTCCTTGCGCTCGATCCCGCGATCGATCATGTCGCGCGCTCGATCGTACGCCTCGACGTACGCGGACTCGAGCTCGACGTCGCTCGTCGAGGATAGCGAGGTCCGGATCGGCTTGTCGTTGAAGAACATCATCGGTGCCGACGTGCCGCGCAGTCGCTCGAGGCGGCGCTCGTTGGCGACGATCACGTCGCGGTAACGATCCTCGGTGATCGCGCGGTCGAGGCGCTGCGGATCGAGCCCCAGTTTCCGGCCGACCTCGATCATCTGATCGCGCGTGAGCGTGCTGCGCGTCGCCTGGATCGCAGTGACGAACTCGTTAAACTTGCCCTGCGCGTAGGCCTCGAGGGCGAGCGTCGGGAGCTGGGGACCGGGGGGCTGGGTGTTGCGCTGGACGATCCGATAGATCACGCGGATCCGCGCAGGGTGCTTGGCGGCCAGCGCCTCGAGCTGACGGTACGCGGCGACCCGGTTCATCGCCGAGGGCGCGAAGAACAGCTCGACGGTGACCAGCGCATTCGCGGGGCCCCGCGTCGGGACCGTCGCCGGATCGACGTGCTCGACGCGCACGACCTCGCCCCGGGGCCCCGGCGGCGTCGCGCGTGCCGGTGCGATCGCAGCGAGGGCGCACCCCAGCGTGACTACCAGCGCGGCCGGCCGCGAGCTCACGAGCGGGTCGGGTCCTTGGCGGCGAGGCCGTCCTCGTGGTGGTCGGAGGTCGCAGCGGCCGTCTCCGCCTCGTCGGCGGCGGTCGCGGCGTGGGCGGCCGCCAGATCGGCCTGGCCCGCGGCGACGTTTGCCTTGTCGGCCGCCACACCGGCAGCGCTGGCATTCGCATCGTCGGCCGCCTGGTCCGCTGGGTCTTGCGTACGCTCCGCCTTCTCGCGGGCGCGATCGGACTTTTCGGCGGCCTTGTCGGCCTTGTCGGCGGCCTTGTCGGCCTTCAGCGCGGCCTTCTCGGCGATCCGGTCCGCCTTCTCCGCGGCCTCGTCGGCAGCGTTGGCGAGATCCTCCGCAGGTGCCAGCGCCGGATCCACCGCCTGGATCGCGGGCTGGGCCGGCGCGGGGGCGGGGTTCGCCGCACTCGGCGGAAGGCTCGTCGCGATCGGATCGGCGTGCGCTCGTGCGATCGTGACGACCCGCTTATCTTCAACTCTCACCGGCGGTTCCGCGTCCGATGGTTCGACCGACGGCCACAGGTAGGCGAAGTACAGGCCGGCAGACACGATCAGCCCGAGAAACAGTGCCAGCGCAAACGGTTCCCAGATCACGCCACGATCATAGCGCGGCCTTGCCCCTGGTGTAGGCTCCACTCCGCATGTACGCCGTCCTGTCCGCTGCCGGCCTGCCGTTCTTCGAATCCGGCGTGCTGTTCAAGATCCCGATTGGCGCCGGGTTGCCAATCCAGACGTTCGGCGTGATCGTCGCCGCCGGCGTGCTGATCGGTGCCAGCCTGCTCCGGCGCTACGCCGAGTGGCACGGCGT
Organism: Myxococcales bacterium; assembly: GCA_043753855.1. Lineage (GTDB taxonomy): Bacteria > Myxococcota_A > Polyangia > Haliangiales > Haliangiaceae > JABFXX01. Next base: position 1,473 of record JAYUVX010000107.1, on the reverse strand, counting down.
GCCCGATGACCACATCCGGGGCATCACCGGGTGGATCACGGTGACCGGGTTCATCGGCGCACACGTCTTCGACGTGCTCGCCTACCAGTGGCCCGAGCTCCAGCAAGATCCGCTGCTGCTGTTCAAGATCTGGGCGGGCATCTCGTCGTACGGCGGCTTCATCGGCGGAGCCATGGGCTTCGCATTTTATGTGTGGTGGAAGCGGCTCGATGCGCGGTTGATGGCCGACATCTGCATCGTCGGTTTACTTCCCGCGTTCTCGATCGGACGGATCGGCTGCACCGTGGTCTCCGATCACATCGGCGCGGCCGTCGATCCCTCGGCCTGGTACTCGGTCCTCGCGATGGACTATCCGCGGTTCGGCGATGCCGTGCTTCACAACAGTGGCATCGCGCACCTCGCGCAGACCTACCCGGGCACCGGCGAGCTCATCCGCGCCTGGAACCTCGGTTTGATCGAGCTGCTCTACTTGATCCCGGTCAACCTGCTGATGCTGTGGTTCGCGTTCCGCCCGACCAAGCGGATGCCGGCGGGCTTCTTGATCGCGTTCGCCGGCATGTGTTACGCGCCGGTGCGGTTCTTCCTCGACTACCTGCGCCCCGAGACCAGCGATCCGCGCTACGCCGGCCTGACGTTCGCGCAGTGGAGCTCGGTGCTCGCGTTCGGCGTGACGCTCTACTTCATCAGCCGGCTGCTGAAGAACGGAAAGCCCGCCGTGCCGCTGACCCGGACGTCGGGCGAGATGCAGCAGAAGCTGAAGACGATCCTGAAGGAAGAGGAGGCGAAGCCGCTGCCGGAGGCGAAGGTGAAGGCCAAGGCCCCGGCTGTCAAATCCGAGCCCGAGGCGAAGGCGAAGGCGGTCGTGACCGACGATGCGCTCGCCGAGGCCAAGCGGATCAAGGAAGAGGCCGACGAGCGCGAGGCCGCCGAGCGTCGCGAGAAGCAGGACGAGGAGTGGGCGGCAAAGGAAGCCACCCGCAAGGCCACCGAGGCGGCCAAGCCTCCGGCTACGAAGGCAACGGCCACATCCGACGACGCCGCCGTTGATGACGATGTACCGGCGCTCGCCGACGACAGCGCGAGCAACAAGGCCGGCAAGAAGCCGGACAAGAAGTAGTCGCTAGCGGCGCTTGTTTGCCGCGGGCTTGTTCGCCGCGGACTTGTTCGCGCCTCGCGTTGCGGGGGTCGTCTTCGCGCCTCGCGTTGCGGGGGTCGTCTTCGCGCCCGACTTCGCAGCGGTCCTGGTTACGTTCGACGTTGCAGCGGTCTTCGCGGCCGGCGTTGCGGTGGTCTTCGCGGCCGGCTTTGCGGTGGTCTTCCCGGCCGGCGTTGCAGCGGACTTTGCGGTGGTCCTCCCGGCCGGCGTGGTGGCGGTCTTCGTACCCGGCTTGGCAGAGGTCTTCGTGCCCGGCCTGGCAGCGGCGTTGTTCGCGCCCGGCTTGGCAGTGGTCTTCGCCACCCGCGTGCCGGCGG